>JBBSCK010000041.1:0-20516 GCA_038250335.1 Caulobacterales bacterium
CGCCCTGGGCTTCGAAGGCGCGCTGGCGCTGGGCCGGCTGCTGGACACCGGGGCCTTCGTGCCCGAGGCCATCTCGATGATGAAGCGCAACAACTGCGGCAAGGCCCTGGCCATCGCCCGCGAGGCCCGCGACATGCACGGTGGGGCCGGCATCACCGGCGAGATGCACGTCATGCGCCACGCCACGAACCTTGAGACCGTCAACACCTATGAAGGCGCCCACGACGTCCACGCCCTGATCCTGGGCCGGGCGATCACAGGACAGAGCGCGTTCTAGCCAGGGGTGCCAACGCCCGACGCGCGGCGGCTCACGGTTTGAGCGCTCAGGGCCGGGGCTTGTCTTCAGTCGCCGGCGCGGAACCCGTATTGACCTCCGGCACATAAAGCCCGGTCACCAGCCGCGTCACGAAACCGACGGGCTGGGTCCGGGCCCCGAACAGCGCGCAGGGGTCGGGCGTGGGGATGGCGCGGACTGCCCGGTCGGGTGGCGAGATGGTGTCGCCGATCTCGTCCCCCAGCGGTTCGGCCAGCTGCAGGGCATCGCCGACACGGGACAGGGAGGGCGAGTCGGTGCCGAGCGTATTGGCGTTCCTTGCCCAGGCGAGCGCCGCGATCTGGGTGCCATCCGCTCCCAGCAGTTCGGATTCGACCGCCAGACCGCCCGTGGTGCCGGGCACCCGGAACGTACCCGGACCCGGGATGAGCATGTTTGCAATCGCCGCAACGCCGGAGCCGGCAGCGCCGGTAGGGCGGATATCGACCACCCCGGTCCGCAGGCGCGCCGCGCCTGTCGCAGTGGAGGCAAGGTCGAACCGTTCGCTGACTTCATAGCAGATCTGGCGATCCACCTCGCGCAGCACCTGGGCTCTTTCCGCCTCGCTCAGACCCGCGCCTGCGGCGCCCACGAGAACGGCGGGATCGAGGAACAGACGCTCGATCCCCGCCGCTTCCGTCTCGTCACGGCGCTGGCGGATGGAGGCCCGGATCGTGTCCTCGCGCGTGACCAGCCCGTCGTAGCGGCTCAGAAACCCGGCATCTGCAGCCGGTGCCGTCTGGCAGGCTGTCAAGGCAAGGCCGGCTAGCACGACGAGTGAAGTACGACGCATGAAAGATCTCCAGGTTGAGCAGGCAGAACGACCAGATCTCTGGCCCGTTGCGATCAGGAACGATCATTCTGCGCAACGTTGCGATTCGGTATCAGGGCCCTATCGTAGAAGCATGCCGGGGACGGACCGATGACAACAATCGATATCGACACGGGGGCCGGGCCCGATCCCTTCGCGGCGCTGGCCGGGGTGTTTGCAGGGCGCCGCGCCCTGTTGCTGGAAGACGACCCGGCGCTGGCGGATCATGTCGTCGATCGTCTGCTGCGGGCCGGCTTTGAGGCGGTCGACCGGGTCGATGCGGGTGAGGCCGCGCTGGAGATGGCAAACGCCCACTGCTATGATGTGCTGATCCTTGACCGGATGACCAAGGGCCTGGACGGCCTGGAGACCCTGAAGCGGCTGCGTGCCGGCTCCAGCCCGTCCAGCGACGCACCCGCGCTGCTGCTGACCGCCCTGACGGGGGAGCGCCAGCGGGTCGAGGGGCTCCTGGGCGGGGCCGACGACTATCTGTCCAAACCGGTTGGTGACGAGGAGCTGCTGGCCCGCGTCGCTGCGCAGCTCAGGCGGGCCGCCCGGCGCGCCAGGCCGGCCAATGCCGATCTGGTCAACGGGCCCTTCAGGCTTTCACCGGGGGCCCGGACGCTGAAACTGAGGGTCGGGGATACCGAGCGGCTGATCGACCTGTCGCCGCTCGAGTTCGCCATCGTGTCCGAACTGATGACCGCGCGCGGCCAGCCGGTCACCAAGGCCATGCTCTGGGACCGATGCTGGATCGAGTGGACCTTCCTGCCCGACAATTTCGTCAACATCATCGATGCCCGCATCAGCGCCCTGCGGCGGCGGCTCAAGGAGCAGGCCCCTGAACTGGGTGAGGATCTGCACCCCCTGATCGTGTCGGCCCGCAGTCAGAGCCTGATCTTCCGCGATCTGGACTCCGGCCGGGCGTGACCCGGACAGGCGTCCGCGGGTCTCCGCCTGGCTCCCGCCCCGGGCTGGCCTCTTGAGCGGGATCGCGACGATCTGGCGCACCCTGCAGCTTGGGGGTCTGGCGACATGGCTCGGGCGCAGGACCTCAACCCAGCTCGCTGCAGGACTGGCCGTCATGGCGGCCGTGGCCTTGACCGGCTCCCTGCTGATCACGGGTCAGGCGGCGCGGCTCGACCAGCGCCAGCAGGCGGCCCTCGCGGCTCTGGCCGACTACGGGGCCATGGCGTCCAAGCTTCCCGCCGACCCCAATATGGACGCCGCCGCCCTGAGCGAGGGGGACGCGGCCTATATGTCGGCCTTTCTCAGCGCCTTCCAGGCCGGCCCCAGCCGTGACGTCACCACCCTGGAACAGACCTGTCGGACGGGTCGCGGAGGGGCCGGTGTCCGCTTTATCCGGGCCCCCGTCGGCAAGCCGGCCGGACTGGCGACACTGGAGACGGCCCGGGCAGAACGTCAGGCCCACCTGGGCCCTGGCGTCTACCTGCTTCGGCTGTCACCCGGCCAGCTGTGCCCCGCGAGGGGGTTTGAGGTCATCGTCGTAAAACGCCCCATCGGACCTCTGTCGATCGTTGTCGGCCGGGTGGTCGATCCCTCGGGAGCCGCCTGGCGTTGGGCCGTCCTGTCCGTGGTCCTGACCGGGATCCTCATTCTGGGCTCCGGCCTGGCCGCCGCGACCTTCGCCCGTCGACGGCTGACCAGCGCCATCGCCGAGGTCAGCGTCGCCCTCGACCGCGCGGCCGTCGGGGATTTCTCGCGACGGGCCCCGAACGTGGCCCTCGCCCCCGAGCTCAGCGAGCTGTCCAGCCAGGTCAACCAGACCCTGGACCGGCTGGAAGAGTTGCTCAGCTGGCTGCGGGATTCGGCCGACCAGCTGGCGCACGATTTCCGCACTCCCCTGGCCAGGGCGTCGGCCCGACTGGACAAGCTCATGGAGACGGACGACCCGGTTGAGCGGGCCCGGCTGGGCGAGGAAGCGGGCCAGGACCTGCGCGATATCACCCGCGCCATGAACGAGGCGATGGCCCTGCGCGATGGCGAGGCCTGGCTGTTCGAAAGTGTCCGGCTGGACCTGCTGGCCGCAGCGGCCGTGGAACTTTACCAGCCCATCGCAGAGATCCGGGCCATCGAGATCGTTGCCGAGGGCGCGCCAGTGTCCGTTCTGGGCGTGCGCTCCCTGCTTCAGCGTGCGGTCGCCAACCTGGTCGACAACGCGGTCAAATTCTCGCCCGACGGCGGCCGGATCCTGATCCGTGCCTGGGATGACGGCGATGGTCCGGCGCTTTCGGTTTCCGATCAGGGGCCTGGAATGACAGACACCGGTTCGCCGGCCAAACCCGCTGCAGGGGCGGACAGCCACGGCATGGGCCTGGCCTTCGTCCGCGCCATCCTGCGCCGGCACGGCGGGCGAATGACGATTGATGACGCCGGACCCGGGGCCATCGTCACCGCGAGGTTCTCGCGCTAGCCTGCACCCCAGACAAGGACATCCCGCTGATGACGCGCTCGAACTTCCTGACCGGCACGGCCCTCGCCCTGATGCTGCTGGGCTTATCGGCCCAGGGCGTTGCGGCCCAGACAGCGGCCGGCGACTACCCGTTTCCCTATGACAGCCGGCGCGGCGTGTTCAGCTTCGCCACCGGGCTGGAACGATCCCTGCCCGCCGTGGTCCAGGTCACGACCCTGGGCGTGTCCGGCGGCCCGACCACCGGCCAGACCGAGCCCGTCGCCGTGTCGAGCGGATCCGGCGTGATCATCGACGCCGCGGAGGGCATCATCGTCACCAACCATCATGTCATTGAGGGCGGCCAGAAATTCCGCGTCGACATGAGCGACGGCCGACTGGTGGACGCCACCCTGATCGGGGCGGACAAGGCGACCGACATCGCCGTGCTTCGGATCGAGGCTTCGGGCCTGTCCGAGGTCGAGATGGTGGATTCCGACACCCTGCGCACAGGGGATCTGGCCTTTGCGGTCGGCTATCCCTTGGGGCTGGACCAGACCCTGACCATGGGGGTCATCTCGGGCCTCGGTCGGTCGGGCATGGGCGATGCGGTCGATGACTACATCCAGACCGACGCGGCCGTGAACTCGGGCAATTCGGGCGGTCCGCTGCTGGACAGTCGCGGGCGGCTGATCGGGATCAACACCTCGATCCTGTCCGGTGGCATGGGCGGCGGCAATGACGGCATCGCCTTTGCCGTCCCGACCCGCATCCTGCTGTTCGTCGTCGATCAACTGCGTACGACCGGCGAGGTCACCCGGGGCCGCATCGGGGCTACGCTGGGTTCGCTGACCGCCGATCGCGCGGTCGAGAAGGGGCTCAGCTTCGTGCGGGGTGCCGTGGTCGAGGACGTCGCGCCCGGCTCGCCGGCAGAACGCGCCGGTCTGATGCGGGGAGACATCATCACACGGGTCCAGAACCGGCCGGTCGCCAATGCGGGCTCGGTACAGGCGACGGTCGGGGTGGCCCCGCCGGGAACGCCGGTCACCCTGGTCTATATTCGCAATGGCCAGGAGACGGCGACTACGGTCAATGTGGAACTGCTGTCGACGGCAGCGGTCCAGGTGGGGATCAACGCGGTGGAGGCCTACGGGGCCAATTTCCGCGAGCTGAAGCCGACCGACAGCCGGGCAGAGGCCGCAGGTGTGCTGGTTACGGCGGTCGAGGGCGGTTCCGTGGCGGCGCGTCAGGGACTGGTGGCCGGCGATCTGGTGACGGCCGTCGATGGCCTTCCGGTCGCTTCCATCGCCGAACTGGGTCGTTCCCTGCTCGGCGGAACCGGTGCGACCCTGACGCTTCTGAACGCCGGGGAAGACACCCCGGTCACCGTGGTCCTGTCGGCCCCGGACTGATTTCCGCTCGGCTGAGCCCGGCTCTGAGCTCCGGACAGCAAAACGCCCGCCGTGCCATCGGGGGGAGGGAGGCAGGACGGGCGTCTCGCTTTGGAGGAAGCGTCGGCCCGGCGGAGCCCTTCGTGGAAACATCCAGGGGGGCTGGGGGGGCTGTTCAGGATCCGGATACTTCCGAACTCCGTCAGGCCGACACTGGGTTTCTCGCTTCCCAAACAGGCTGGCGCGGGACCGAAACAGGGCCATTTCATGGCCCTGTCGCAATTCTGCAGCGGCGGGCCCCGGCCGCTGGCGTTTGCCGACGCGGTGCCTAGATTGAGACGATGAGTTTTGATCCCCCGCCACCCTCCGCCGGCGATGCGGGCCCGCCGGGCGGGTCCGTGTTTTTCGAGCGCAGCGAACTGCAGCTCATCCTCAGGATCTACGGACGGATGGTGGCCCAGGCGGAATGGCGCGACTACGCCATGGTCGGTGGCAGGGACTCGGCGGAGTTCGCCGTCTTCCGTCGCTCGGGCGATGCGCCAGCCTACCGGATCGAAAAACGCCCGGCCCTGCAGACCCGCCAGGGCCAGTGGTCGGTGATCGGAGATGGCGGCGTGGTGCTGAAACGCGGCCGCGAACTCACCCAGGTGCTGCGCGTCTTCGACAGCCGCAGGTTTCAGGTCGTGGAGTAGGGGTGGCTGGCGGCTGGTGGCGAGGTGACTGGTCGTCGCCCGCCCCTTGAGATTCTCCGTTACCCATCACCAGCCACCCGTCACGAAACGAGCCCCGGGATCGCTCCCGGGGCTCCTGGTCGGCCGGTCAATGGGGACCTCAGTTGCGGTTGCCGCCCATGAAGGCCAGCAAGAACTGGAACAGGTTCACGAAGTTGATGAACAGGCTCAATGCGCCGAAGCCGGTCGCCACACCCATCGCCGCACGGTCGCCGCCCAGCTGGTAGTAGGTCATCTTCAGACGCTGGGTGTCGAAGGCGATCAGGCCTGCGAAGATCAGCACGCCCAGACCCGAGATGATCAGATAGAGCGTGCCCGACTGCATGAAAATGTTCACGACCGAAGCGATGATCAGGCCGATCACGCCCATGATCAGGAACGAGCCCATCGCGGTCAGGTCCTTCTTGGTCGTGTAGCCCACCAGGCTCAGCGCGCCGAACGAGGCAGCCGTCACAAAGAAGGTCGAGGCCAGCGATTCTCCCGTGTAGCGCAGGAACAGCAAGCCCATGCCCGCGCCGATCGAGGCGACAACAGCCCAGTACAGGATGTTCACCCCGCCTGCCGTGGGATTCTTCATGAAGAACATGGAGCCAAACAGCAGCACCAGCGGCAGGAACTGGACGACCATGCCCAGAACCGTCATCCCGACGCGGCCGTCCGCAGAGACAGAGAACAGCAACTGCTGCACCGCCGGAACGTTGCCGGTCGCGTAGGCGAGCGCACCGGCGACCACCAGGCCCAGGGCCAGCTTGTTGTAGACGCCCAGCATGAAGCTGCGCAATCCGGTGTCCACGGCCATGTCGGCCTGGGCGGGCGCCGGGGTCGAGAAACCGTTTCTGAAGTCGCTCATCGCGAGTGCCTTCTCCCTTTGTGGCCATGGAAAAACCCGCAGCCGTTGAGGGAAATATCGTGGTGCGCGCGCGATTACGCAAGGGAAGAGGCGTCGCAGGGGTTGCCCCGGCTTTTCGCAGCGTCTCCCAACCGCTACGAGCGGTCGCATGCTGCGCCTGTTCACGGCCATTCCGATCCCTTTCGACCTGGCCGAAACCCTGGCCCGGCGCCAGACTGGCCTGCCCGGGGCGCGCTGGCGGCCGGCCGAGGCGCTTCATGTGACCCTCGCCTTCTATGGCGAGGTGGATGAGCGACGGGCCGACGATCTGGCAGCCGAGCTGGCGCGGATTCAGGGCGGGCGGTTCGACCTCGAACTGCAGGGCGTGGGCGCGTTCGGCGACCCCCACCGCAGCCACACCCTGTGGGCGGGCGTTGCGCCGAACGCGCGGTTGACCGTCCTGGCCGGCCGGTGCCGGTCGGCGGCGGACCGAGCTGGCCTGCGCCTGGAGCCCCGCGTCTATCGCCCGCACCTGACCCTGGCCTATCTGAAGACACAGACCAATCCGGACCGGATCGGGGCCTGGATCACGGGGCACAACCTGCTGCATTCGCCGCCGGTCCCGGTCGATCGCTTCGGCCTGTACTCCAGTGTCCTGAGCGAGGACGGCAGTCACTACGAACTGGAACGGGAGTATCCGCTGTGAGTCTCCTCGCGTCGCCCACGGGACCGATCCTGCAGACCGAGCGGCTGATCCTGCGGCCTCCCGCGATGGAGGATTTTCCCCGGTGGGCCGAGTTGATGGCCGATCCTGACGCGTCGCGCTTCATTGGCGGGCCGATGAGCGCCGAGACCGCCTGGCGGGGCTTCATGACCATGGCCGGGGCCTGGAGCCTGACCGGGGTGGCGATGTTTTCGCTCATCGAGCGCGACAGCGGTCGCTGGCTGGGGCGGGTCGGGCCGTGGACGCCGCTGGGCTGGCCGGGGACAGAGGTCGGCTGGGGGCTGCACCCGGAGGCCCAGGGCAAGGGGTTCGGGCTGGAGGCGGCGACCGCCACCATCGACTATGCCTTCAATGTGCTGGACTGGTCTGAGGTCATCCACTGCATCGATCCCGAGAACAAGCCGTCGCAAAGACTGGCTGTGGCCCTTGGGTCGACGAACCTCGGCCCGGGGCGCCTGCCGGCACCGTTCGAGGCCTATCCGGTCGATCGCTGGGGCCAGTCCCGCGCGGCCTGGCGCACCCGAAGAGGGACCTGAGGCAACCATCCGGGGCCCCGGACCGTAACTCGGCGCACCGGAGACCCGCAGGCCCATGATCGATCAACGCCTCGTCGCCCTCGCTGCCCTCGCCGCGAGCGCCCTGGCAGCTCCGGCTGCGGCCCAGGCCACGAATGTCAGCCTGAGCCAGTTCGACGGCCGCTGGTTCGAGATCGCCCGGAATCCGAACGGCATGCAGGGTGAGTGCAGCCGGGCCCAGATCGACTTCACGCCGGCATCCCGGCCCGACCGCTACGCCATCGCAGTGACCTGCACGCGCCGGCGCGACGGCCGGGTCGAGACCCTGCGCGCCAACGCCCGGGTCACGGACACAACCACCAACGCCCGTTTCCGGTTCAGCCTCGGCGGACTGCTCAGTTTCGGCGGGCTGGCGTCACAGCAATACTGGGTCTGGGACCATGCGCCGGACTACAGCTGGGCCATCATGGGCCTGCCGGACAGGTCGAACTGGTGGATCTGGCACCGGAGCCAGACACCGTCCACAGCGGCGCGGTCGTTGACCCTGGAGCGGGCGCAGGCTCTCGGGTTCGATACGATCGGGGCCGTTCAGACCGGGCTGTAGGCCCAGGGCTGGCACCCGTACGCCGCCGCAAGGCTTGAAGCCGGAACGAAACCGGAACATAAAGCTATATGCCCGCCGCCGTTCACCTCGAGCTCGTCTTCAGCCGTCCCGAGACCACCCTTGGCGTCACACGGGGGGCCGCCCGCCTGCTGGGCGACATGGGCTATGCGCCGCTGCTGGAAGTGGGTCTGCCCAATGGCCGGCGTGCCGACATCATGGCCCTGGGCCGGCGGGGCGACATTGTCATCTGCGAAGTGAAATCCGGGATCGCGGACTACCGCGTCGACCGCAAATGGCCCGAATACGCGCCGTTCTGCGACGCCTTCTATTTCGCCGTCGCTCCGGAGTTCCCGCAGAGCATACTGCCCGACGAGCCGGGCCTGATCGTGGCCGATAGCTTCGGCGGTGCGGTCGTGCGGGTCGCGCCGTTAGCGACCCTGGCACCCCCGCGGCGCAAGGCATTGACCCTGGCCTTCGGGCGGCTCGCAGCCCTGCGGACGCTCAGGCCCTAGCGCGGTGCGCGCTTGGCCAGGATGCGCTGAAGGGTACGGCGGTGCATGCCGAGGCGGCGCGCGGTCTCCGAGACATTATGGTCGCACAGTTCATAGACCCGCTGGATATGCTCCCAGCGCACCCGATCGGCGCTCATGGGATTGTCGGGGGGTTCGGGCGCATCGCCGGTGGCGAGCAGGGCCTTGACCACGTCGTCGGCGTCAGCAGGCTTGGACAGATAGTCGACCGCCCCCGCCTTGACCGCAGCGACCGCCGTGGCGATGGCCCCGTATCCGGTCAGCATGACGATGCGGGCGTCGCTGCGGCGTTCCCGGATGGCTTCGACGACCTTCAGGCCGTTGCCGTCCTCCAGCCGCATGTCCAGCACCGCGAAAGCCGGCTGATGCGCCCTCAGCGCTTCGGTTGCCTCGCCCACTGAGGCCACGGTCGTCACCTGAAAGCCGCGCGATTCGAGCGCCCGTCCCAGCCGGGTTCGCAGGGCCTGGTCATCATCAAGCAGCAACAGCGATCGATCCTCGAGCGCGGCGATACGATCTTCCATTGTGGCGGCGGTGGTCGGCATGGCGAGTTTCTCCCTGCCCCCAGATCGGCTTCCGCACGGCAACGGTCAAGCGGTGCGGCGATGGAGCGCATCCACGCGAGCCGGGTGTCAGGCTTCCAGCGAGCGGCGCTGCCAGCGGACGGTCACCCGTGCACCGCGATTGGACCCGGGGCCACCGTCGCCCTGACCGACCATGACCTGGCCTCCAGTTCGCTCCAGAAGGGTGCGGGCGATGAAGAAGCCCAGACCCATGCCGCCTTGGCTGGGGATGACTTCCGGATCCATGACAAGGGCCGGCGGGGGCGGGCCGCCACCCTTGCCCTTGCGGGGCGAACGGGCAGCCGCTGCGATCTGTGCGGCGAGGGCCTGGCGTGCCTTGCCGTGCGGACGGCTGGTCACATAGGGCTCGCCGAGGCGGGGCAGGATATCGGGCGCGAAGCCCGGCCCGTCATCCAGTACCTCAATGGTGATCCACTGGCCGTCGGCGGTGCCCTGGACCCGAACCCGGGTCGCCGCAAAGTCGGCCGCATTCTCGACCAGGGCCGAAAGGCCGTGAATAACCTCGGCGAGGCGTTTCACCTGGGGCTCGGCCATGCCGGGCGGCGTTCGGACCCCGACCGCAATGTCGAGGTCGAAGCCAAGATGCGGGTCCACGACCTCGTTCAACAGGGCTTTCATGCCGACCTCTGTATAGAGTTCGTCGCCGTCCTCCGGCCGTTGGGACAGACGTTTCAGGATCTCGCGGCAGCGATCGGCCTGGAGCAGCATCAGCCGGGCATCCTCGGCGATCGGTCCGTCGGGCGGAGAGGCGCGCAGCAGTTCCTTGGCCACCACCTGGATGGTCGCCAGCGGCGTGCCCAGTTCATGGGCCGCCGCCGCCGCCAGTCCGCCCAGCGCCGCCAGCCTTTGTTCGCGTTGCAGCACATCCTGGGTCGTCGCCAGCGCCAGCTCCAGCTTCTCGGCGTCCGCCGCCACGCGCCAAGCATAGGCGGAGGTGAAGACCACGCCCGTGATGAGCGCCAGCCCGATGCCGAACCGGTACAGGGGCGGAAGGTTCAGTTCGGCCCCTGACTCCCACGGCAGCGGCATGGACCAGAAGAAGAGGGCCGTGGTCGAGATCAGCACCATAAGGCCAAGCGTCAGGGCCTGCCGCCCCGGCAGGGAGGCGGCCGCCACCGTCACGGGGGCGACCAGCAGCAGGCAGAACGGGTTCTCCAGCCCGCCGGTGAAGGCCAGAAGCGCCGACAACTGCAGGATGTCGAACCCCAGATGGAGCGCCGTCTGGCGTCCGTCCGCGAGGGGGCCATCCGCCTGACGCAGTCGCGACATGGCCGACAGGTTCACGACCACACTGGCCCCGATCACGGTCATCACTTCCCACAGGGGCAGGGGGAAATGCAGCATCCCGACGAGCACGACGACGGTCGCCGTCTGGCCCAGGACCGCCAGCCAGCGGAGGATGATCAGGGTCCGCAACGGCAGGCCACGACTGCGACGCGGCAGGTTGCGCCAGCCGTTTCCGGACGGAGGGGGCTGCGACGTGAGGCTGGCTTCGCTCGGGTTCACACACGGTCTATAGACCGACGGCGCGCCGCTGTCGGCCCGATCTGCGAGAGACACGATGCCACGCCGTTCCATCCTGTTGTTTGCCGGTGCCTGTGTCGCCATCGCCGCCGCCTTGGCCACCGCTACGGTGATGGTGGTGTCGAGCCGTGAGCGCGCCGATGCGGTCGCCGAAGGAACTGCGACGGGCCAGCCGCAGGTCGGCGGGCCGTTCCAGCTGGTCAACCAGGACGGTCAGGCCGTCGATCAGACCCTGCTGAACGGCAAGTGGAGCCTGGTCTTCTTCGGGTTTACCTACTGCCCCGACTTCTGCCCCACCACCCTGACGGCGCTGGAGGCCACGCGAGAGCGTCTGGGTCCGGCTGCGGACGCTCTGCAGATCGTGTTCATCTCCATTGATCCGGAGCGGGACACGCCCGGGGCGTTGAAGGACTATCTGTCATCCGACGGCTTCCCGCCCGGCGTCATCGGCCTGACCGGCACGCAGGAACAGGTAGCCGACGCCGCGCGGACCTACCGCGCCTATTTCGAAAAGGTCGGTGAGGGCGACAGCTACACCATGAACCACTCCCTCACCGTCTACCTCATGGGGCCTGACGGCCAGTTCCGCTCGGCGCTCGCCCACGACCTGGGTCCGGAACGGTCCGCGCAGCTGATCCAGCGGATCATGTCGCGGGGATAGGCGGCCCCGGCGATTTAAATCCTTTTGCAGTGCAGCGTGTTCTATGTTGGCTTGACCGCTTCGGCGGGGGCCGATCACAGGATGCCATGCTCTACGCAATTCACGAGCTCGCCTATCAGTCGGCGCAGCCTTTCCGGCTCGGGGCATCGTTCGCCCGGAAATTCTGGACCTCGCCCTTCAATCCGGCGTCCCGGACTGCCGTGGGCCGCACCGCCTATGCCTCGGCCGAGCTGTTCGAGAGCGTCACGCGCCGCTATGGCAAGCCCGCCTGGGGTCTTGACGTCGTCACCATTGACAACAAGCCGGTGCGCACCACCGAACAGGTCATCTGGCAAAGCCCCTGGGTTCGGCTGGTACGGTTCGCCCGCAACATCGGCGACCTGAAACGCGCCGGAAAGCCCGTTGCTGCCCCCAGCGTGCTGATCGTGGCCCCTTTGTCAGGCCACTATGCCACCTTGCTGCGCGGCACGGTCGAGACCTTCCTGCAGGACCACGACGTCTATGTCACCGACTGGGTCAACGCCCGTCAGGTGCCGATGCTGGAAGGCCGGTTCGACTTCCATGACTATATCGACCACGTCCGCACCATGCTGGCCCAGATCGGCCCGCGGGCCCACGTCGTGGGCGTCTGTCAGCCAGGCCCGCCGGTGCTGGCCGCCGGTGCGATCATGGCGGCCGAGAACGATCCCAACCGGCCCGCCTCCATGACATTTATGGGCTCGCCGATCGACGCCCGCCTGTCGCCCACCGCGACCAACCAACTTGCGGAGGCCAAGCCCTTCGCCTGGTTTCAGTCCAACATGATCCACACCGTGCCCTGGCCCTATCCGGGGTTCGGGCGGGAGGTCTATCCGGGCTTCGTCCAGCTCTACAGCTTCATGTCGATGAACGAGGCGCGCCATACCGACGCTCACCGGGAGTATTTCCGCCACCTTGTCGCCGGCGACGGCGACGGGATGGAAAAGCACGAACAGTTCTACGACGAATATCTGTCGGTGCTGGACCTGACCGAGGAGTTCTATCTCCAGACCATCGACATCGTGTTCCAGTCGCATCTGCTGCCCCGCGGCCTGCTGGAGCATCGCGGCGTGCCGGTGGATCTGACGAAAATCACCGATATCGGGCTGATGACCGTCGAGGGTGCGAAGGACGATATCTCCGGCGTCGGTCAGACCCAGGCCGCGCACGGATTGTGCACATCCATCCCTGACGACCGGCGAGTGCTTTACGTTCAGCCGGAGGTCGGCCACTACGGGGTCTTCAACGGGCGGCGGTTCCGCGAGGACATCTACCCCCGCACCCGGGATTTCATCGCCGCCAATGAAAAGCTCTGTGCCGTACCGGACCGGGCAGCGGCTGCCGCTTGAGGGCGGCGTCGCCCTGCTGCTTAAGGTCAATCCGCGCGCGCGGCGGATCTCGATCCGCATCGACGGCAGGGCCGGGGAGGCCGTGGCCGTGGCCCCCAGCGAGCGGCAGCTAGCCGACGCGGTGGCCTTCGCGCGTTCGCGGGCGAACTGGATCTGCGAACGTCTGGCGGCGCGCCCCGCCGGAGCCCCTCTCCAACCCGGGGCAGTCATTCCCTTTTGCGGCGGGACGGTCCGGCTGGAAGCCGCCGGCGGTGCGGGGGCCGCGCGGCTTGTGAAGGGACAGGACGGCGACCGGATCGTGTCGGGTGGCGAGGGCGAGGCCTTCGCACGGCGCGTGGTGAACCTGTTGAAGCGGGCCGCCAGAGACGCGCTTCAGGCCCGGACCGGGGTCCACCTCAGCGCCTTGGGCCAAGCCCCCGTGACCCTGACCCTAAACGACCCGGCCTCGCGCTGGGGTTCGTGCAGTCCGATGTCGCGTTCGATCCGCTATTCGTGGCGCGTCATCATGGCCCCGCCCGAGGTGCTGGACTATCTGGCCGCCCACGAGGTGGCGCATCTGGTTCACGCCAATCACAGCCCGGCCTACTGGGCCGTGGTTCACGACCTTGTCGGCGACCACCGGCCGTTCCGTGCCTGGCTGCGCGATCACGGCCCCGCGCTGCATGCCGTGGGGCGTTAGAAGACAAGGGCCCTAGAAGAACAGTGGACTGGTCGGTCTTTCCGGTTCGGGCTCGGGTTCGGGGCGCTGGTCCGGCGAGTCGTCGCGACGACGGGCCGGTTCGGCGGCGGCGGGGCGATCGTCCTGGGGCCTGGCGGTCTGGTAGGGCTGGCCCTGGTTGGGATCGACGCCGTCGATGACGGTCGAATCGCCGAACGGGTCCTGGACCGCCCCCATAAGATCGCCGATCGGATCGGGCGCGACCCAGCCCTCGGGCATCGCTGGACCGTTGGGGATGGGCTGGACGTTCAGGCGCGGCAGCGCTGCCTCCATGAACCCCTTCCAGATGGCGGCAGGGGCCGCGCCGCCGGTCACGCCGCGCATTGCGGTATTGTCGTCCTTGCCGACCCAGACGGCAGTAACGAAGCCGCCGGTGTAGCCGACGAACCAGGCGTCTTTGTAGTCCGAAGTGGTGCCCGTCTTGCCGGCGATGTCGCGGCCGGAGATGGCGGCGGCCCGTGCCGTGCCGCCGTTCACCACGCCGCGCAGCATCTGGTTCATATAGTAGAGGGCCGGATTGTTGATCGCCTGACCCGACGCCGCGTCGCGGGTCCCGCGCTGATAGATCACCCGGCCCTGGGGCGTGCGGATCCGGCTGATGCCATAGGCCGTTACGCGGCGCCCGCCGTTGGCGAAGGCGTCATAGGCTGTGGCCATGTCGATCGGCGAAACCTCCACCGCGCCCAGCGCCATGGCCGGCTCCAGACCGATGCGCGAGGTAATCCCCAGCCGCCGCGCCGCGCGGGCGACACTGTCACGGCCGATCTGGTCGGCGATAGAGGCGGCAACGGTATTGGTCGACTGGGCCACCGCATTGGCCAGGCTCATGGGTCCGGCAAAGGTCCCGGCATAGTTTCGCGGGCTCCAGTTGCCGATCCGGACCGGCTCATCGACCACCCGGGTCTCCGGCGTGTAGCCGGCCTCCATGGCGGCCAGATAGACGAACGGTTTGAACGCCGACCCCGCCTGACGCCGCGCATCCACGGCGCGGTTGAACTGGCTGTCGGCATAGGAGGCACCGCCGATCATCGCCCGCACCCGCCCGTCCCCGTCCAGCGCCACCAGGGCGGCCTGCTCGACCCCGCGAGACCCGTCGCGGTCCAGGATGCGGCGCACATTGCGCTCGGCCGCCGTCTGCAGGGTCAGGTCCAGGGTCGTCTCGACAACCATGTCCTCGGTCGGCTCGCCCACCAGGCCACGGATTTCCTTGTCCAGCCAGTCGATGAAATACTGGGCATGCTGGGTCGCCAGTGTGCGGGAGACCCGAACCGGCTCCAGCACGGCGGCGGCGCGCTGTTCGCGGGTGATGACGCCACTCTGCTGCATCTCGTCCAGCACGACGGTCGCCCGCGTCGCGGCACGCTCGCCCTCCGAGACCGGCGAATAGCGCGACGGTGCCTTGAGCAGCCCGGCCAGCAGGGCCGCCTCGCCGACAGTCAGGTCCTTGGCCCCCTTGTCGAAATAGCGTTGCGACGCCGCCTCGATCCCGTAAGCTCCCGCACCGAAATAGACGCGGTTCAAATATAGGGCGAGGATCTCTTTTTTGGAGAATTTCAGCTCCAGCCAGACCGCCAGGATCAGCTCCTGCACCTTGCGGCGAATGTTCTGGTCGGGCGTCAGGAACAGGTTCTTGGCCAGTTGCTGGGTCAGCGTCGAACCGCCCTGGACAATCCGGCCGGCGCGCATGTTGGCGGCCATGGCCCGGCTCATGCCGATGGGATCGAACCCGGGATGCCAGTAGAAGCGTCGGTCCTCAATGGCGATGAAGGCGGCCGGCACATAGTCGGGCAGGGCCTCCAGATCGGCCGGCGGCGCCTGCTGCGACCCTCGTGTGGCGATCAAAGCCCCGTTGCGGTCCAGATAGGTGATCGAGGGCTGGCGATCGATATCGTAGAGGGCCGAGGTATCGGGCAGGCCACGGGCAAACACGGCAAAGAAAACAACGAGAAAAATGGCTCCCCAGACCGCGAGGACGGCCGACCAATAAAAGAAGCGCTGCAACGGTGTGCGCTGCGCACCCGCTCCACCTCTCGCTCCCTGACCCGGACCCGCCATCTAAATCCTCGACCTGAACCGGCTCTATAGCCGGTCACGCGTCCTACAGAAACGCCGTTCCCGTGAACGGCGCGTGAAGACCTCACGCCAGCGTGATCGGGCTTTCGGCCGAAACGATGGCGCGGGCCTTAACGATCCTCCATCGCGACGCGTCGAACTGTCCGTGTCGGTCAGAACAGGGCCCGAACCGTGATCCGGTCCGGGGCCCCTCGATCGTAGAGCTCAAGGATGTCGGCAGCGGCCTCCGCGACCGGATCCCTCATTGGGCGAGGAAGGCGTCCAGTTCGGCATAGAAAGCCTGGGGCTGGTCGATGAAGATGAAGTGGGCGCTGTCATTGATGCGCTTCAGCTCAACCCCCGGCAGGGTTGCGAACGACATCTGATAGATCTCGTCGGTGATCTCCGGTGTCATGCGCGGGTCGTTGAACTTCACATACAGCACCTCTGTCGGGGCGCTGATCCGCGCCAGCTCGGGACGCAGGTCGGTGACGATCAGCTCGCGATAGGCGCTGGTCGAGACCCGCCGGTCGCTGGCGGCCGTGTCCGCAAGGATCGCGGCGCGGGCTTCGGCGGTGTTGACCATGCCCGAGACGCTGGCAGCGGCCATCGCCTGGTACTGGTCGTCGGGGGCAGCGTTCATCCCCGCATAGACCTGATCCGCGACGGGGGCGACGCTCTCGGCCGTCACGCCCGGACCGCCGAACATGGCACCCATGAAGGGGATCATGTCCACGACCATCAGCTTACCGACGGCGTCGGGGTGGCGCGCGGCCAGCATCATGCCGATCGTGCCGCCCATGGAGTGGCCGACGACAGCCGGCTTTTTCAGACCTGCTTCGGCGATGTAGCGGGCGATCTCCTCGGCCGCCGGCGCGGCGACCGGGCCCTCGGCATTACCCTCGGCGGGCGCGCCGGCGAAGCCCTGGATATGGACCCGGTGGACCCGCCATCCTGCGCCCAGATGCTGAACCGTGCCGTCCCAGACTTCGGGCGAGGAGCTGAGGCCGGGGATCAGGATGATGTCGCGCACACCGGACCCCGCCTGCCCGTCCACACGGACATGCAGTCGGTCGGAGGAGAAGTTCGCGTGGTGGTGTCCATGGTCCGCGGCGTGCTCGCCGTGGCCGTCCTGCGCGGTTGCGGAAGCGGTCAGGGCGAAGTTGGCCACCAGGCCGAGGGCGGCGATGACGCCGGTGAGGATCTGGCTGTTCATGGTCTCGTTTCCTGGCACCGGACCAATCCGGCGTTCTGGTCTCTGGTCTCTGGTCGTGTAACCGGATGCAGGACGCAACCTGCCGCGACGACCTCCGCCGGACAATGACGAAAGTGAAACCAGCCTCTATCATCGGATCATGACACCCGCCGAAAGCCCGCCCATCGCGCCCGAAGCCAAGCACAGATCGGGGCCGCCGCCCGCCACCTTCGGCAAGGGGTTCGTGCTGGACACCTGGTACTTCTGTTCCCTGTCCCGTGACGTGACCAAGGCGTCGCTGAAGCGATACGAGTTGCTCGGCGAGCCGGTGCTGATCGGACGCCGCCGAGACGGACAGGTCTATGCGATGCGCGACATCTGCCCGCACCGCGCGGCACCCCTGTCAGCCGGTCGACTGGTCCACAAGCCCGGCGAGCCCGAAACGGTCGAATGCCCTTACCACGGCTGGCGCTTCCGCACCGACGGCGTCTGCGTCGCCATCCCGTCCCTTGTCGACGACCAGCCCTATGAAGCCGGGCGCATCCGGGTCCGGTCCTATCCGGTGGTCGAGAGCCAGGGGATGGTGTTTGTCTATCTGCGCGCCGACCCGCGCTCGGAGGCCGAGCCGGACCATCCGCCCCCGACCTTCCCCGGCGTCGTCGGCGGTGAGGCCAAGCTGGTCGAGGCGATGGATTTCGACAGCCACATCGACCACGCGGTGGTCGGCCTGATGGACCCGGCCCACGGCCCCTATGTCCATCAGCAGTGGTGGTGGCGGTCGAAACAGTCGATGCACGAGAAGGCCAAGGCCTTCGAGCCGCGCGAACTGGGCTTCGCCATGGTGCGGCACGCGCCCTCGTCGAACAGCCGCGCCTACAGGATCCTTGGAGGGGCACCGGCGACCGAGATCACCTTCCGCCTGCCCGGCTATCGCTGGGAGCACATCCTGGTGGGCGGCAAACAGGTTCTGGCCCTGACCTGCCTGACGCCCGTCACGGAGACGAAGACGCGGATCACCCAGATATTCTGGTCCGACCACTGGGTGTTCGGCGTCGCCAAACCCTTCCTGCGGATGGGCGTCGTCGCCTTCCTGAAACAGGACGGCGGCATGGTGAACCTGCAGAATGAGGGGCTGCGCTACGACCCCGCCCTGATCTGGATCGACGACGCCGACAAACAGGCCAAATGGTATCAGCAGCTGAAGCGTGAATGGTCGAAAAGCCGCGCCGAGGGGCGCGACTTCTCAAATCCGGTCCAGCCGGCCATCCTGAAATGGAAGAGCTAGCGGGGCTCGCCGCAGTTCACTTGCCGGTCCTGACGCCCGCCAGAAGCGTATCAACCTGGCGCGCGATGTGGCCCGCCAGCTGGTCCACGGTCCAGCCGTCATAGGCGGCGCGCCGGTAGTTCGAAAGATAGGCGTCCCATGTCAGTTCAGTCAGCAGGGCGACATCGGCATCCTGCTTCAGTTCACCCGCGCCGATGCCCGCCCGCAGGATGTCCGAAATGACCTGGGTCAGACCAAGGGTGGCTTCGCGCTGACGCGTCTCGGCGGCGACGGGCTGGAACCAGGACCGGGCGACGATGGCCTGAAACAGCGGCAGCTGATCGATGGAGCCGTGATAGCCGGCCGTCAGGGCGTTCACCAGACGGTCGCGCATCGCGCCGTCGCCGGCACCATTCCTCATTACATCAGCCAGGCCGGCCATGTCCTCGGTCAGGACGGCCTCAAACAGCTCGGCCTTGTCCTGGAAATTGGCGAACACCGCGCCTGTCGACATGCCCGCACCCTTGGCGATGTCGCGGATCGTGGCCGGCTCATAGCCGCGCTCGGCGAACAGGCCTCGCGCCGCGTCCAGAACCTTCTGACGGGTTCGAACCTTGGCGGCCTGACGGCGGTTCAGCCGGGGCTCTCCCTGGGCTTCGGGGGTGGCCGGAGATACGGCCGACGCGGACTCACGCATGAACACGGATACTCTGTGACTGACGCTTCACGGGTAAGCCCGCGAAGGGGAGGGTGGACAGAAAGAGGCTGTGACCGGAATGTGCGCGCCGGCCAGCCGACGCGCACGATGGGCTGTTCAAAAGCCCCAAACCAAGGAAGGTCGCCGCTTTCATCACGCAACGATGACCAAAATGGGTCGTGAATCTGGTTAAGGACGCGGGCTGGCCCGCAGCGCCCGCGTCGGCCGGCCGAGCCTCTCCTTGGGCACGGCGGCCTGGAACACAGCCCGGAACTGGTCGCGGCGTTCGTGGATCGAGGCCAGAACCAGACCCATGGGCAGGCCCAGATCGACGAGGACGTTCTCGGCCAGCTGCAGACTGGCCTCGGTCGTTTCGGGGACCGCATCGGTTACGCCGAGGGCATAGAGCCGCGCCGCATGCCGGTCGTCGCGCGCGCGCGCGATCAGGATAATGTCCTCTCGAAGGGCACGCGCTGCGACCACCACTTCATCGACCTTGGTCGGGGCGTCCATCGTGACCACGAGCGCACGGGCAGTGCCGATGCCGCAAAGCGAGAGCATTTCCGGCCGGCCCGCGTCTCCATAGGAAACGTCGTATCCGTCGCGGCGGCCGGCGGCCACGGCGGCCGGGTCCGTGTCCACGACGATGAAGCTCTGACCGTGTTCGGCCAGCATCTCGGCGACCAGCCGGCCGACCCGGCCGAAGCCCACGATCAGCACCGCAGCCTCACGCGGCGTGCTCTCGGGCAGCGGCTCAGCGACGGCCGGTGTCGCATCCGGCCGGCCAAGCCGCTGGCCCAGCATCGCCAGCAGCGGAATGGTGAACATGCTGATGGTGGCCGCCACCAGCACGCCTTGGGTGAAGGCGGGTGCGACCACGCCCTCGACCAGGCTGGTGTTGATGATCACGAAGGCGAACTCACCGGCCGGCCCCAGCACGAGGGCGGTCTCGATCGCGGCGCGCGCGGACAGACCCCAGAGGCGGGCCAGCCCGAAGATCAGGGTCGCCTTGGTCGCGGTGATGCCCAGGGCGAGCCCGAACACCTGGGCCGGATCGGCGGCGACGACATCCAGATCGAGGCCCGTGCCCACGCCGACGAAGAAGACGCCCAGCAACAGGCCCTTGAAGGGCTCGATGTTGATCTCGATCTCGCGGCGATATTCGGTTTCGGCGAGCAGGAGGCCTGCGATCAGGGCCCCGAGGCTCATGGACAGACCCACGGCCTGGGCTGCAACGCCGGACCCGACGACGACCAGCAGGCACAGGGCGACGAACAGTTCCTGACGGCCACCTCCGGACGTCTTGCGGCTCCTGGCCACCGACCGGAACAGCGGGCGCAGGCCCAGCCGCCCAACCAGCACCAGCAGGGCGAGACCGATCGCCGCAGGAGCAAGCGTCAGGAGTGCGGGGCCGAGGACGCCGGGGCTCAGATCGCCGCCGGTCGCCGACAGGGCCCCGATCACGGTCACGGTGATCAGGATCGGGGCCACCGCCAGATCCTGGGCCAGCAACGTCGCGAAGGTCGAGCGGCCGACGGTACCGCGCATCCGGCCGCGTTCGGCCATCACCGGCAGAACCATGGCGGTCGAGGACAG
>JBBSCK010000042.1:0-20258 GCA_038250335.1 Caulobacterales bacterium
GCGGTCCGGTGCCAATCCGCACGCGCCCACCCTGACGGCCGGGGACGTGGAGGCGATCCGGGACTCGGGGCACGCCGAGGCGGCGCTGGCGGCAGCGACCGACCGGATGGCGATTTTCTATCTGAGGAACGGGCACTGGCTGACGGCCAGCGATCACAACCATCTGAGTATCACCCGGATCATCAAGTCGCTGCGGCTGTTGCGCGGCGACGCGCCGGCCGACGCCTTTCGGGATCTGATCCTGGCCCGGGTCGGGGAGGCAGGATCGCCGATAGGGACCCCGACGCTGGGATTCTGGTCGCGGGCCTGATCGCTACAACAGGCCGGTGAAGTCCACCTCGTCGCGATAGACGTCGGCTAAACGCATCAAGCCGTCGCGGGCAGCGGCAGGGATGGCTTCGCCCCGACCGCTGATCGCCTTGTTCAATCGTGCCGTTTTCTGTCGATCCTGATCAGACAGATCGAACGCCGTCATCATCGTGTCGAGATCGACGTCCAGCCCGAGGTGGTCGCGGATGGCCAGAGCGGTTTGTGGTCCGAAGCCGAGCACGTCCCGATCGTAGTCGAGGCGCAGCGTCTTCAGGCGACACCGGTCCCAGGAAACGACGTAGTCGATGTACCAGGGCCCGGCGTAAGCTGTCAGGAACGACAGCCGGTCAGCCTCGGCCATCTGGAGATAGGCCTTGGGCAGGCGGATCATCGGGAAGCCGTCGACCTGCCTTTTCATGAGCATGTCGTCCATGCTGACGAGGCAGTCGAAGATGTTGCGGAAGGTGATGATCGGCCGGATGCCGTAGGATCGAAACACTTTCTCGGTGTAGGGCGTCCACTTGGTGTGCATGTGGGCGACCCAGTTTATCCGGCGCAACTCCAGCATCAGCAGCGCCAGTTCGTCGATTTCGTGCTCGCGGCTGAGGCCGTCCACGAAGTCGGAGCTCATATAGGGCGTGTGTAGATAGCCGATCTCGAACTTCGCCTGATCAAGCCGGGAGAGCGACGTCTGGATGAAGGTCGAGCCCGACTTGGGCATGCAGCAGATCGCGACCTTGGTCGCTCCGGACCTTTGAGACAGCCGCATCATGTTCAGGTCGAACAGGCTGAGCGGCCTGGCCATATCCCGGTAGGCGTCGCGCACACGCTTCTGGTTTTCAGGCCTCTCGAAGGCGATCGGATAGACGGAGAACAGGGTATTGAGGATGACCTTTGCCTTGTCCGGGTCGAAGGCCTCGAAATATCCCCGCGTCCTTTCATATTGCCGACGGAACTTGCTGCCTCGCGGTGCATCCTCGGGAGGGGTCATAAACAGCGATCCGGAGCAGGGATGATCAGGTTCGGCTCCGGACGACCCGGGCCATCGATCCGCCTCTCAGGTCCTTCGACCGCAGTCAAGGCTCCGGCGGACTATGACGGTGATCTGAGGACCCGGATCAACGCGGCCTCGAACCCCTCGGTGTCCGAGCCGGGCAGGGCCTCTCCGATCCGTCCGCTGTGGTAAAGAGCGAACACCGCCGGGTGGACATAGGAGGCGCGGCACACCGTCGGGGTGTTGCCCAGGAGGTCGGCCACCGCCTTGACGCAGACCGTCAGCTTGCGCTTCACGTCGGTCGGGGAGGCGGGCGGCTCCGTATCGCGCAGGGCGCGGGCGGCCGACACCGTGCCGGCCCAGGTCCGGAAGTCCTTGGCCGAGAACGGATCGCCCATGGCCTCGCGAATGTAGCCATTGACGTCGTCGGAGGTGACCGGACAGAGGTCGCCTTTGGCATTGCGGTATTTAAAAACCTGCTGGCCCGGCAGGTCCTGCAGGGCACGGAGGACAACGGCGAGGCGACGGTCGCGGACGCTGACCTGATGGTCCACGCCGCTCTTGCCCCGGAAGGTGAAGCTGAGAGCGGCACCGTCGACCTCCAGATGACGCTTGTGCAGGGTGGTCAGGCCGTAGCTTCGGTTGGTGCGGGCATATTCGCGGTTGCCGACGCGGATCAGGGTGATCTCCAGCAGGCGGACCACGGTGGCCAGCACCTTGTCGCGGCTCGGACCGCGAAGGCCGAGGTCGGCCTCCACCCTGGCCCGCAGCTTCGGCAGGGCCCGGGCGAAGGCGGGCAGCCGGTCGAACTTGTTCTCTGACCGCTGGCGGCTCCAGTCGTCGTGATAACGGTATTGTTTGCGTCCCTTCACGTCGCGCCCGGTGGCCTGGATGTGGCCGCTGGCGCGCGGGCAGATCCAGACGTCGGTCCAGGCCGGGGGAATGGCCAGCATCCGGATGCGGTCGAGCACCGCCCTGTCCCGGACAACCTTGCCGTCCGCGCTTCGAATGGACACGCCTTTGCCCGCCCTCATGCGGGTCAGGCCGGGAAGCTGGTCGCTGCTCCAGGTGAGCCCCGGGGGCACTTCGGCGGCGCTGTAGAAGATGGGGCTGCCGTCGGGCATCAGGCGAAGGTCTGGATCATGGACGGCGAACGTCGCTTGCGTGTCCCCGGTTCCTCTTGACCCAAGGCGTCGTGAAGGGGACGGAGCGACATGAACTATCGCCACAGCTTCCACGCCGGAAACTTCGCTGACCTGGTCAAGCATGCCCTCGTGCTGTGGCTGCTGGAGGCACGGCAGGCGGCCCGGCCCGTAACGGTGCTGGACACCCACGCCGGGGCAGGGCTGTACGACCTGACCGGGGATGCGACGCGCTCGCGCGAGGCCGAGGCAGGCGTCGAGCGGTTGATGACGGCGGCAAACCGGCCACCCCTGATCGAGGCGCTGGCGGCCGAGGTCACGGCACTGAACCCGGGCGGCGGCGCGCGGTTCTATCCGGGCTCGCCGGTGCTGATCGCGCGGGCGTTGCGGGCCGAAGGTCGCTACCTCGGCTTCGAACTGCGCGAAGGGGTCGCCGGACAGCTGGCCGAGAGCCTCGACGGGTTTGCTGCAGCGCGGGGCGAGGTCGGCGACGGCTATGACCTGGCCGTCGCCGCCGCGCGGTCAATACGGGGGCCACTGGTCCTGATTGATCCGCCCTATGAGCGACCGGACGACTATCACCGGGCCGCCGATGCGGCGGCGGCGATCGTGACGGCCGATCCGAGCGCCGTCGTGACCATCTGGACCCCGCTGAAGGATCTGGAGACCTTCGACGGTTTCCTGCGCCGGCTGGCGGCCGGTGCGCGGGCCCCGATCCTTGCGGCCGAGGCGCGGCTGAGGCCGCTGGCCAACCCGATGACGATGAACGGCTGCGCCATGGTGGTGGTCAATCCGCCCGATGGCACCGAGGCGGCGGCGAGCGAAATCTGCGGCTGGGTGGCCGGGACCCTCGGCGAGGCGGGGGCCCGCGCCGAGGTCTGGCGGGTCTGAGCCGGACGCTAAAAACAGAGTGCACATTGTGCACAAAGTGCGGCCTGCTCAAAAAAACAGAGTGCACATCGTGCACATCGGGCGACCCCCGTCAGAACGAGGTTCAGTCCGCCGGAAAGGCGCGTTGACCGGGGGTATCAAAGACCGGGCAGGACATCCTGGCACGCGCCCACGTCAGATGCGGACGTAGGGCCGCTTCCTACTCGATCACCTCGCCGGCCTCGTACAGATTGGGCTCAAAGGTCGCGAGGGCCATGATCGGGTTCATGGCGTCCGCGACCCCCCCGTTGCGGGTCATGGCCTTCCAGTCGGCGACGGAGCGCCAGACGGCGTGATTGGCCACGGTCTTTCCGTTCAGGCCCCGGTGCAGGGTGGCCGACACGAACCCGGGCAGACCCACCTGGGCCCGCGTCAGGGCGTCGAGCAGGCCCAGAAGCTCGTCCTGCTTTTCGGGCTGGACCTTGAACACGGTGATCAGCACGACGGGAGCGGCTTCGGCGTCCAGCGGCACGGCGATATGGGTCATGGCCGCGCGTCTAGCGCGAATGGTCTTGTCCCGCCATGGCGGATCATCTCCATATGGTGCCCATGAAACCCGTCGCCATCCTCGAGACCGGCCGTCCCCCCGAAGCCCTGGCGGACCGGTTTGACGACTATACCACCGCTTTTCAGGCCCTGCTGGGCGAGGGGGTCGCGACCGAGCGGTTCGACGTCCAGGCGGGGCAGCTGCCGCAGGACCCCTCAGCCTTCGGCGGGGCGATCGTGACCGGCTCGTCGGCGGGGGTCTACGATGATCTGCCGTGGATTCCGCCCCTGATGGACTGGCTGCGGTCGGCGCGAGGACAGACCCGGCTTGTCGGCATCTGCTTCGGACATCAGGCCATGGCCCAGGCGTTCGGGGGACGCGTCGAGAAGTCGGACCGGGGCTGGGGCGTCGGGCTGCACCGCTACGACGTGGTCGGCCATGAGCCCTGGATGGTGCCGCGCGCCGACACGGTCGCGATCCCGGTCTCGCATCAGGATCAGGTGATTGTGCCGCCCGCCGATGCCCGGGTGATCGCCTCCAGCGATTTCACGCCCTATGCGGGACTGGCCTGGGACGACGCCCTCTCGTTCCAGTGTCACCCGGAGTTTCAGCCGGACTTTGCCGCCGCCCTTGTCGAGAGCCGGCGCGGTTCCCGCATCCTCGAGGCGCTGGCGGACGAGGCCGTGGCGAGTCTGGGCGGGGCCAACGACCGGGCGGTGATGGCGGGCTGGATCCGGGCGTTTCTTTTCGCCGACAGAGTCGCCGCCGCCTGACCGCTGCGCGGTCTGTCCTCCCCATCGCCCTCCGGCGATGGAGAGGTGACGGTGTCTTACGGCCACTTCACCACGGGCGGCATGGAGCTGAGGATCGAGTCGACATTGCCGCCGGTCTTCAGGCCGAAGGTCGTGCCGCGGTCGTAGAGCAGGTTGAACTCGACGTAGCGGCCGCGTCGGATCAGCTGTTCCTCGCGCTCGTCGGCGGTCCAGGCCTCTGTCATGCGGCCCGCTGCGATCGCCGCATAGGTGTCGAGGAAGGCCATGCCGACATCGCGGGTGAAGGTGAAGTCCTTCTCGTAATCGCCCGAGTCATGATGGTCGTAGAAGATGCCGCCGATGCCGCGCATCTCGTTCCGGTGCGGCAGGAAGAAATATTCGTCGCACCACTGTTTGTATTTCGCATACCAGGCCGGGTGGTGGGCATCGCAGGGGCTGCGCATGCCGGCGTGGAAGGCGACCGAATCCGGGGCTTCCTGGGTGCGTTCGACATCCAGTACCGGCGTCAGGTCGGCCCCGCCCCCGAACCAGCTTTTGGTCGTGGCGATGAAGCGGGTGTTCATATGCACAGCCGGGACGCGCGGGCTGACCGGATGGCAGATCAGGCTGATCCCGGTGGCGTAGAAGCGCGGGTCTTCCTCGGCACCGGGCACAGTTTTCGCGTAGTCGGCCGGGAAGGTGCCGTGCACAGTCGAGACATGGACGCCGACCTTTTCGAACAGCCGGCCGTGCATCATGCCCATGACCCCGCCGCCGCCGTCGTGCCGGGTCCAGGGCGTGCGCTCGAACCGCCCGGGCGCGCCGGGAAACAGGTCGGCGGGGGCTGCGTCTTCCAGCGCCTCAAGGCCGGCGTGGATCCGGTCGCGCAGGGTCTCGAACCAGGCGCGGGTCTCGGCCTTCTTGAGGTCCAGCGGATCGGCGTCGGGCAATGGGACTTGGCTCATGGCCGCGTTGAACCATGGATCGAAACCCGCGTCACCCAGAAGGATCAGTGGGGTGCGCTGCCACCGGTTTCAGCAGTCTTGCGTCGAAATCGCCCGATCAGGGTCACGGCCAGGGCCAGCCCGGTGCCGACCATCACGCCGGCGATCGCCGACCCCAGGGCCGTGACGATCCACTCCACCACTGCGCGTCCAGACGGCAAGGCCTGGGAGACCGCCGACGCCGCATGCTGGATCGTCTCGTCAGGCCAGGCCAGGCCCAGCTCATGGGCCCCGTGGACCAGAATGCCGCCCCCGACCCACAGCATCGCGGCGGTCCCGACCGTGGCGATGAGGGTCATCACCCCCGGCATTCCCTTGACCAGACCCCGGCCCAGGGCCCGCAGGCCGCGCGACCGCCCCCGGGCCAGATGCAGGCCGATGTCGTCCATTTTCACGATCAGGCCGACCACGCCGTAGACCCCCGCCGTGATCCCCAGCCCCACGACCGCAAGCACCAGCCCCTGGGTCAGGATCGGCCGATCGGCCACATCGGCCAGGGTGATGGCCATGATCTCGGCCGACAGGATCAGGTCGGTCCGGATCGCGCCCGAAACCTTGGTGGCTTCCAGAGCGGCGGGGTCGGTCGCGATCTCGACCGCTTCGGCGTGATGACCGCCGCCGAACACCGCGATCAGCTTTTCGGCCCCCTCGAACGCGAGATAGGACCCGCCCAGCATCAGCAGGGGCGTGATCGCCCACGGGGCGAAGGCACTGAGGAGCAGGGAGGCGGGCAGGAGGATCAGCAGCTTGTTGCGCACCGAGCCCAGGGCGATCTTGCCGATGATCGGCAGTTCGCGGGCCGGCGACAGGCCCACGACGTAACGCGGGGTGACAGCCGTGTCGTCGACCACCACCCCCGCCGCCTTGACGCCGGCCTTGCTGGCTGCCGCGCCGACATCGTCGAGCGAGGCGGCCGCCAGCTTGGCAATCCCGGCGACATCGTCCAGCAGCGCGACCAGTCCGGAGGGCATGTTGGCTGTTGACCTTGTGAGAATTCGGCTCACCCGTGGCACGAAAGCGGCGGCCTGACCATGGGCCGGTCTGGCCTGTCGAGACCGGGGAAACAGAACGGAACGCCGTCCTGAAGCGATCCGGCGCGAGGCCTCAGCCCGCCTCGGTCAGGCTGAGCATATTGCCGTCGGGGTCGGGGAAGAAGGCGACCCTGGCCCGGCCGTCGGGGGCCGTCCAGATGCCCAGGGCGTCCTGGCCGATGCCGTCGTAGATCGTCATCGCCACGCCCGCCGCCGTCAGGGTGCGGATGGTCGCCTCGATGTCGTCGACCATCCAGCCCAGCACGGGATGAGCGCCCGCCGTATGATCTGGAATATGGGTGATGCGCAATATCGCGCCACCCAGATCGAACACCGCTGCAAAGCCGTCGTCGATGGGCGGCGAGAGACCCAGGACACGGGTGTAAAAGGCCTCGGACGCTGGTCGATTACGGGTGAGGATGAAAGTGACCGGTCGTGCGTGCGACAGTTCAGTCATGGCAAGGTTCCCTCCGTTGGTGGTGCCAAGCATAGCCCATTCCGTCGGCTTTGACCCGAGCCTCGCGATCGGCCACGGTGGGCCGATACTCCCGGAGGTTCCATGCGTCTCGCCCTCGTTGCCCTGATGATCGCCGGGCTTGCGACGCCCGCCTGGGCCCAGAGCCCCGCGGCCGAGCGAACCATCATGACGACAGTCGTGGCCGAGCATGCGCGCCACATCGACCTGCTTGAGACGATGGTCAACCAGAACTCCGGCACGCTGAACCTGGCCGGAGTGCGGGTCGTGGGCGACATGGTGCGGGCCGAGCTGGAGCCGCTGGGGTTCGAGGTCCGCTGGATCGACATGGCCGCGACGGGCCGGGCCGGGCATCTGGTCGCCACCCATGACGGCGGGGGAAAGAATGTGCTGCTGATCGGGCATCTGGACACGGTGTTCGAGAGCGACAGCCCGTTCCAGCGCTTCGCGCGCGACGGGGCCCGGGCCACCGGCCCCGGCATCGGCGACGACAAGGGCGGCGTGGTGGTGATCATCGCGGCCCTGCGCGCCATGCAGGCGGCCGGGACGCTGGAGGAGTCCAACATCACGGTGGTGCTGACCGGCGACGAGGAGCGGCCGGGCGTGCCGCTGGACCTGGCACGGCAAGACCTGATCGCGGCCGGGCGGGTGGCTGACTATGCGCTGGAGTTCGAGAATCTGGCGACCGAGGACGGGGCCGAGTTCGGCACGATCGCCCGGCGCAGTGCGTCCAGCTGGACCCTGACCACGGGCGGCCGGACGGGCCATTCCAGCGGCGTGTTCAACGAGACGCTGGGCTATGGGGCCATCTATGAGATGGCGCGGATCCTGGACACGTTCCGGCGCGAGCTGCCGGAACCGAACCTGACCTACAACGTCGGCGTGCTGGCGGGCGGGACCCCGGCGGAAATCGACGCCGACGGCTTTCGGGTCGAGGCGTCGGGCAAGACCAATATCGTGGCCGAGACGGCGATCGCGCGCGGCGACCTGCGCACCCTGACGCCGGAACAGGACGCGAGGGTGCGGGCCCGGATGGCGGCCATCGTGGCCGAGCCCCTGCCGCACACCACGGCCGAGCTGGTCTTTGCCGAGGACGGCTATCCGCCGATGGCCCCGACGCCGGGCAATCTGGCGCTGCTTGAGCGACTGAACGCGGTCAATCGTGACCTCGGTCTGGCCCAGATGTCGCCCTTCGATCCGGCGCGGCGCGGCGCTGCCGACAGCGGCTTCGTGGCCGCCGACGTCGACACGCTGGGGGGACTGGGCGCGGCGGGAGGCCTTGCCCATGCCGAGGGCGAGTGGGTCGATCTGGACAGTCTGGTGCGCCAGTCGCAGCGGGCGGCGGTGCTGATCGGGCGTTTGAGCCTGGAGCCGTAAGCGCTTTCCTTCCGACCACGCCGTCTGCCACAATCCCTTCCTGTCGTTCCATGAGGTCGCCATGATCCGTTCCTGCCTGATTGCCTTTTCCCTGCTCGCCCTGGCCCTGCCGGCGGCCGCCCAGGACGGGGAGGCGAGGGCGCTGCGGATCCTGGAGCGCACGCCGTTGATCGACGGCCACAATGACCTGCCGTGGGCGCTGCGGCAGGGCTTCGGCAACGATCCGCACGCCGTGGATCTGGGCACCAATCTGGACGCCACCACGACCCTGCACACAGACATCCCGCGCCTGAGGGCCGGGGGCGTGGGCGGCCAGTTCTGGTCGGTCTATGTCCCCGCGACCCTGACGCCCGTGGAGGCCGCCAAGGCGACGTTTGAACAGATCGACACGGTCCGCCGCATCGTCGCCGCCCATCCCGGGACATTCGAACTGGCCACCACCGCGGCCGACATCGTGCGCATCCATCGGGCCGGCAGGATCGCCTCGCTGATGGGGATCGAGGGCGGCTATTCGATCGCCGATTCGCTGGGCTTGCTGCGCGAGTTCCATGAGGCGGGCGTGCGCTACATGACCCTGACCCACTCCCGCACGACGACCTGGGCCGACAGCGCCACGGACGCGCCGAAATGGGGCGGGCTGTCGCCGTTCGGCGAGACGGTGGTGCGCGAGATGAACCGGCTGGGCATGCTGGTGGACCTCAGCCACGTGTCGGAGGAGACCATGCTGGACGCCATGCGGGTCAGCGAGGCCCCGGTGATCTTCTCCCACTCCTCGGCGCGGGCGGTGACGGACCATCCGCGTAATGTGCCTGACAGCGTGCTGTCGCAGATGGCTGAGGACGGAGGTGTGGTCATGGTCACCTTCGTGCCGGCCTTCATCAACGAGACCTTCCGGGCCTGGAGCGCGAACCGTGCGGCCGAGCAGGCGCGTCTGGCCGCGCTGGAGCCGGGCGAGCCGGCGGCGGTGACGGCAGGGATGGCGGCCTGGGACGGAGCCAATCCGGTGCCGGAGACCGGGATCGCCGACATCGTGGCCCATATCCAGCATGTGCGGCAGGTGGCGGGCATCGACCATGTGGGCATTGGCGGCGATTTCGACGGCGTGCCGCGCCTGCCGCGGGGGGCAGAGGGCGTGGACGCCTATCCGCGCATCCTCGCGGCCCTGATGGACGCGGGCTGGAGCGAGGCCGATATCAGGAAGCTGGCGGGCGAGAACATCCTGCGGGTCATGCGGACCACCGAGGCGGTGGCGGTGTCGCGGGCGGGCGAACGGCCCAGCCTCGCCGTGCTTGCCGTGTCCGGCACACCCGACTGAGGCGGCTCAGGCGTCGGGTTCGGCGGCGATCCGCTGGAAGACGGCCAGAACCTCGGCCCGGCTGGCCCGTTCCGGCGCGCCGTCGGCGACCTCGGCCGGGCTCCACATCCACGATCGCGCGGGGTCGTGGCGCATGGCCCATTCGGGAAAGATCCGCGTGGCGGTCGGACCCGCAAGCAGGCGTCGCACCTCCAGATGGCGGTCGTCTTTCGCGATGCGCTCGAAGGCGGCGGTGACGCGGTCGGCCGGTCCCTCCAGCAACTGGAGATAGAGGTCGTCGCGGCAGATCAGCGAGCCGGTGATGCCGTCGCGCTCGTTCCAGCGGCGCGCGTCGGCGAGGATGCCGTTGAGCATGCCCTGGTCATAACCGAAGGGGCGCGAGGCATAGACGACCTGAAACAGTGACATGGCGCACTCCTGTTCCGGGAACACCCGGCCCCCGCATCATGACCGACACCGGGGCCCGCGAACAGCGCCGGCGAGTGACGGCTCCCGGCCTCAGCCGTTCGGCGCGATCAGGCCGATGGATTTCATCACGACGGCCTGGACCAGCATGACGATCAGCCAGTAGCCGGCGTCGAGCGCCACAGCGGGGCCTGGCAGGCCTCTGTGAACATGGTTCACGACGGTCGCGGGGACGACAAACCCGATCCAGATCACCACGGCGCTGCCGATGGCCATGGTCCAGGCCCCCGCCTCGGACGGGGCCAGGATCAGGGCCCCGGCGAGGATCGCGGCCAGCCAGGCCTGAGCCAGGGCGACGGCGGCTATCGCCCGGGGAGTCAGGGCGGCCTCGGGGCCGAAGCGCGCGCCGCCGATCCGGCCTGCTGCAGTGCGGAAGAGCAGGCCCAGCACCAGACCGGCTCCGGTCGCTGCCCCGATCGGCAGGGCGTTCAGCAGGATGTATTCCATGGGACGACCCTCCGCAGGCTTGAACAGGAGCATCGGGCGGCCGGGAGGGCAAGCCGCGCATCCAGCGCCCGCGACGGGACGGACGCCCGTGTCAACAGCGCTGCCAATCAAGTCGATGGTCTCAAGCCGTGCTGGGGTAGGCCCTTTGGATCGTTTCGGGCTAGGTAGTCTGAATGGACAATCCCGCCTGGATCGCAATCGCTGTGTTCGCCGGCCTGAATGTGATCGCCGCGTCGAGCGGCAGTCTGTTCAGGCCTGGGGCCTGGTATGCGAATCTGAACAAGCCGTCCTGGACGCCGCCGAATCTGGCCTTTCCGATCGTCTGGGGCTTTCTGTTCGCTATGAACGCCGTGGCCGGATGGCTGGTGTGGGAGACGGTGGGGATGCAATCGCCCCTGGCGTTCGGGCTCTATATCGTCTCGCTCGGGCTGAATGCGGGCTGGTCTTTTCTGTTTTTCGGACGGCGTCGGATGGATCTGGCGCTGGTGGATGTGACGCTGCTGTGGCTTTCGCTGGTGGTGATCATCGCCGTCTTCTGGGGCTTGAGACCGTTCGCAGCCCTGTTGCTGATTCCCTATATTGCCTGGGTCACCATCGCCTCGTTGCTGAACCTGCGGATGCTGCAGATGAACCCGAAGGCTCAGCGCGTCTGACGCAGCGCTTCGAACAGGCCGATGCCGGCGCTGACCGACAGGTTCAGCGACCGGGTCTCCGGCCGGATCGGGATGAAGATGCGGGCATCGGCGACGGCGTGGACGTGATCGGGCACCCCCGATGTCTCGGAGCCGAACAGCAGGGTATCGTCCGGCCGGAAGGCGGTGTCAGTGAGCGCCGTCGCGCCCTTCGTCGTGAACAGCACCAGCCGTCCCGGGCCCCGGTTCGCCTGGAACGCCTCCCAGTCCGCGTGGCGTGTCATGTGCGACAGGGGGCCGTAGTCGAGGGCTGCGCGCTTCATCGCCCGGTCGTCGAAGGCAAAGCCCGCAGGCTCGATGATATGCAGTTCCACGCCAAAACACGCCGACAACCGGATGCAGGCACCGACGTTCTGGGGAATGGCTGGTTGAAAAAGAGCGAGACGCATTCTAAGCCCCTTTCTACGCGCTGGCCGGGAGCTTGTCGCGGCCCTGTATGCGAGCGCTTCTCAAATGGCGTCAGCAACTTGCGGCGATGAGCCGCAAAACCGGGTCGGGCGTTTCTTAATCTGTTGCGCTAGATACAGGCTCTCACACGCGATTCGCCTTACAGCCGCTCGCGACCGAGATTTTTAGAGGTGAGACGTGACCGAATCGGTCGTGACGAAGGAAGCCCCGGAAGGCGAAGCGACCCGCCGGGACTTCATCCATATTGCCGCCGCCGCCGCCGCCGCAGGTGCAGGCGTGATGGTGGCCTGGCCACTGATCAATTCCATGAATCCGGCGTCTGACACCCTGGCCCTCGCGACGGTCGAGTTCGACACATCCAAGGTCGCCGAGGGTATGCAGATCGTGATGACCTGGCAGGGCAAGCCGGTGTTCCTGCGCAATCGCAGCGCAGCCGAAATGCAGCGGGTGATCGCCGATAATACTGCGCCGGGTCTCAAGGATCCCCAGACCGACGCGGAGCGCACCAAGCCGGGCCATGAGGCCATGCTGGTGGTGCTGGCCAGTTGCACCCATCTCGGCTGTATCCCGACGTTCGGGTCCGGCGACTATGGCGGCTGGTTCTGCCCCTGCCACGGCTCGCACTACGACGCCTCCGGCCGCATCCGGAAAGGCCCGGCCCCCAGGAACCTGGACGTGCCGGCCTATGAATTCACCGCCGGTTCCACCATCCGGATCGGCTGAGAGCGAACAAGATGAGCGGACACGAATCCACCTACGTTCCCAAGAGCGGTATCGAGAAGTGGCTGGACACCCGGCTGCCGATCGTGCGGTTCGGCGCAGACTACCTGTCGCTGCCGACGCCGAAAAACCTGAACTACTGGTACACGTTCGGGGCGATCCTGAGCATCTGCCTGGTGGTCCAGATCGCCACGGGCATCTTCCTGGCGATGCACTATCAACCGAACACCGCCATGGCCTTCGCCTCGGTCGAGCGCATCATGCGTGACGTCAACGGCGGCTGGCTGATCCGCTACGTCCACATGAACGGGGCGTCCATGTTCTTCGTGGCCGTCTATATCCACATGATGCGCGGCCTCTACTACGGCTCCTACAAGGCGCCGCGTGAGATGATCTGGATCCTGGGCTGCATCATTTTCTTCCTGATGATCTCTACGGCCTTCCTGGGCTACGTCCTGCCGTGGGGCCAGATGTCCTACTGGGGTGCCGAGGTGATCACCAATCTGGTCGGGGCCATCCCGCTGATCGGCGAGCCCGTCCTGATCTGGCTGCGCGGCGGCCCGGCCATCGACAATGCGACGCTGAACCGGTTCTACTCGCTGCACTATTTGCTGCCGTTCGTGATCTTCGGGGTGGTCGTGCTGCACCTGTGGGCGCTGCACACATCGGGCCAGAACAACCCTGTCGGCATCCTGATCCCCAAGGAGCGTGAGAAGAAGGACATGGTCCCCTTCCACCCCTATTACACGGTCAAGGACGGCTTCGCCCTGATCATCTTCCTGATGATGTTCGCGGTGTTCGTTTTCTTCATGCCCAACGCCCTGGGCCACCCTGACAACTATATCCCGGCCAACCCTCTGGTGACACCGGCGCATATCGTACCCGAGTGGTACATGCTGCCCTTCTACGCCATCCTTCGCGCCATTCCGGACAAGTTCGGCGGCGTGGTCGCCATGTTTTCGGCCATCGGCATCCTGTTCGTCCTGCCCTGGCTGGACACGTCCAAGGTGCGGTCGATGCGCTATCGCCCCACCATGAAGATATTCTTTTTGATCTTTGTCGCGAACGGCCTGCTCCTCGGCTGGTGCGGGGCCCAGCTGCCGGACGCACAGGTGGTGCCTGGCATGCCCAGCTTCTTCCTGATTGACGGCGAGCTGAACAGCTACCTCTGGCTGACCCGCCTCACCACACTCTATTATTTCGCCTTCTTCCTGGTGGTCATGCCGTTTGTGGGTCTCAGGGAGACGCCGCTCAAGATTCCTTTGTCGATCTCGGAACCGGTGCTCAAGGGGCCCGATGTCATGAGCGGCGCGGTTCCCGTCCAGGCTGAGAAGAAGGGTTGATCGCGATGACACGTCTCTTCCAAGCTCCGGCCCTGAGAAACATGGCCGTCGTGGTCGCGGCCTTCGCAACCTTCGGCCTTGCGTCCCCGGCCCTGGCCGCAGGCGAGGGCAAGCATCCGCGCTCGGGCAACTTCACCTTCGAGGGCCCCTTCGGGACCTTTGACCAGGTCCAGTTGCAACGCGGCTACAAGGTCTACCAGCAGGTCTGTGCGGCCTGCCACGGCATGGATCTGATGCATTTCCGGACCCTCGGGGAGCGGGGCGGCCCGTTCTATGATTCGTCGGCCGAGAACCCTGCGGCCAACCGGTTCGTCAGGGCGCTCGCCGCCGAGGCCCAGATCGCGGACATCGACACCGAGACCGGCGAACCCGTCATGCGTCCGGGCATCGCCGCTGACCGGTTCCCCAATCCCTGGGCCAACCGCACGGCCGGTGCCGCCGCCAACGGTGGAGCCTATCCGCCCGACCTGTCGGTGATGGCCAAGGCCCGCAAGAACGGGCCCGACTACATCTATTCCCTGTTGAGCGGCTATGTGGACCCGCCGGCGGGTCTGCGCGTCGGGTCGGGGCAGTATTACAACCCCTATATGCCCGGCGACATGACCCCCTTCTGGGACGGTGATCCCGAAAAGGTTCCTTACGGCGGCTTCATCGCCATGCCTCAGGTGCTGATGGAAGACCAGGTGACCTACGACGATGGCACCAAGGCCAGTGTCGACCAGATGGCCAAGGACGTCGCCGCCTTCATCGCCTGGTCATCTGATCCCAAGGCGACCGAGCGCAAGCAGTCCGGTCTCGGCGTCATGGCCTTCCTGGCCATCTTCGCCGGCCTGACCTACGCCAGCTATCGCAAGATCTGGAAGGGCGTGGCGCACTAGCCGCCCGGCCTGAATCGACACCGACCCAGCCTGCCGGAGTTCGCTCCGGCAGGCTTTTTCGTGGGTTTCAGACCGGCCGGGCGGGCGAGGAAAGAGCTGAATCGACACCCGCCGGCTCCCGGCCTAGGCTCGTTTCCTCGTCCACACGAAGGTCTGTCCATGCGTCTGGTTACCGCTGCCGCCGCGCTTCTCGCCGGTCTCGCCCTGTCGTCCGCCGCCGTCGCCCAGACGCCCGCGTTCGACGCTGCCCGGCTGTCCGAGCACACCCGCATCCTGTCCGCCGACGATTTCGAGGGTCGTGGCATCGCCACGCCCGCCGAGCAGAAGGTCATCGACTATGTCTCGGACCAGTTCCGCGCGGCCGGGCTGGAGCCCGGTGGCGAGAACGGCGGCTGGACCCAGGCCGTGGCCCTGAACCGGTTCACGGCGTCGGACATACAGGCGCAGCTGACCGTCGGCGACTGGACCCAACCCCTGGTGCAGGGTGAGCAGATCGTGGTGTCAACGCGCCGGCCGGGCGCGCGCCAGGTCGCCCTGACCGAGGCGCCGCTGGTCTTCGTCGGCTACGGGATCACCGCGCCGGAGCGCAACTGGGACGATTTCAAGGGCCAGGACGTTACCGGCAAGATCCTGGTCGTTCTGGTCAATGACGCCGATTTCGAGCAGCCGGCCCTGAACACCTTCGGCGGCCGGGCCATGACCTATTACGGCCGCTGGACCTACAAATACGAGGAGGCTGCGCGGCGCGGGGCGGCGGGTGTCATCATCGTCCACGAGGACGCCCCGGCCTCCTATGGCTGGACCACGGTCCGCAACAGCTGGACCGGGCCGAATTTCGACATCGTGCGCGAGGACGCCAACGAACGCGTGCCGATGGAAAGCTGGATCCAGCGCGACATCGCGGTGCAGATGTTCGACCGCGCCGGTCTGGATTTCGAGGCCCTGAAGGTCCAGGCGCGCAGTCGCGACTTCCAGCCCGTGACGCTGACGGGTGCCGCCATGGACGTGCGCTTCGATGTGGCCTCGCAGCGGATCGAGACCCAAAACATCCTCGGCCGCCTGCCGGGGACAACCCATGCGGACGAGACCTTCCTCTACACGGGACACTGGGACCACATCGGCATCGGCACGCCCGATGCCAACGGGGATGCGATCTTCAACGGTGCGGTGGACAACGCCTCGGGTATCGCGGGTCTGATCGAGCTGGCGCGGGCGTTTGGTGCCGGGCCGAGGCCGGAGCGTTCGGTGGTCTTCATCGGCTTCACCGCCGAGGAAAGCGGCCTGCTGGGATCGGAATACTATGCCGCCAATCCGCTGTATCCGCTGGCGACCACGGTCGGGGGCGTGAACATGGACTCGGCCAATGTCTATGGCCGCACGGCCGGGTTCAGTGTCGTCGGCTATGGCCAGTCCGACTTTGACGAGCGGATGGGCGTGATTGTTGAGGCCCAGGGCCGGGCTGTTCAACCGGACGCCAACCCCGCCGCAGGCATCTATTTCCGCTCGGACCATTTCCCCCTCGCCAAGCGCGGCGTGCCCATGGCCTATGCCAGGAGCGGCGGCGAGTTTGTCGATGAACCGGTCGCAGCCCGCACGGCGGCCCGTGATGAATACACGGCCCGCCGCTATCATCAGGCCGACGACGAATGGTCGGCCGACTGGGACTATTCCGGTCAGATCCAGGACCTCCAGGTCTACTTTGCCCTGGGCAACACCCTGGCCAACAGCCGCGACTGGCCGGTCTGGAAGGGAGATTCGGAGTTCGGCCCCGCCCGGGCGGCGAGCGCGGCGGCGCGGGAGTAGCGGCTTGCATGTCTCCTCCCCGCGCCGCAGGCGTGAGGAGGTGGCTCGAAGCGAAGCGGAGTGGAGCAGGGGTTCGTGCCATCAGCCAGAACCCCTCCGTCCGCTCGCACAGGGCTTGCGTCCACCTCCCCATTCGCCAGGCGGCGAACAGGGAGGAGACGTTGCCGTCATCCGCCACATGACAAATTCGTAAGGCGCTGCATCCCGCGGCGGGCCCTAGGGTGCGGGCCGAAATGACTTGGAGACCCCTGATGTTGCGTGGAATGCTTGGCGGTGCGGCCGCCCTGGCCCTGGTGCTGTCGGCGGGGCTGGCCTCGGCCCAGAACTTTTCGGCCGAGCGCCTCTCGCAGGAGATCCGCCACATCTCGTCGGACGAATTCATGGGCCGCTATCCGGGCACCGAGGGCGAGCGCATGACCCTGGCCTGGCTGCAGGCCCAGTACGAGGCGATCGGCCTGGCCCCCGGCGGCCCGGACGGACAGTGGCTGCAGCCGGTGGCGCTGAAGCGCTTCACGCCTGTCGCCGGCTCGGCGTCCGCCCGCTGGACCGGCCCGGACGGGATGGTGCATCCTCTGACCATCGGGACCGACATCGTGCTGCGCGCCGCGACCAACGACGGGCGGGCCGACATCCAGAACGCCGGCCTGGTGTTCGCCGGCTATGGCATCCATGCGCCGGAACGCGGCTGGGACGACTACGGCGACATTGACGTCACCGGCAAGATCGTCATCGTCCTGCCGGGCGAACCGACGGCCGAGGCCGTGACCGAACGCTTCAACGGTGCCTATCCGACCGCCTACAACAACGGCTGGTACAAGGCCGACGAGGCCTTCCGCCGGGGCGCGGTGGGGGTCGTCACCCTGATCATGGTCCCCGCCACCGACGCCGGCTGGTTGCGCACGGCCCAGTTCAACGGTCGCCAGCGAACCCTGTCCCCGGGCGCTGCGGACCTCGAGATCTCGGGCGGCATCAACCACGACGTCGCCACGGGCTGGGCCGCGGCGGCCGGGCTGGCTCCCGACGCCATGGCCGGCTTCGCCACGGGGGCCTTCAGGGCCGTGTCGCTGGACGGCGTGACCCTGTCGGTTGCGGCCGAGGAAACCATCGACACCCTGGTCACCCACAACCTGCTGGCCCTCATCCCCGGTACGACCCACCCGGACGAGACCATCATCTATTCGGCTCACTGGGACCATGTCGGCGTCGGGGCCGATCACGTCAGCCCGGTCTCGACGACCGAGGACAACATCTACAACGGGGCCTGGGACAATGCCTCGGGCACCATCGGCATCCTTGAGATGGCACGCCAGATCGCCGCCGCCCCGCGCCCGGAACGCAGCATCGTCTTCGCCCATATGGCGGCCGAGGAAATGGGCCTGCTGGGCTCCTACGGCTATGTCGCCGACCCGGTCTATCCGCTGGAGAAGACCGTGGCCGACATCAATATCGACATGCTGCCACTGTCGCCGCCGACCCGCGATATCGCCATCTTCGGCAAGGGCCAGAACACGCTGGAAGACAGCCTGCAGGCCCTGGCCGACGCCGAGGGCCGGGTGGTCACCGACGACCGCCAGCCGGAACAGGGCTTCTACACCCGGTCGGACCACTTCCCCTTCGTGCGCGCGGGCGTGCCGGCGCTGATGACCTGGCACGGTGTGGACTGGGACGAAGGCGGCGTCGAGGCCGGTCAGGCGGCCTGGACCGCCAGGTTCGGCGCCGACTACCACAAGGTCTCGGACGAGTGGTCGGCGGACTGGGACCTGCGTTCGGCGGTGGAGAACCTGACCCTGCTGTACCGGCTGGGCTTGCAACTGGCCAACAGCGACGAATGGCCGACGTGGAAGCCGACGTCGGAGTTCGGCACGATCCGCGCGACCAGCGACGCCGCCCGCCAGTGATCTGAACGGCCGGGCGTGTGGGGCGTTGTCGCGCCATGCGCCCGGTCAGATCCCTTGCCACCCTCCTTGTCCTCACCTTGGTGGCCGCCTGCGGCGAGGCCGGGCCGGTCAATCCGCCGACCGAGCCAGCCCTGTCGATCGAGACCGAGGACTCTACGGCCGCGCCCGAGCCAAGCCAGACCTCCATGCTGCCCGGACGCGGGGCGACCAGCTTCGTGGGGCGCTGGGTGGCAGACGTGGCGTGGTGCGCGGTGCGGGAAGGCGAGCGTCGGCCGATCGAGATCACCGCCACCCGGTTTGAAGGCCCGGCCAGTGCCTGCGCCATCGCTGCGGTGGACGAAGTCTTCGACGGCTATATCGCCACCCTGGCCTGTATCGAAGGCGGTCAGGCGCGGTCGGAGCGGGTCCGGTTCCAGGTCACCGGCGACGTCCTGGCTCTGGGCTGGCTGGACCGAGGCGGCGACGCCGTGACCCTGCAAAAATGCACGACGCTGGAAGATACGGCGACGGCACCGCTCGTGCCCTGAGAAACCGGGGGCGTCAGACGATGCGGAGAGACCGCGTTCGGACAGTTGCGGACCGTCGCAGGATGACCGCTTCCGAGGCTCGGCGGACGTCCACCGCGCCGGTCTTCGGGGCCCGGGCGGCCCCCCGCCGTCAGCTGAACAGGAAGTTCATCACGTCGCCGTCCTTGACGACATAGGCCTTGCCCTCGGCGCGCAGCTTGCCGGCCTCGCGGGCCCTGGCCTCGCCGCGCAGGGCGACATAGTCGTCAAAGGCGATGGTCTCGGCCCGGATGAAGCCCTTTTCGAAATCGGTGTGGATCACGCCGGCAGCCTGGGGCGCGGTGTCGCCGATATGGATGGTCCAGGCGCGGGCCTCCTTGGGACCGACGGTGAAATAGGACTGCAGGCCCAAAAGGGCATAGGCTTCGCGGATCAGCCGGTTCAGGCCCGGCTCGGCCAGACCGAGGCTTTCGAGGAATTCGGCCTGTTCGGTGGCGTCCAGCACGGCCAGTTCGGAATCAATCTTGGCCGAGATGACGACGGCGTTGGCATTGTCCTGGGCCGCGCGTTTGGCGACCAGGTCTGACAGGTCATTGCCCTTGTCGGCCGAGCCCTCGTCGACATTGGAGACATAGAGGGCGGGCAGGGAGGTCAGGAGCTGGAGCATATGCCAAGCTTTCTCGTCCTCCTTGTCGACCTTGACCACGCGGGCGGGCTTGCCGGCGCGCAAGGGTGTCAGCGCCATGTTGATGAGACGCAGCGTAGTCTGGGCTTCCTTGTCGCCGCCCTTGGCCTTTTTCTCGACGTTGACGACGCGCTTTTCGAGGCTTTCCAGGTCGGCCAGCATCAGCTCGGTCTCGATGATGTCGAGGTCACTGATCGGGTCGATGCGGTTCTCGACATGGGTGATGTCGTCGTCGACGAAGCAGCGGGCGACGAAGGCCACGGCGTCGCAGTCGCGGATATTGGCCAGGAACTGGTTGCCCAGCCCCTCGCCCTTGGATGCGCCGCGCACGAGACCGGCGATGTCGACGAAGGTGATGCGCGAGGGGATGATCTCCCTGGACCCCGCGATCTCGGCCAGAACGTCCAGACGCGGCTCGGGCACCGCCACATCGCCGGTATTCGGCTCGATGGTGCAGAACGGATAGTTTGCAGCCTGGGCCGCCGCCGTCTTGGTCAGGGCGTTGAACAGGGTGGACTTGCCGACGTTGGGCAGGCCGACGATCGCGACTTTCAGAGCCATGGTATTCCTGGGGCAGCCAAGCGGTGGGGCGTATGA
>JBBSCK010000043.1:0-20247 GCA_038250335.1 Caulobacterales bacterium
CAGATGGATGCGGGCGGTGTGGCCGGGCGGCGTCAGCCGAACCAGATGCTCCGCCGCATGACCGGTCAGGGCCAGGGTAGGCTGGCCCGACGGCCGGTTCACCACCCCCATGTCCTTCCAGTAGACGTCGCGGCGCATGCCGGTCCCCAAGGCCTTGGCACAGGCTTCCTTGGCCGAAAACCGCTTGGCGTAGCTCCACGCCGCGTCCGGCTTGCGGTCTGACCGCGCCCGTTCGATCTCGGTGAAACAGCGATTGCGGAAACGATCGCCAAACCGGTCCAGCGAAGCCTGGATGCGGCGGATGTCGGTCAGGTCGGCCCCGACGCCGAGGATCATGTCCCCGGCCCCAGCCCCCGGGCGACATCCATCAGGTCTCGCATCCGCACGATGGCCGGACCCAGCCCGACGAAGATAGCCTCGCCGATCAGAAAATGACCGATATTCAGCTCGACCACCTCGGGGATAGCTGCCACCGCCGAGACAGTGTCGTAGTCGATGCCGTGTCCGGCGTGGACCTCCAGCCCGAGGTCGGTCGCGCGCGCAGCGCCGAGGCGCAGGGCGGCGAGTTCCGCTTCGGCGTCGTCGAGGCGGTTGTCACGGACGGCGTCGCAATAGGCCCCGGTGTGCAACTCGACCACGGCGGCCCCGGTGCGACAGGCAGCGTCGATCTGCCCGGGATCGGCCCCGATGAACAGCGACACCCGCGCTCCGGCGTCATTCAACTGGGCCACCATCGGCGTGATCCAGTTGTGCCCGCCGGCCACGTCCAGCCCGCCCTCGGTCGTGCGCTCCTCGCGCTTTTCGGGAACCAGGCAGACGGCGTGGGGGCGGTGCCGCAGGGCGATACCCAGCATCTCCTGGGTCACGGCCATCTCGAGATTGAGCGGCCGCGACTGGGCCCTCAGCAAGGCCACCAGCCCCTCGATGTCGGCGTCAGAGATATGTCGGCGATCCTCGCGGAGATGGGCGGTGATGCCGTCAGCGCCGGCCGCCAGCGCCTGTTCGGCGGCGCGGATCGGATCGGGATGCAGACCGCCGCGCGCGTTTCGCACCGTCGCGACGTGGTCGATGTTGACGCCCAGACGGACCCGGTCCTGCATCGCTCAGACCCTCGCCAGCCGGCGACTGCCCGGGTCCTCGACCGGCAGGGCCGCCAGTTCGGGCGGCAGGGCGTCCGCCGGGTAAGCCGGCACATCCAGCGTCGCCAGGGCCACCAGCGGCACGCCCACATCCGCCCGCCCGCCCGAGCGATCGACGATACAGGCGGCGGCCACGACGTCTCCGCCGGCGTCACGGATAGCGGCGATGCATTCGCGGCTGGACAGACCTGTGGTGACGATATCCTCGACCATCACCACCTTCTGGCCCGGCTCGACGTGGAAGCCGCGCCGCAGTTTGAAGACCCCGCCCTCTCGCTCGACATACATTGACGGCACGCCCAGATGGCGGGCGGTCTCATAGCCCGGAATGATGCCACCCACAGCGGGTGAGATGGCGACATCGACAGGACCGACGGCGGCGACGATCTTCTGCGCCAGCGCCCGGCACAGCCGCTCGCAGCGGGCAGTGTCCATGAACACGAGGTTCTTCTGCAGAAAGACGGGACTGTGCAGCCCGGAGGACAGGACGAAATGCCCCTCACGCAGGGCCTGCGCGGCGCGGAACTCGTTCAGGACGTCTTCGGAGGTCATGCGCAGGTTCTAGGACCGGATCGCTGTCAGGTGAAGCGTGGCCTTATGCCATGCGTCAGTATTCCCGCCCCTCCGCCGGGCGTTCCTCGAGATGGCCGTCCTTCAGGGCGAAGACGCGGTCCATGTGACCGGCCAGCTCCATGTTGTGAGTGGCGATCAGGGCCGCGACGCCGGTCTCCTTGACCAGTCGTTGAAGTGTTTCGAACACCGACTGGCTGGTGGCGGGATCGAGGTTGCCGGTCGGCTCGTCGGCCAGCAGCAGGCGCGGGCTGTTGGCCAGTGCCCGGGCCAGGGCGACGCGCTGCTGCTCCCCGCCCGACATCTGGGCCGGCTGGTGCAACACGCGGTCGGCGAGCCCGAGCGACCCGAGCGCCGCTTCCGCCCGCTTCCGGGCCTCGGCTTCCGGATAGCCCGCAATCCGCATGGGCAGGGCGACATTGTCGCGCGCGTCGAACTCCGGCAGCAGGTGATGGAACTGGTAGACGAAGCCGACGCTGCTCAGGCGCAGCCGTGTGCGGGCCCGCTCGTCCAGCGCCCCGACGTCCTCGCCGTCAATGCGGATTTCGCCTGAGGTGGGACGTTCCAGCAGGCCGGCGGCGTGCAGCAGGCTCGACTTGCCCGAGCCCGACGGCCCGATCAGCCCGACCAGTTCGCCGGGCAGAATGTCCAGATCGACGCCCTTCAGGACCGTCAATTCGCCCTGGCCGGTGCGATAGGTGCGGGTCACGCCCCGCAGACTGAGGACAGGGCTATTCATAGCGAAGCGCCTCGACCGGATCGATCCGGCTGGCCGACCACGACGGCGGCAGGCTGGCGACGCAGCTCATCACCAGCGACCAGACCGCGACCCAGAAGACATCGACGGGATCGACCTCGGCCGGGATGGCGTCCAGCATATAGACGTCGGCATTGAACAGCTGGACCCCGGTGATCGCCTCAAGGAAATGCTGGATCGGGCCGATGTTCAGGCAGAACAGCAGGCCCAGGATCAGCCCCGCCGCGGTTCCCGCCACGCCGATCGTCGCCCCGGCCATGAAGAAGATCCGCAGGATCGCGGACGGACTGGCCCCGATGGTCCGCAGGATAGCGATATCCCGGCCCTTGTTCTTCACCAGCATGACGATGCCGGAGATGATGTTCATGGCGGCGATGGCGACGACCAGCCCAAGGATGATGCTCATGGCCACCCGTTCGACCTTCAGCGCGCCCCAGAAGGCGGCGAGCCGGTCGCGCCAGTCCTGCACAAAGGCCCCCGGCCCGGCGGCCGTAGCGACGGGTTCCAAGTAGTCGGCGACGCGGTCTGGATCATCGACCTTGATCTCGATCAGGTCCCAGACACCCTCCTTTCCGAAGAACAACTGGGCCTGTTCCAGGGGCATGAAGATGAATGCGCGATCGTAGTCGGCCGCGCCGGAGGTGTAGGTCCCGCCGACGGTATAGGTCTTTTCCAGACCACCCAGATTGCCGAAGGCCGAGTCGGCCCCGGTCGGTGAATAAATCTGGATCGGGTCGCCGACCCGCAGCCCCAGCTGGTCCGCCAGCGCCTGACCGATCAGGACATTGTCGCCGCCATAGGCCCCCCGGCCGAAGCTGGCGCGCGCCTCATCCGACATGCTGGACGAGACATAGGACATAGTGCCCAGATCCTCTGGCCGCAGACCCCGCACGAAGGCTCCGGTTGTCTGGCCACCCGCCCGGATCAGGGCCTGGGACTCTGTCAGGGGACTGACGCTGACGACGCCCGGCACGGCCCGGATGCGGTCTACCGCAGCGTCACGGTCAAAGGCCCCCAGCACCTCGCCCTGAACGTACATATGCCCGTTGAAGGACAGCATCCGGCCCAGCAACTCGTTCCTGAACCCGGCCATGATGCTCATGACGCTGATCAGCACCGCAACGGCCAGCATGATGCCGACGAAACTGATGATGGCGATGGTCGCCACCCCGCCCTCCTTGCGCTTGGCCCGCAGGTAGCGAAGCGCCAGGCCGATCTCCCAGGCGGAAAAGGCACCGGCGGGTTTCGGCTGCGTGCCGCCGGGCATCGCGGTCAACCGATGCGCTCCATGGCCTGCTCCAGCGGCAGGGTGGATTTCTCGCCGGTGGCGCGGCGCTTCAGCTCCACCACGCCCTCGGCCACGCCCTTGGGCCCGATGACCAGTTGCCACGGAATACCGATCAGGTCGGCGGTGGCGAACTTGCCGCCGGGACGCTCGTCCGTGTCGTCGTAGAGGACCGACTTGCCGACCGCCTCCAGCACCTCGACCGCCGCCTCGCAGGCCTCGCAGACGCCGGGGTCGTTGGCGCGCAGATTGATGACCACCACGTCGAACGGGGCCACCGCATCGGGCCAGATGATGCCCGCGTCATCGTGGCTGGCCTCAATAATGGCCCCCAGCAGGCGCGAGACACCGACGCCATAGCTGCCCATATGGACCTCGGTGTCCTGGCCGTCCGGCCCGGCGACCTTGGCCTTCATCGGCGCGGAATATTTGGTGCCGAAATAGAAAATGTGGCCGACCTCGATGCCACGCGCGGTCAGCCGGTCGGCTGCGGCCGTCTGGGTCTCGAACTGGCCCGCGTCGTGCATTTCCTCGGTCGCGGCATAGAGCGAGGTTCGCTGATCAACGATTGACTGAAGATCGTTCCAGTCCACCTCGGGACCCGGCGCGGGCATCTCGACCAGCTTGCGATCACAGAACACCTGGCTCTCGCCGGTCTCGGCAAGGACGATGAACTCGTGGCTGAGATCGCCGCCGATCGGGCCGGTGTCGGCGCGCATCGGCACAGCCTTCAGCCCCATCCGGGCGAAGGTGTTCAGATAGGCCACGAACATCCGGTTATAGGCCCGCCGCGCGGCCGCCTCGTCGATGTCGAACGAGTAGGCGTCCTTCATCAGGAACTCGCGCCCGCGCATCACGCCGAAGCGCGGGCGCCGCTCGTCGCGGAATTTCCACTGGATGTGAAACAGGTTCAGCGGCAGGGCCTTGTAGCTCTTCACGAAGCCCCGGAAGATGTCAGTGATCATCTCCTCGTTGGTGGGACCGTACAGCAGCTCACGCTCGTGCCGGTCGGTGATGCGCAGCATCTCCGGGCCATAGGCGTCGTAACGCCCCGATTCGCGCCACAGGTCCGCCAGCTGCAGCGTCGGCATCAACAGCTCGACCGCCCCCGCCCGCTCCTGTTCCTCGCGCACGATCTGCTCAATCCGGTTCAGCACCCGCAGGCCCAGCGGTAACCAGGCATAGATGCCCGCAGCTTCCTGTTTGATCATGCCGGCGCGCAGCATCAGCTGATGCGAGACGATCTGGGCGTCCGACGGCGCTTCTTTCAGGGTCGGCAGGAAATAGCGCGACAGGCGCATGGAATGGTCCTTGTGCGGGGGCCTCTGCTCTAGCCCGTGCGGGCGAACCTTGGCAACGCGATGGCAGCCGTTTGACAAGGCGCGGGATGTGCGCCCTGCTGAACCGGGAAGAGCCACACCTGACCGGTATTGCCCAGGACGTGGTCATGTTGGTCTTGCTGATCCCGCTGCTGGGCTGGAACGCGGCCGAGATCGTGCGGACAACTTGTTCGATGTTCGGCAACGAACAATCCTCTCAACCGCCTAGGGAACCGGTGGGGCGAGGTCCGGCAGAGGCATCCAGCCGATGAACACCAGCCCCATCACCCCGGCCCACACGATCACCGAGACCCAGGTTGTGGTGATGAATTTCCGCTTCAGGTTCGGCGTTTTCGGCGCCCCCCACTGGCTGCCGTCTGTCGGCGGCTCATGGGTCTCGGCCGAAGTGCCGAGCGGCAGTACGGCGAACAGAACCACCCACCAGACGACGATGAAGATGGCGAACATGGTCACGGGGCCGATGGGCATGTCAGTGCGCCTCTCTGGGGGTTTCCATCAGTTCGATCAGCACGCCGCCCATATCCTTCGGATGCAGGAACAGGATCGGCGTGCCATGGGCACCGATGCGCGGCTCGCCGGTGCCGAGCAGGGTCGCACCCTTCGCCCGCAGGGCGTCGCGGGCGATCAGGATGTCCTCGACCTCGAAACAGACGTGGTGCTGACCGCCCTTGGGGTTTTTGGCCAGGAAACCGTGGATGGGGCTGTCGTCGCCCAGCGGCTCGATCAGCTCGATCTGGCTGTTGGGCAGGTCGATGAAACAGACCCGGACACCTTGGGCCGGCAGGTCGAACGGCTCGCCCGCCCGGGTGGCACCCAGCATGTCCCGATAGAGGGCGACGCTGGTCTCGATCGAAGGCGTGGCGACGCCGATATGGTTCAGTCTGCCAATCATGCCGACGCTATGGCCCCTCGCTCCGCTACGGGCAAGCGGCACCCATGCCCGGGGCCCGCAACGCCAGCAGGGTGGATCGTCGCACCTCCGCCGACATCAGGCCCGCATCCTCAAGGATGCAGCCGACCACGGTGTTGGAGTTGGGGGCCAACAGGCCATAGGGCGCGTCCAGCGCCTCCAGCCGCAGCCGCGCGGCCTCCAGCGCGGCCGGAGCCCCGGCGACGACATCCGGATCGCGGCTGACGATGGTGATTTCGTGCAGCGCCTCACCCGAACTGGGGAAGTCATAGGCGTCGTCGTCATAGGGCGTCAGCCGGGCCGACAGCCGACCGGCGGCGTCGGTGTCGCCCGGGAATTTGCCATCCTGACTGGCGGAAAACACCAGCGCTTCGCCCTCGTCCGGCACGACCAGAATATAGGCGTGGCGAGGAAACAGCAGATAGTGCGCCAGCCATTTCGTGACCCACACAAGCGGTGCCTCATCAGGTCCCAGGGCATGGGTGCCGATATAGACACCAGGAGGCATCACCCGGCTGTCGACCTGGCCGTTCACGGCCTGGATCCGGTCGATCATGACCTGATCCAGCAGAAAGGTGCCGCCCTTTGACGCCACCTCGAAATGAGCGCGGATGTCGGCCGCAGAAGGGCTCTCGCCCAGTCCGCCGTGGATGATCCGGAACGCCTCGTCGGAGGTCGGCTGCTCCCCCGTGGTGCTGAACCACAGGACGCCGAGTTCGTGCGCAGTCCGGGCGGCGGGATCCTCGCCCCGGAAGGTCGACAGGCTGAGGATCAGATTGACGCTGGCGAACAGGACGACGAATCCGGTCAGCCCCTGGGCGCTCACCACAGCCCATTTGCGCCAGTCCGACAGAGGATGGCGCGCGTGACGGACGCGGGCGACGAAGCGTTCTGCAACGTCCCGGACCCGCCCGAACATCAGGGGTGCGGCAGACCGATGCCGTAACAATCGGCCAGATAGGGAATCATCGCCTCATCCTGAAGAAACAGGCGGCCTGTGACCTCACTGACCCGGGCGTCGGGCCAGTGGCGGCCTTCGGCCAGCACCAGAAGCGGGCAGCTCTGGTTCGCCTCACCCACCAGTTCGACGACCGCCGCACGCGGGCGGGGGAAGTCGACGCGCGTGATCTCAAGCCGGTCCTTCAGGGCCGGATAGAAGGCGAGCACGCCCTCGATCACGGCCCCGGCGGGGCAGTACCAGGGTCCGCCGACCTCGTCGTTCCAGTCAGGGTTCACCAGGAACAGCCGGTCGGTCATGTCAAAGCCTCAGGATCACCGTCTCGACGATCGGCCGGCGGTCCCAGATCTGCTGGCTGGCCTTCTTCAGCACCCGGCCGACCGCCTGTTCGACCACCATGTCGTCATCGCGCGCCTCGCCCTTCAGGCTGTTGACGGCCTGTTCGACGCGTTCGGCCAGATCGTCCAGCGCATCACCCAGCGGCGTGACCTCATCACCGGGCAGGCCGATGCCGCGCACGTCGATGTCCGAGACGATCTTGCCCCGCTTGTCCATGGCGAAGCTGACCACCAGCACCCCGTTGGTCGAGGCGTGGCGACGCTCGCGCAGGGCCTCGCCCTTCTCGGTCACCACCATGCCGCCGTCGACATAGAGGCGGCCGTTCGGCACCTCGTCGATGATGACGGCCTTGCCCGGGGCCAGACGCACCAGATCGCCGTTGCGGGGCGTGACCGTCTCGGGCACCCCAAGGTCACGCGCCAGGGCCGCATGCTCCATCAGGTGGCGGCGCATGCCGTGGGTCGGGACAGAGATACGCGGGCGGGCCCAGGCGTACATCTGGCGCATCTCGTCGCGGCACGGGTGTCCGGAGACGTGAATGCCGGGGTGGTCCTTCTCGGTGTAGAGACGCACGCCCCGGTCGGCGAGACGGTCCTGCAGGTCGGCGATGGCCAGTTCATTGCCCGGGATGATCCGCGACGAAAACAGGCAGTGGTCCCCAGCACCCAGCTTGATGAAGGGGTGAGCGCCGTCGGCGACGCGCGACAGGGCGGCGCGGTCCTCGCCCTGGCTGCCGGTGCAAAGGTACAGGATCTCGTCGGCGGGCCAGTGACGCGCCTCGTCCTCGGACAGGATGGCGCGACTCTCCTTGAACAGGCCCACGTGCTTGGCTGCGGCGGTGATCCGGTGCATCGACCGGCCAGCGAGGGCAACACGACGCCCCGCCTTGTCCGCCGCCTTGATGACACTGACCATGCGGGCGACGTTGGAGGCGAAACAGCCGACGGCGATGCGGCCCTTCTTCAGGCTGCCGATCAGTTCGATCAGCCCGTCCTGGGCCTCCGATTCCGACCCTGCAGCGCCCTCGACGAAGACGTTGGTGGAATCGCACACCATGGCCAGCAGGCCCTCGTCGCCCATCTTCTGGATCGCAGCCACGTCGGTCGGCTTGCCGATGATGGGGTTGGGATCCAGTTTCCAGTCGCCGGTGTGAAAGACCGTACCCAGTGGCGTGACGATCTTCAGGCCGTTCGGCTCGGCGATCGAATGGGTCATGGTGATGAAGTCGACCTGGAACGGACCCAGATCGACATGGCCGCCGATCGGGACCTCGATGATTTTGACGTCCTTCAGGATGCCCGCATCGCGCAGTTTCTCGCGGATCAGGAAGGCTGTGAAGGGCGTGGCGTAGAGCGGGGCCTTGATGCGGCTCCAAAGCCAGCCCAGGGCCCCGATATGGTCCTCGTGCGCATGGGTCAGCAGGATGCCCTTGATCGTCTCTCCCTCGAGGAAGGACGGATCCGGCACGATGATGTCCACGCCGGGCGTCGACTGGTCAGCGAAGGTCACGCCGACGTCGACGATGATCCACTGGCGATCGTCCGCAGGGCCATAGCCGTAGCAGTTGAGGTTCATTCCGACCTCGCCCGAGCCGCCCAGCGGCAGGAAGACGAGTTCGTCGTTGGCCGAAGCCTTGTTCGTTTGCTTTGTCATGTGTCCGTCAGATGGGTATTGCGGCGCCAGATTTCGAGCAGGCCGCGGATGGTCAGGTCCGGGTCGAACCGGTCGATACTTTCGGTGGCACCCTCGAACAGGGAGGCGACGCCTCCGGTTCCGACGACGGTCATGGGCTTGCCCCACTCAGCCTTGATGCGCGAGACCATGCCCTCGATCAGGCCGACATAGCCCCAGAAAACGCCGGACTGCATGTTGGACACGGTGTCCTTGCCGATCACCTTGTCGGGGCGCTGGATGGCGATGCGCGGCAGCATGGCCGCCGCCTCGTGCAGCGCCTGAAGGCTCAGATTGATCCCTGGAGCGATGGCCCCGCCTTCGAACGCCCCGTCGGCCGCGACGATGTCGAAGGTGGTCGCGGTGCCGCTGTCGATGACGATCAGGTCGCCGGGATAGACCAGATGCGCGCCGATGGCGTTGACCAGCCGGTCGGCCCCCGCCTCGCTGGGCTTGGAGATGCGCACGGGGATGCCGAGCTCGACATTGTCGCCGATCACCAGCGGCTCGACGTTCAGATAGCGCCGGGCCAGATTTTTCAGGTTGAAGATCGACTGCGGCACGACGCTGGAAATGATGCAGCCGTCCAGCGACGCCAGATCGATCTTTCGCATGGCCAGCAGCTGGGTCAGCCAGACCGCATACTCGTCGGCCGTGCGGCTGGCCTCGGTCGAGGTCCGCCACTGGGCAATCCAGGTCGCGCCGTCGTGGACCGCGAACAGCGTGTTGGTGTTGCCCTGTTCGATGGCCAGCAGCATCACGCCGCCTCCCCGAAGAAGACGTCGCCCGCCGAGATCAGACGCAGCGTTCCGTCGGCCGTGCGCAGACGCAGCGCGCCGTCAGGGGCCACGCCGTCGGCCACGCCGGTCACGGTCTCGTGGCCCAGGCGTGCGACGCACGGGCCGTCGAGGCCACTGGTGCGGGCAGTCCAGGCGTCGAGGACCGGCTGAAAGCCAAACCGCTCCCAACGATCCTGCCAGGCCGCGAAGGCCTCGGCCAGAACCGTGGCGGCCGCCTCGACCGGCGGCGGGTAGGCGATAGCAGGCCGCAGGTGGGCGGCGAGGCTGGTCGCCGGCCGCTCGGTCCCCTCGGGCGCATGGGCCAGGTTCACCCCGATACCGACTGCCAGCCAAAGGGCACCCGACGCATGCGCTCCGGATTCGATCAGGATTCCGGCTGCCTTGTGCCCCGCGATCAGGACGTCATTGGGCCATTTGATGCTGACCGACCCGGGCGCGGCGAAGGCATCCAGCAGGTCGGCGACCGCCAGGGCCGCTACGAAGGTCATCTGGGCCGCCTCGGCCGGCGGTTTCGGCGTCAGCAGCAGCAAGGTGGCGAACAGGTTGCCCCCTTCGCTCTCCCAGTTCCGGCCCCGCCGACCCCGCCCGGCGGACTGGCTCCGCGCAACGATCCAATGGTTCGCAGTCTCTCCCGCCTCGCCGCGGCGGCGCGCCTCGGCGTTGGTGGAATCGATCTCGTCGAGGAGATGAATGGGGGGCGTCACCGCCCTACCCCGCGCCGAACCCGGAGGCGGCGATGCGGGTCAGGGGCTCTAGCCACGTCAGGCCAACGATCACCAGCGGGAAGGAAAAGGCTGCGCATGCCCAGCCGATCCACTGGCTTTCCACCGGGGCCTTGTCGGTCGGCACCACGCCGTCCGGCACCGCATCGAACCACATCAGCTTGATGATCCGCAGATAGTAGAAGGCCGCCACGACCGAAGCTACCAGACCCGCTGCCGCCACCATCCAGTAGCCCGCCGAGGCCGCCGCCCCGAAGACATAGTATTTGCCCCAGAAGCCCGCGAACGGCGGCATGCCCAGCACCGACAGCGACAGGACGGTGATAGCCACGGCGGTCAGCGGCCGGTCCTGCTTGAGCCCGGCGAGGTCGGAAATCTTGCGGATCGGCCGGCCGTTCCGGCTGAGCGACAGCAGGATGGCGAAAAAGCCCAGGGTGTCGATCATGTAGAGGGTCATGAACAGGACCATGGCCTGCAGACCCTGTTCGGTGCCCGCTGCGATGCCGAGGATGGCATAGCCGATGTTGGCGATCGACGAGTAGGCCAGCAGCCGCTGGATGTCCTTCTGCACCAGACCGCCCCAGGCCCCGACCACGAAACTGGCCAGGGCGATCAGGATCAGCACCTGGGCCCACTGGTCGTGGGCCTGAAGGAAGCCCTCGGACAGCACGCGGGCGAACAGGACCATGGCGGCCATCTTCGGGGCGGTGGTGAAGAAGGCCACGACCGGCGTCGGCGCGCCCTCATAGACGTCGGGCGTCCACATGTGGAACGGCGCAGCCGAGACCTTGAACGCCAGGCCGCAGATCAGGAACACCAGACCGAAGATCAGCCCGGGGCCCGGATTGGCCGTAGCGTAGGCGGCGATGTCCTCGAACCGCATCGAGCCCGAGAAGCCGTAGATCAGGCTGGAGCCATACAGCAGCAAACCCGACGAAAGGGCCCCCAGGACGAAATACTTCAGCCCCGCCTCGGACGCCTTCAGGTCGTCTCGGTGATAGGCGGCCAGTACGTACAGCGCCAGCGAGTGAAGTTCGACGCCGACATAGAGCGAGATCAGATCGCCCGACGACACCATCATCCCCATGCCGACGGCGGCCAGGACGATCAGGATCGGGTACTCGAACCGGGCGATGCGGGCGCGCTGCATCCAGCCGCCCCCAAGCACTACGGCCACGGCGGAAGCGATATAGATGGCGACCTTCGAATACAGGGCCAGCGGATCAGCCACATAGGCCCCGTTGAAGGCTGTGCCCAGCGGTCCGGTCGCGGCCACGGCGGCGGCGGCGATCAGCAGGGCCACCGACAGGACCGAGATCAGCCGCGCCGACTTCTCGCCGATGAAGGCACCGAGCAGCAGCAGCACGAGGGCACCGATCGCGAGCGTCAGCTCCGATGCGGCCAGGTTCAGCGCGTAGGACAGATCAGGCATGGTCTCTCACCCGCCGGTCGCGAGGCGCCAGGCGCCGATGACGGCGTCGACGGAAGGGGCGGTGTAATCCAGCACGAGACCGGGCTGGACGCCCAGCCAGATGGTGCCGACGATGAGGGGGACGAAGATCACCAGTTCGCGCAGGTCGATGTCCTTGATGGTGGCGAGGGCGGGATTGGTGATCTCGCCGAACATGACGTTGCGGTACAGCGTCAGCGCATAGACCGCCGACAGGATCACCCCGGTCGCGGCGACGAAGGCCGCCCAGGTCGAGGCCTGATAGACGCCCGTCATGGTGAGCATCTCGCCGACGAAGCCCGAGGTGCCCGGCAGGCCGACATTGGCCATGGTGAACATCAGGAAGATGGCCGCGTACCACGGCATCCGGTTGGTCAACCCGCCATAGAAGGCGATCTCGCGCGTATGCATCCGGTCATAGACGACGCCGACGCACAGGAAGAGTGCGGCCGAGATGAGCCCGTGGCTCAGCATCTGGAAGACGGCCCCCTGCATCCCCTGGGCGTTGCCGGCGAAGATGCCCATGGTGACGAAGCCCATGTGGGCGACCGACGAATAGGCGATGAGCTTCTTGATGTCGGTCTGCCGGAAGGCGACCAGCGACGTATAGACAATGGCGATCACCGAGAGGGTGAAGACCAGGGGCCGGTACAGCACCGAGGCATCGGGGAACATCGGCACGTTAAACAGGATGAAGCCGTAGCCACCGAGCTTCAACAGGATGCCCGCCAGGATTACCGAGCCCGCCGTCGGGGCCTGGACGTGGGCGTCGGGCAGCCAGGTGTGGACCGGCCACATCGGCATCTTCACCGCGAACGATGCGAAAAAGGCCAGCCACAGGATCGACTGGGCCTGGGCCGAGAAGGCGTACTCCTTGAGTTCCGGGATCGACGTCGTACCGGCCTTGTTGGCCATCCACAGCATCGCCAGCAGCATCAGGACGGAGCCCAGCAGGGTGTAGAGAAAGAACTTGTAGGCCGCGTAGATCCGGTTCGCCCCGCCCCACACGCCGATGATGATGAACATCGGAACGAGGGTGCCCTCGAAGAAGATGTAGAACAGAAACAGGTCCAGCGACGTGAACACGCCGATGACCAGGGTCTCCAGCACCAGGAAGGCGATCATATAGTCGGAGACGCGCGTCTCGACCGACTTCCAGCTGGCCAGGATGCAGATCGGCATGAGGAAGGCCGTCAACAGCACGAACAGGATCGAGACCCCGTCGACCCCGAGGTGATAGGCGGCACCCGCGAACCAGTCGTAGTTCTCGACGAACTGATAGGCCGCGCTGGCGCTGTCGAACTGCACCACCAGCACCGTCGAGACGGCAAGGGTCAGCAGGGTGGTGACCAGCGCGCCCCAGCGGGCAATGCCGTCCTGTTTCGACGGCGACACGAACCGGCCCAGCAGGATCAGCAGCGCGCCCACCAGCGGCAGGAAGGTGACGACGCTCAGGATATTGGGGATCGCACCCATCTTATGCGCCCCAGGCGTAGATGGCGAAGGCAAGCAGGCCGGCCACGCCGAGCAGCATCACGAACGCATAGTGATAGACATAGCCGGACTGGATTTTCGACAGACGCGCTGCGGACTTCAGTGACGCCCAGGCGGCCCCGTTCGGCCCCAGTCCGTCGATGATCTTCACGTCACCGATCTTCCAGAACAGGTCGCCCAGCGCCCGGGCCCCTTTCACGAAGACGAAGTCGTAGATCTCGTCAAAATACCATTTGTTGTAGAGGAAGCTCCACAGCGGGCCCTGTTTTGCGGCCATACGTTTGGCCAGCCCCTCGCGCAGCACATAGTAATAGGCGGCGATCCCGGCCCCCAGCAGGGTGACGATCAGCGGCGACCACTTCACCCACTTCGGAACCTCGTGGCTGTCGTGCAGGACGTGGTTTTCCGGGCTGTTGAAGATCGCGCCGCGCCAGAACCCTGTCTCATAGTAGCCGATAAAGTGGGGGGCGAAGACGAAACCGGCCGCGACCGCACCGATCGACAGCAGGATCAGCGGAACCAGCATGACCCACGGGCTCTCGTGCGGCTTCAGCGGGCCGTGATGGCCGTGAGCGTGCTCATCGTGAGCATGGTCATCGTCCGGCAGCGGCTCGCCGTGGGTCTCAAGCCGGGCCGACGACGCGTGATCGTCGTGGGCATGGGCATGGGCGTGCTCGTCTTCCTTCCAGGCCGGCTTGTTGTGGAAGGTCATGAATATCAGGCGCCACGAATAGTAGCTGGTCAGCGCCGCCGCGAAGAGGCCGACGACAAAGGCGAAATAGCCCGCTGCAGAATGGCCGGTCGTGGCTGCCGCATAGGCGCTCTCGATGATCGAATCCTTGGAATAAAAGCCAGCGAAACCCCCGATCTCGGGAATGCCGAGGCCAGTGATGGCGATGGTGCCGATCATCATGACGGCATAGGTCACGGGCAGCAGCTTCCACAGCCCGCCCATCTTCCGCATGTCCTGTTCGTGATGCATGCCGTGGATCACCGAGCCGGCCCCCAGGAACAGAAGGGCCTTGAAGAAGGCGTGGGTGAACAGGTGGAACATGGCGGATTCGTAGACGCCGACGCCCGCCGCGAAGAACATGTAACCCAGCTGCGAACAGGTCGAATAGGCGATGACCCTCTTGATGTCGTTCTGCATCAGACCGACCGTGGCGGCGAACAGGGCCGTGACCGCGCCGGTGATGGCGATGAGCAGGGACGCTGTCGGGGCGTATTCGTAGATCGGGCTCAGCAGGCAGACCATATAGACGCCGGCGGTGACCATGGTCGCCGCGTGGATCAGGGCCGATACCGGCGTCGGTCCCTCCATCGCGTCGGGCAGCCAGGTGTGCAGGAAGAACTGGGCCGACTTGCCCATGGCCCCGATGAACAGCAGTACCCCCGCCAGATCCAGAGCCGACCAAGTGTATCCGAGGAACTCCCAGCCCTGCCCCTTCTGCGCAGCAATCAGCGGGAACAGTTCGGCGAACTGGATCGTGCCGAACATCCAGAAGACGGTGATGATGCCCAGGGCAAAGCCGAAATCGCCCACCCTGTTGACCACAAAGGCCTTGATGGCTGCCGCGCTGGCAGTCGGCTTCTTGAACCAGAATCCGATCAGCAGATAGGAGGCGAGCCCCACCCCTTCCCAGCCGAAGAACAGCTGCATGAAGTCGGCGGCCGTCACCAGCGTCAGCATGGCGAAGGTGAACAGCGACAGATAGGCGAAGAAGCGCGGCTTGGAGTCGTCCTCGGCCATATAGCCCCAGGAATACAGGTGGACCAGCGAGGACACCGTAGTCACCACCACCAGCATCACGGCCGAGAGGGCGTCGATCCGGATGGCCCAGTCGGACTGGAAATCGCCCACATTGATGAAGGGCGCGAGCGTGACCGTGAACGGCTCCAGATGGCCCCAGGTCCACTGGCCGAACACCGTCCAGGAGACCAAGCAAGAGAAGAACAGCAGGCCGGTGGTGATCGCCTGCGAAGGGATGTTACCGATCCGGCGGCCGAAGAAGCCGGCGATGGCCGCGCCGAGCAGCGGGGCGAAGACGCCCAGGGTGACGAGCAGTTCCAGAGACACGCCGGTCAGCCCTTCATCACGTTCGCATCATCAACCGCGATGTCGCCGCGGTTGCGGAAGAAGGTCACCAGGATGGCGAGGCCGACGGCGGCCTCGGCAGCGGCCACGGTCAGGATGAACATGGCCATGATCTGCCCCGAGATGTCGTTCAGATAGGCCGAGAAGGCGACGAAATTGATGTTCACGGCCAGCAGGATGAGTTCAACCGACATCAGGATGATGATCACGTTCTTGCGGTTCACGAAAATGCCGAAGACACCGATGGTGAACAGCATCGCGCCCACTGCCAGATAGTGCTGCAGGGTGACTTCCATCAGCGCAGTTCCTCGCCGGTGACGCCGACGCCGGTCACGACGCCCTTGATCTCGACCGAGGTCTGGCGGTCGCGGTTGGTCTGGTCGGCCGGATCCTGACGCCGGACCGACGGCTTCTTGCGCAGGGTCAGGATGATGGCCCCGATCATGGCGATCAGCAGCACCAGGCCCGACGCCTGAAAGATGTAGACGTAGTCGGTGTAGAGCACCCGCCCGATGGCCTCGACGTTGGAAGTGTCCGCGCCCGCCACGGCTGGATCCGTTGCGTCTGCCGCTGCACCGCCCTGGACCACCACGATCGAGATCATGATCATTTCGGCCAGCAGGATACCCGCAACGATCGCCGCCAGCGGCAGATAGTTGGCGTAGCCTTCCCTGAGGCGGACGAAATCGACGTCCAGCATCATGACGACGAACAGGAACAGCACCGCGACGGCACCGACGTAGACGACCACCAGCAGCATCGCCAGGAACTCGGCGCCCAGCAGGACGAACAGTCCGGCCGACGAGAAGAAGGCCAGAATCAGCCAGAGCACGCTGTGCACGGGATTGCGCGCCGTCACGACCAGCAGGCCGGATGCCACGGCCACGGCCGACAGGAGATAGAAGGCTATGCCTTGCAGCATGGGAGGCTTTCGCCCTTTCCGAATTGGTGCGGCGCAATCGCCGCACCTCTTAGACAGCGTTCGCCCCAAAATGAAGCGACCAAATCACTTCCCCCTCCCGGCGGGAGAGGGCGAATCCTCACCGGTACGGCGCGTCCAGTTCCAGATTCTTCGCGATCTGTCGTTCCCAGCGGTCACCGTTATCCAGCAACCGCTGCTTGTCGTAGTAGAGCTCCTCGCGGGTTTCGGTCGCGAACTCCGAGTTTGGTCCCTCGACAATGGCGTCCACCGGGCAGGCCTCCTGGCACAGGCCGCAGTAGATGCATTTGACCATGTCGATGTCATAGCGGGTCGTGCGGCGGCTGCCGTCGCTGCGCGGCTCGCTTTCGATCGTGATGGCCTGGGCCGGGCAGATGGCCTCGCACAGCTTGCAGGCGATGCAGCGCTCCTCGCCGTTCGGATAGCGGCGCAGTACGTGCTCGCCGCGGAAACGCGGCGACTGGGGATTGCGCTCGAACGGGTAGTTGATGGTGTGTTTGGGGCGGAAGAACTCGCGCAGGGTCAGGCCAAAGGCCCCCACCATGTCGATCAGCATCGCGCCCTTCGCGGCCTGGGCGATACGGGTAAGCATTACTCTGGGTCTCCGGGACGGCGGCAGTCGCGGCGGTAGCGGTCCGAGTCCTTGTTCATCATCTGGCACAGGCGCACGCGCTCGGCCTCGCGGCGCTCGATGCCCTCCTGACGCCGCTGCCACTGGGCGGGCGAGGCAGGGTCGGCCTCATAGGGCTGGGGGAAGGCGCAGGCCGACAGGCCCAGCGCGAGGGTTCCTGCCAGGGCCATGCGAATCATGACCCCACCGCGAAGACGCGCCAGGCCGACACGACGACCACGGCCACCAGCGAGGTCGGCAGGAAGATTTTCCAGCCCAGCCGCATCAGCTGGTCGTAGCGGTAGCGCGGCACAAAGGTCTTCACCATGGCGAACATGAAGAACCAGAAGACGATCTTGGTGGCCAGCACCAGGAACAGCAGCAGGTTCACGAGGAACGGTGGCCAGTCTGCAGCGAAGTCGATCGGAAAGCCCGGGTTCCAGCCGCCGAAGAACAGCAGGCTGATCATGGCGCACATGAAGACGATGTTGGCGTATTCGCCGATCATGAACAGCAAATAGGGCGTCGAGGAGTATTCGACCTGGTAACCGGCCACGAGTTCCGATTCGGCCTCGGGCAGGTCGAACGGCGGACGGTTGGTCTCGGCCAGGGCCGAGATGAAGAACATGATCGCCATCGGGAACATGACAGCCACCAGCGGCCAGGTGCCCGCCCCGCCGCCGAAGGCAAACCAGTTCCAGATCCAGCCCTCCTGCGCCGTCACGATCGCCGTCAGGTTCATGGTTCCGGCCAGCAGGATCACATTGATGATGATCAGGCCGATCGAGACCTCGTAGCTGACCATCTGGGCGGCCGACCGCAGTGAGCCCAGGAACGGATACTTCGAGTTGGACGCCCATCCGCCCATGATTATGCCGTAGACGCCCAGCGAGCTGATGGCGAAAATGTAAAGGATTCCAACGTTCAGGTCGGACACGACCCAGCCCGGGGCAAACGGGATCGCGGCCCAGGCGATGAAGGCCAGGACGAAGGTGATCAGCGGGGCCAGCAGAAAAACGACCTTGTCCGCACCGGCCGGGACGACGATCTCTTTCAAAACGAACTTCAGAAAGTCGGCGAAGGACTGCAGCAGTCCGAACGGACCCACGACATTGGGGCCCTTTCGCATCATCACCGCAGCCCAGATCTTGCGGTCCGCCAGCAGCAGGAAGGCCAGCGACAGCAGGATGCCGACCGTGACGATCAGGATGCCGCCGGTGGTGATCAGCGTCCAGCCGACGGGACCGGTCCAGAAACTCTCGGTCATCGGCTACTCCGCTGCCAGCAGGGCCGGAGCCATGCGCAGGGCGCTCAGCTCGGCCATGGTCGCACTGGCGCGCGCGATCGGGTTGTTCAGATAGGGGTCGACTACAGCCGGAACGAAGGCGACGTCGCCCGGCTCGCCCTTCGCACCCAGCGACGCCACGTCGAAGAATGCGGCCGGCGGCAGGTAGTCAATTCGACCAAAAGTCGGGTGGTCTTTCATCAGCAAATCGCGAAGTTGACCAATTGTGTCAAACGGCAGGGTGTGGCCCACCCGCTCCGACAGGGCGCGCAGGATGGCCCAGTCTTCCTTGGCCTCGCCCTTGGGGAACACGCAGCGTTCGGCCATCTGCACCCGGCCCTCGGTGTTGACATAGAGCCCTGATTTCTCGGTCCAGGCAGCACCCGGCAGGATGACGTCGGCGGTATGCGCGCCCCGGTCGCCGTGGCTGCCCAGATAGACCTTGAAGGCCTTCGACGGCCCCGTCTCGATCTCGTCCGCGCCCAGCAGGAACAGCACGTCCAGCGCATCCGGCTGGACCATCGCATGGGCGCTCAGTCCCCCCGATGCCGGCACGAAACCCATGTCCAGACCGCCCACGCGGGCGGCGGCATGGTGCAGCACGTTGAAGCCGTTCCAGCCGTCCTTCACCACGCCCAGTCTGGCCGCCAGCCTGCCCAGCGCATTCAGCACCTTCGCGCCGTCCGGCCCGGTCAGCGCACCGGTGCCGACCACGATGGCGGGACGTTCGGCGTTCGACAGGGCGTCGGAAGCCGCCTTGGGCAGTTTGGCCAGCGTCCGGGTGCCGGCCCCCAGCAGGTCATAGCCATAGGTCAGATCGGCGGCCTCGCCGATGACGCTGACGCGGGTCTTGCCGGCCAGCCACGACTTCCTGATCCGCTGATTCAGCAATGGGCCTTCGGTGCGCGGATTGACGCCCACCAGCAGGATGGCGTCCGCGTTTTCGATGCCTTGCAGGCCGGTGTTGAACACCCAGCCTTCACGCGGGCCATGGCCCAGGGCCGATCCGTCCTGGCGGCAGTCTGTATTGGCCGAGCCGAGGGTACGGAACAGGTCCAGCGCCGCCTTCATCGATTCCGCGTCCTGCAGGTCGCCGGCGATGACGCCGATCCGAGCCGCCGGGGCCGCCTTCAGTGCCGTGGCCACCGTGTTCAGCGCCTCGTCCCATGTGGCGGTGCGCAGCTTGCCATCCACGCGCACATAGGGCCGGTCCAGCCGGCGCGCCTGAAGGCCGTCGACCACATAGCGGCTCTTGTCCGACAGCCACTCCTCGTTGATGCCCTCGTGCACGCGCGGCAGGATGCGCATGATCTCGGAGCCCTTGGACTGGGCCGAGATGTTGGATCCCAGTGCGTCCATGACGTCGATGGTCTCGGTCTTTTTCAGCTCCCACGGGCGATAGTGGAACTGCCACGGCCGGTGGGTCAGGGCCCCGACCGGGCACAGGTCGTTGACGTTGCCCGACAGCTCTGAGCCGACGGCCTGTTCCAGATAGGTGGTGATCTCGGCGTCCTCGCCGCGCGAAATCATGCCGATGTCGGGCACGCCGGCCACTTCCGACACGAACCGCACGCAGCGGGTGCACTGGATGCACCGCGTCATGAAGGTCTTGATGGTCGGACCCATATTCTTTTCTTCGACCGCGCGCTTGTTCTCGGCGTAGCGCGACCCATCGCGGCCATAGCCCATGGCCTGGTCCTGCAGGTCGCACTCGCCGCCCTGGTCGCAGATCGGGCAGTCCAGCGGATGGTTGATGAGCAGGAACTCCATCACCCCTTCTCGCGCCTTCCTGACCATCGGCGTGTCGGTGAAGATCTCCTGGCCCTCGGCGGCCGGAAGCGCGCACGACGCCTGCGGCTTGGGCGGTCCGGGCTTCACCTCG
>JBBSCK010000044.1:0-20040 GCA_038250335.1 Caulobacterales bacterium
CGGGGGCCTTCGCCTTCGCGGTAGAAGCCGCCGACATGGAAGCGCCAGTCCTCACCCAGCGGCCCGCCGTAGGTGAAATCGACGCGGTTGAGGTCGTGGTCAAGGCCCGAGCTGAGCTGGATGGCACCGCCCTCCTGTTCGCCAGTCCGGGAAATGAAGTTGATCAGACCGCCCGGCGAATTCGAGGCAAAGGTCGAGGCCGACCCGCCGCGGATCGCCTGGACCTGGGCCAGGCCGAGGTCGGCCCGGATGAACTGGTCAGTCAGGCCAAAGCGGATGTCCCCGAACTCCAGCACGGGCAGGCCGTCTTCCTGGATCTGAAGGTATTTCGAACCCTCGGCCGCAAGCGGCAGACCGCGCACGGTCAGGGACGAATAGCCATCAATGCCCGAGGTTTCGGCGCGGATGCCCGGCAGGTTGCCCATGATGCCGGCGATGCTGCTGGTCCCGACCTTGCGCAGGCTGTTGTCATCGAGGGCGCTGGCGGAAATGGCGGTATCGAGCAGGTCGCGGCCCCGGGCCACGCCGGTGGTGAAGGCCGGAGCGGCGGGCGCATCCGCCGTCGCCTGCGCCGGATTGGCCGGGGTTGCGGCAGCCGCGGGCTGGGCCGTCACGGCCCGTGCGGTAACGACAACCGCGTCCGTCTCGGCCATCGCGGGCGCAGCCATCAGAAACGGTGCGATTGCGACCGACAGATACAACGATTTCATGAATTCTCTCTTCAGGCCCATATCGAGCAAGCCCGTTTGTAGGGTGCGAAATGTTGAGAATGCGAAAAAACGTAGGGTTAATTTGCGTTACTATTCTTTGCCTTTGGTATTTTGTTCTGTAGAAAGTCTGCGCTGCAGGGCAAACGTTCCGCTCCGCTGCAGCGCAATGCGCCACCGGGCCACAGTGTCGTCGAGCGGGTTGACGAGCTTTGCGATCCGGAGGTCCAGCGATTGTCGCAGGACCATCTCAACCGCGATCGGTCCGGGACATCATGGCCGGGAGATCTGATGCCCCATCAGCCCGATCTTGGGTCAGGCTTCCGTTCTCGGGGCCAATAAGGGTCTGGGTCTTGCCTTCCGGAGCCCCCGCAGTCCGGCTGTCCGGCCAGGGTGGCAAGGCCGAAAGCGGGCCGATCTCTCGCGTTGAGCCATCGATAGCGCCGATCCAGTGCTTTGGTTGCCTCCTCAGGCGGCGTTGCGGGCCGCCTGACTGGCGACACCTTGTGGCAGGGTACGTCGTGAGTTGGCCTGCACCGACGGGGTGCCGGCAGACTGCGCCGTGGCCGAGCCCAACCGGAACCGGGCGACCAGTGTGGTCAGTTCATCGGCCTCGGTCGCAAGGCTGCGTGCTGCAGCGGTCGCTTCCTTCACCATGACCGCATTCTGCTGGGTCATGCTGTCCATGCTGGCGACAGCGCTGCTGACCTGCTTCAGATTGTCAGCCTGCGTCACGGTGCTTCGCGCGATCTCGCTGATGAGCGCATTGGTGTCGCCGATTTTCGAGCCGATGCGGGCCAGCATCCGGCCGGTGTCGCCCACCCGACCGACGCCCGATTGCACCTGTTCGGACGACTTGTTGATGAGCGCCTTGATGTCCCTTGCGGCATCGGCGGAGCGCTGGGCCAGTGCACGTACCTCGGTGGCGACCACCGCAAAACCCCTCCCGGCATCGCCGGCCCGTGCCGCCTCGACACCGGCATTGAGCGCCAGGAGGTTTGTCTGAAACGCGATGCCATCGATCAGGTTGACGATCTGGCCGATTTCCTCGGAACTCGACTGGATGGCATCCATCGCCGCGATCGCCTCATCAACAACGGCCCCGCCCTCGCTTGCATTGCTGTTGGCGACCGTGATCGCGGTGCTGGCATCTGCGGCTCTTTGCGCGGTTTCTCCGACCATGCTGGTGACCTGCTTGGTCGCGCTGGTGGTTTCCTGCAGGCGGGTCGCTTGCTGCTCGGTCCGAAGCGAAAGGTTCTCGGAGGCCGAGTAGATCTCTGCCGCACCGGAATGAACACTCTTCGCCGAACGGGCGACACCGGAAATGCTCTGCTCAAGCCCCGCAACGGCGCTGTTGAACGATTTGCGCAAGCGCTCGTATTCAGGTTCGAACGGCGTACTGATGACGTGGGTCAGGTCGCCCGAGGCCAGGGCTGCCAGGGCCGTGTCCAGCGATTCCACGACCCGGCGTTGGGCCGCGTCGGCACCGACCTTGTCCAGATCAGCCCGCTCCTTGGCCCGGTCAGCCTCGGCCTTGGCCAGATCAGCCTCGATCTTGGCCAGGGCGGCGTCACGAAACACCAGGACCGCGCGCGCCATGTCGCCCAACTCATCAGCACGCTCGCCATCGACGGCGATATCATTGTCGCCCTCGGCCAGTTGGGCCATGGCCACGGTGAGGGTCGTGATCGGTCGGGCGATCGTGCGGCTGAGCAGCACCGAAAGGGTCATGGCGATCGCGATGAGCGCAATGCCACCGATGATCAACGCCAGGATGGCTGTGGTGATGGCCCCTTCCTGACGCGCGCCATTCTCGGCAATCCGTTCCGATTCACCGTTGCGAATGTCGCGGAGTGGCAGCACCGCCGCGCTGACCAGCACGCGGGTGCCTGCATCGCGAACCATCTGCTGCGCCTCGTCGCGCCGCCCGGCGCGGACGACTTCGATGACCCGATCGCCCCAGTCCCTGCGCCACGCCACAGTCGCGACGCGCGAGTCTTCCAGAAGCTTCAGCTGAGCCTGATCATCAAGAAGGCCCTTCAGCTCTTCTGACGTCGCGTCATACTCGTCGCGTCCTTCGAGATAGGACTTGAGGTAGCTTTCGTCTCCAGTGACCAAGAACCCGCGAAACTGGCTGTTCTGCCGCAGAACGGCAGTTTCAAGCGACAGCGCCTTCGAGTGGATCGACTGGCTGAGGTTGTTGCTGTCCGTTGATTCGCGGATCATCGTTATGGTGATGAAAAAAACCGCCATCATAATCGCGGCGGACACACAGATAAGAACGAACGAAAGGCTTAACTTCCGAGGTATTTTCATGCCGCCGCTCATCATTTGGATTTGCAACCCTGCTTATTTGTAACTTGTGGGACGCACGTGTTTTTATTTAGTGAAATTTGAACTTCGATTTCTAAGCAGTTTACGCATCGGAACTGGAACTTACGACTCCCTGCCGGGGTTAACGGGATTTTGCTGAACGGAGCGTTAAGGCAGCCAATCTGTAGAACTGGAGGCCCGCCGCGCCGGCCTGATCTGCCCCCCCCCCCCCTGCTCAGCCCCGCAACCCCCACTGGGAACCACCAAGGTCCAAAGCCGTCACGCGCGCATCGATCGGCGCTGGAATCGCAGACGTCGACAGGCCCGCGGCCAGAAAACATGCCCAAGGGGCCCTGCCCTGCAACGTGGGCAGCTCTATCCGAGCTTAAGGCAAAGTAACCATGTCGACTCGGATTTCGTTACTCGTCGGGGCCTGCATTTATCGGACGTTAGGAATGCTAATTTAACAGATTAGATGTTGAAAGCACGTGACCATAGCGGATTGAAGTAAAGACGTATTTTACGGCTCCTTCCGATGCGGACAGTTCTAAAGTACTCGGATCGAAAAAATCGAATTTGTTCAGTGGTGTGGGTTACGATTAATGAATATGCTAGCAACGATCGATGGTCGGCGTGTATTTGTCCGCCAAGCTGGCATCTGTCGTTCGATGGGTTCTCCCTTCATCGCTTCGGTACTCGAAGCGGTGGACCGCCAGCTTTTCAAGGCACCGATCAGCGCTGAAATGGTGGCTAACTGGCCGGGGGATCCCGCCGCTGCCGCCCTGGCGCTGCGCTTCAATGGGGCGCTCCATTCGCTCGCGCGACGGGGCACACCCCTTTATCTTGCATCACTGTACTGCGGCGAACATGACGACTTCGACGGCGCGATTGCCGCTGCCCTGTCACAGCACGACCGATTTATTGCCGACTGGATCCGCCATCCGACGCAGACCAACGAGGTCGCCCGGGCTGCTGCGGTCATGTCCGCCTTGATGGCAGTTCGGACGGAACGGGCGATGGCGTTCGAACTGCTGGAACTGGGATCCAGTTGTGGCCTCAACCTCAATCTTGCACGGTATGCCTACACATTGGGTTCCGTTACCGTCGGCGATCCACTGTCTGCAGTCCGGATCGAGCCACATTGGCGCGGCCCGGCCCCTTGCGTCACTCCGGTGTCGATCGCCTCGGCGCAGGGCATTGATCTGCACCCGCTGAACGCATCGGATGCGACGCATCGCGAACGGCTGCTGTCCTTCACCTGGGCCGATCAACCCGGTCGATCGCGACGTCTGGAGGAAGCCCTGCAGATCGCAGTTGCGCATCCGCCTCGCGTCGAGCGCGGCGATGCCGCTGTGTGGCTTAAGAAGCGTCTGGCCGAGCCCCAGGAAGCCGGGCGCTGCCGGGCGATCGTGCATACGATGTTCCTGCAGTATTTGAACGACAATGACCGTCGGGAGATTCAGGCGATGATTGCTGCGGCGGGCGGGCGGGCAACGGCTGACCGGCCCATCGCCTGGATCGGCTTTGAATGGACCCCCGATCGACGCGAGGTCGAACTGCGCCTCACGACCTGGCCAGAGGGTCAAACCGTAGTCCTTGCGAAATGTCATCCCTACGGGGATTGGCTGGAGTGGCTCGGCCCTCCCTCGCCATGATGGGGGCCAAGAGCACCTTGCGGTCTTGCCAGGGCAATCATGGCCAAGTCGGGAACTCCTGACACGAAGATCGCCAACCGCCTGTACGAGAAATCCATTCCCCTTGGGCCGACAGATCCCCCGGTGTATTTGTTCCATTGCTCGCGAAGTGGACCAGCGCATGGTTGGCGGCGTCATGAAGCCATTGTCGCGGATCTGACGATCCTCAGGAAGGCTGAGCAGCTCTGGATGGGGCGGGTGGAGGCCGGAGGGTGCTGAAAGGCTGGCCCGGGTGGTCGCACGAGCGACTGTGAGGCCGACCCGCGCCATCCCTTCCCGGGGACGCGCTCGCCGCCTTCGCCACCGCCCCTTTCGTCGGCGCTGCCGTCTCAAATCGGCGAAGGCTATGGTATCGCGTCTTCGTCGCCCTCGCGACCATGCGAGGACGTCGACCTCAACGCCTGATCCTGGGTCAGGCCGAAATGTGCCGGCTCGCGACGTTCGCGAAGTCCGGCCTTTGAAGCGAGCAACAGTATGAGTGATCCTGTTATCTACCCCGTTCCCGACCTCTGGGCCCAGCGTGCCCGGATGGACGCACCCGCCTACGAGATCGCCCGCATTGCCGCGCAGCAGACCCCCGACGCCTTCTGGCGCGGCGAGGCGCAGCGTCTTGAGTGGATCACACAGCCGACAGTCATCAAGGACGTCTCCTTCGACAAGGCCGATTTCCGTATCCGCTGGTTCGGCGAAGGCGTTCTGAACGTCGCCTGGAACTGCCTTGACCGACACCTGGCCGAGCGCGGCGATCACACAGCCATTATCTGGGAGGGCGACGCGCCGACCCAGTCCGGCGGCCTGACCTATCGCGAACTGCACGCCGAAGTGTGCCGCATGGCCAACGTGCTCAAAGGCCTCGGCGTGGTGAAGGGCGACCGCGTCACCCTGTATCTGCCGATGATCCCCGCTGCAGCCGTGGCCATGCTGGCCTGCGCCCGGATCGGTGCCGTCCACTCTGTCGTCTTCGGCGGCTTTTCGCCCGACAGCCTTGCGGGCCGGATCGAGGACTGCGGCTCAAAAATCGTCATCACCGCCGATGAGGGCCTGCGCGGCGGCAAACGGGTGCCCCTCAAGGCCAATGTCGACGCAGCCCTGGAAAAGCTTCCGGCGGGGGCCCGGGTCGAGACGGTGCTGATCGTCTCCCACACCAACGCCGACATCCCGATCGTGGCGGGCCGCGACGTCCGCTACGGCGAGGCCAAACACAGCGTCAGCGCCGACTGCCCGTGTGAGCCGATGAACGCCGAAGATCCGCTGTTCATTCTCTACACCTCGGGCTCGACGGGTAAGCCCAAGGGGGTTCTGCACACCACCGGCGGCTATCTGTTCTGGGCGGCCTGGACCCATGAGCTCGTATTCGACTACCGGCCCGGCGAGGTGTTCTGGTGCACCGCCGACGTCGGGTGGGTCACCGGCCATTCCTATTGCGTCTACGGGCCCCTGGCCAACGGGGCCACGACCCTGATCTTCGAGGGCGTGCCCAACTATCCCGACTTCGGCCGCTTCTGGCAGGTGGTCGACAAACACCAAGTCGAGATCTTCTACACCGCCCCGACCGCGCTGCGGGCCCTGATGCGCGAGGGCGACGGGCCGGTGAAGGCGACCAGCCGAAAGTCCCTGCGCCTGCTGGGCAGCGTCGGTGAGCCGATCAACCCCGAGGCCTGGCGCTGGTATCATGAGGTCGTCGGCGACGGCCGCTGCCCGATTGTCGACACCTGGTGGCAGACCGAGACCGGCGGGATCATGGTTTCGCCCCTGCCAGGGGCCACGGACCTGAAGCCCGGCTCGGCGACGCGCCCCCTGCCCGGCGTGGAACTGCAGCTCGTCGACGCCGAGGGGGCCGTGCTGGAGGGCGAGACCTCGGGCAATCTGGTCATCACCGACAGCTGGCCCGGCCAGATGCGCACCGTCTGGGGCGATCACCAGCGCTTCTTCGACACCTATTTCAGCGCCTATCCCGGCAAGTATTTCACCGGCGACGGCTGCCGGCGGGACGCGGACGGCTATTACTGGATCACCGGCCGGGTCGATGACGTCATCAATGTTTCGGGACACCGGATGGGCACGGCCGAGGTCGAGAGCGCCCTCGTGCTGCATAACGATGTGGCCGAGGCGGCGGTCGTCGGCTTTCCCCACGATATCAAGGGCCAGGGCATCTACGCCTATGTGACGCTGAACGCCGGGGTCGCGCCACATGACGATCTGAAACGCGCCCTGATCGCCCATGTGCGCAAGGAGATCGGCCCTATCGCGGCCCCGGACGCCATCCACTGGGCACCCAGCCTGCCCAAGACACGCTCGGGCAAGATCATGCGGCGCATCCTGCGCAAGATCGCCGAGAACGATTTCAGCGCGCTCGGCGACACCTCGACCCTGGCCGATCCCGGCGTGGTCGATGATCTGGTGAAGACCCGAACAGACGGTTAGGTCCGGGGGGCCGCCGGGGTCAGCCGTCGAGATCCAGCGAATATCCCGCCGAGCGGACCGTGCGGATCGGATTAGCGCTTTCCTCGACGTTCAGCGCCTTTCTGAGGCGGCCGACATGCACGTCGACCGTGCGGGCCTCGACATAGACGTCCGAGCCCCAGACGGCGTCCAGCAACTGCTCGCGGCTGAAGACCCGGCCGGGGTGGCGCATGAAGTGATCCAGCAGGCGGAACTCGGTTGGGCCCAGATGGACCTCCTTGCCCGCGCGGCGGACACGGTGGGCCACCCGGTCAATGATGATGTCGCCGTGGCCCACGCGATCGTCCGCCAGACCCGGCCGGATGCGACGCAGCACCGCCCGGATGCGCGCGATCAGCTCGGTCATCGAGAAGGGCTTGGTCAGATAGTCGTCGGCCCCGGTATCAAGACCCCTGACGCGGTCGGACTCCTCTCCGCGCGCCGTCAGCATGATTACCGGCAGGTTGCGCGTCTCGGGGCGACCGCGAATGCGGCGGCAGACCTCGATGCCCGACACCTTGGGCAGCATCCAGTCCAGCAGCACCAGATCCGGCTGACGCTCGTCGATCTGGACCAACCCCTCCTCGCCGTCGGCGGCGACGACGACGTCATAGCCCTCCTTCTCGAGGTTGTACTGCAGCAGGGTCGCCAAGGCGTCCTCGTCTTCCATCACCAGGATATAAGGCTGCACGTCTCAGTCTCCGTCGTGGTCGGCGCGCCGTCAGGCTGTCGGCGGTTTAGGCGCTTGTCCGTGATCGGCGTCCCAGTCGCCGGGCGAAGGCGTCCAGCGTGGCCGCTCCCCCGTCATCTCGTCGCCGGTGATTTCGTAGTGGATGACTTCCGCGATGTTGGTCGCGTGGTCCCCGATCCGTTCCAGGTTTTTGGCCATGAACAGCAGGTGGGTGCAGGCGCTGATCGTGCGCGGATCGCCCATCATGTAGGTCAGCAGTTCCCGGAATAGCGCGTTGTAATGCTCGTCGACCTCGTCGTCGGAGGCCCAGACCGCCATCGCCCGATCGATCTCGGAGGCCGAGTAGGCGTCCAGGACATCGCGCAGCCGCATCGAGACCAGCTTGCCCATCCGCTCGATCGACCGGGTCAGGGGCTGCATCGGCTCGGCCTCGGCCAGGCTCAGCGCCCGCTTGGCGATATTCTTGGCCAGGTCACCGGTCCGCTCCAGATCGACGGACAGCTTCATCGCCGACAGGGTCTTGCGCAGGTCGCTGGCGACCGGCTGGCGCAAGGCGATCAGGCGGATGGCCTTCCTCTCGATGTCGCGATGCATGGCATCGACCTTGGCGTCGCGTTCGACCACGGCGCGCGCCAGGCCGATGTCGCGACGCGCCACCGACTCCACCGCGTCAGCCACCTGCGCCTCGGCCAGACCGCCCATGCGGGCAACCTCCGCGGTCAGCTGATTCAGTTCGTCGCCGTAGGCCTTGACCGTGTGCTGGTTCATCGAATCCCCTAGCCGAACCGGCCGGTGATGTAGTCGAGCGTGCGCCGCTCGCGGGGATTTGTGAAGATTTCCTCGGTATTACCGTGCTCGACCAGTCGTCCCATGTGGAAGAAGGCCGTGCGTTGCGATACGCGCGCCGCCTGGGCCATCGAATGGGTCACGATGACGATGCAGTAGCGTTCGCGCAGGTCGTCGATCAGTTCCTCGATCCGCGCCGTGGCGATGGGGTCGAGCGCCGAACAGGGTTCGTCCATCAGGATGACCTCGGGATTCACCGCGATGGCCCGGGCGATGACCAGACGCTGCTGCTGGCCGCCCGAAAGACTGGTGCCCGCCGAGTGCAGCCTGTCGGCGACCTCGTCCCACAGACCCGCCTTTTTCAGTGCGCTCTCGACAACGCCGTCCATCTCGGATTTCGACGTCGTCAGGCCATGGATGCGCGGCCCATAGGCGACGTTCTCATAGATGGTCTTGGGGAAGGGATTCGGCTTCTGGAACACCATCCCGACCTGCGCGCGCAGCAGCACGGGATCGACCGATCGCGCGTTGATATCGTCGCCATCCATCAGGATGCTGCCGGTCACCCGGGCCCCCTGGATGGTGTCGTTCATCCGGTTCATGCAACGCAGGAAGGTCGACTTGCCGCACCCCGACGGACCAATGAAGGCTGTCACGGTGTTGTCCGGGATGTCCAGGCTGACGTCGAACAAGGCCTGCTTGTCACCATAGAAGACCGACACATCGCGGACGGCGATCTTGGTCGGACCGGCGGGACCGGCCGCCGACGTCACCGAGGGCACGCGACTGGCAACGCCCGCCGCGGCGGCTGCCTCGGGCTCGGCCATCATGACCGTCTCGTCACGCGTATCGTGCGCAGCGGGTGGAACCGAAACACCGGGCAGCACCTGCCCGCCCATACGCGGGGTCTCGGTCGGATCGACCGGGCCGCCGCCTTCGCGACCGTCGGGGCTGCGGAAGAAGGGAAATTTCATTGTCTTACCACCGGCGTTCAAAGCGCCGTCGCAGCAGGATCGCAGCGGCGTTCATGACGACCATGAATGTGAGGAGCACCAGGATGGCTGCGGCCGTCCGCTCGTGGAAGGCGCGCTCGGACGCGTTCTCCCAGATATAGACCAGCGACGGCAGGGCCCCCGCAGGTTCGGTGATGGCACCGGGGATGCCCGGCACGAAACTGACCATGCCGATCAGCAGCAGCGGGGCGGTCTCGCCCAGCGCATGCGCCATGGAGATTATGGTTCCCGTCATCACGCCGGGCATGGCCAGCGGCAGGACATGGTGGAACACCGTCTGGGTCCGGCTGGCCCCCATGGCCAGGGCGGCCTCCCGGATCGAGGGTGGCACCGCCTTCAGCGCCGAGCGCGTGGCGATGATGATGGTCGGCAGGGCCATCAGCGCCAACACCAGCCCGCCGACGAGGGGCGACGACCGCGGCAGGTGCGCCCAGTTGATGAACAGCGCCACGCCCAGCAGGCCGTAGACGATCGACGGCACCGCCGCCAAGTTGTTGATATTGACCTCGATCAGATCTGTGATCCGGCCCTTCCTGGAGAACTCTTCCAGATAGACCGCCGCGCCGACGCCGAGCGGGATCGCGATCACCGCCGTGACCAGAAGCATCAGGGCCGAGCCCACGACCGCGCCGAGCACACCCGCCAGCTCGGGCTCGGTCGAATCGCCGTTGGTGAACAGCAGGGTGTTGAAGGTAGTTGACACCGCGCCTTCGGCCTTCAGCGTATCCAGCCAGGCCATCTGCTGGTCGCTCACGCGACGCTGGTCGGCCGCCGTCTCCCGCGTGACCTCGCCCTTGTAGTACAGGTCGGCCTCGTCCGAGACGGGTGCCGTGATCTCGACCGTCCGGCCGATCAGCGAGGGATCGTTGCGGATCATGTCAGCGGCACGGAACTTCAGCTCGGACGACAGTAGCGACCGGTAGGCCGTCGCCTGCGACCCTTGGGGATCGTCGGCGATGCCCATCCTGGCCAGTTGCTGCTGGGCGACCATCTGCTGGAAGTTGGTGCCCTGGGGATAGGCGCGGTCGATGCGCACCGGATCCATATAGACCGGCAGGGTCACCTGGTTGGCATAGAAGGCGGTATGCCCCTGCTCAATGATCCGGCCGAGAAGCAGCAGCAGGAAGCCGATAGCAACTGAGACGGCCAGAATGCCGTACAGCCTGAACCGTCCCTCCCGGGCGTAGCGGGCCTTCAGACCCGCCTTCAGACGACCGTCGCGGGCCGCCTCGGCGATCGGTTCAGACGCCTCAGTCATACTGTTCCCGATAGGTCTGGACGATGCGCTGGGCGACGATGTTCAGCATCAGTGTGACCAGGAACAGGGTCAGGCCAAGACCGAACGCTGCCAGGGTCTTGGGACTGTTGAACTCCTGATCACCGGTCAGCAGGGTCACGATCTGGACGGTGACGGTGGTCACCGTGTCCAGGGGGTTGAGCGTCAGATTGGCCGCAAGGCCTGCGGCCATGGCCACGATCATGGTCTCGCCGATCGCACGCGACATCGCCAGCAGCAGCGCCCCGGCGATGCCCGGCAGGGCGGCCGGCAGCAGCACGCGCTTGACCGTCTCGGACTTGGTCGCGCCCATGGCGTAGGAGCCGTCGCGCAGCGACTGCGGCACGGCGTTGATGATATCGTCCGACAGGGACGACACGAAGGGGATCAGCATGATGCCCATGACCGCCCCGGCCACCAGGGCCATCTGGTTCTGCACCAGCAGCAGGTATTGCCCCAGCCCGTCCATCGGCCCGCCGACCAGCAGGGCACCGATGCCGTTAAAGAATTCCCGAAACGCCGGCCCCACGGTCAGGGCGGCGAAGAAGCCGTAGACCACGGTCGGCACGCCCGCGAGGATCTCCAGCACCGGCTTGACGATGCCGCGCGACAGGGGGCTGGCGTACTCCGCCAGATAGATGGCCGAGAACAGGCCGACTGGCGCCGCGACAATCATGGCGATCGCCATGATCAGGAAGGTGCCAGCAAACAGAGGGACGGCCCCGAAGGCCCCGGAGGATCCGACCTGATCAGCGCGAATGGCGGTCTGCGGACTCCACTGGAGCCCGAACAGGAAGTCGCTCACGGGCACCGCCTGGAAGAACCGCAAGCTGTCCCACAATAGCGAGAAAACGATCCCGACCGTCGTGAGTATCGCGACAGCGGAACAGGCGAACAGCAGGCCGCCGATCCAGCCCTCGACCCGGTTACGGGCCCGCAAGGCGGGGCGAATCTGCGTCCAGGCGAACAGGCCGCCCATCATCGCCGCCAGAACTGCGGCAGCGACGCCGCCCCAGGTCAGGGTCTGGCTGATCCGCGCCGACCGCTCGCTCTCTGTGGCCAGGGCCTGGCCCAGCGCTCCCGGCCAGGTCTGGAAGGCGCGCTGACCGTCCCCGACGAGGCGCGCATCGTTGAAGAAGGCCTCGCGCCGGATGGGTTCCAGCTCCATGACCGCTTCCGGGGCTCCGGCCGCAAGCAGGTTGTGCGCGAGTGGCGCGGAAAAAACGCCTGCAAGGAGCGCAATGGCCAGAGCAGGGACGGCGACCCAGATCAGCGCATAATAGCCATGCTGCTCGGGCCGGGAATGGGCCGTGGGGCCTTCGGACGCGGCCGCAGCGCGTCGTTGGGCCAGCCCACGGCCGACCACATAGGCCAGCACTGCGAACACCGCCACGAGAGGAAACAGAAACCAGATCATCAGGCCCTTGGCGAAAACGCCGACGAATCGGAACGAGCGCGATTACCCGCTCCGCCTCGGCGCGGAACCTGCCTGCGGATGGTCAGCGGATTAGGACGGTTCCATGACAGTTCTGCAACGGCGCTCCTGAGCCGCAGCGCCGAGGCTTCACAGAGCGCCGGACCGCCTCGCAGGCTCGTCCACCATCGGGAAATAAACGCTGAACATGGAGCCGTCGCCGGGGGCGCTCTCCACCGTCATGCCCCCTCGGTGGCGATTGACGATGTGTTTGACAATCGCCAGTCCCAGGCCGGTTCCAGGGCGCTCACCGCTCTTCTGCCCCTCAATGCGATAAAAGCGCTCCGTCAGGCGCGGCAGGTGTTCGCGGGCCATGCCGGGGCCATAGTCGCGCACGGTGATGGAAACATAACGCGCTTCGGCTTCCCGATCCGGGGTGAGCAGCGAAAGTCGGGTCGCGCCAGGCAGGCGCGCGCCGGCGGCGGCCTCCACCTCCAGCCCGCTTCTCACAGACAATTCGACCGTTCCCCCGACGGTCGAATATTTGATCCCGTTGTCAGTCAGGTTCTGGATCACCTGGACGATCTCGTCGCGGTCGCCGCGAATGCTCACTTCGCCGGGTTCGACATCCAGCAGAACCGTCACGCCCTTTTCCTGCGACAGGACGCTGACGGCATCGATCACGTCGGACGCCGCGCGCGCCAGATCGACCCGGCCGGATGGGGGAATGTGCTCATTCAGTTCGATGCGGCTGAGCGACAGCAGATCGGCGACAAGTCGGCTCATCCGCTCGGCCTGGGCCGCCATGATGTCGAGAAACCGGTCGCGGGCCTTGGGATCGTCGCGTGCATGCCCCTTTAGCGTCTCTATGAAGCCACTCAGCGAGGCGAGCGGCGTGCGCAATTCATGACTGGCATTGGCCAGAAAATCGACGCGCATCATTTCCATGCGGCGAACATCCGTCTCGTCGCGCAGGCCCAGCAAGGCCATCGGCCCGCTCGCCGGGGCGGGAAGCGGTCGAACCCACGCTTTCCAGTGGCGTGTACGGGCCCCGGTGGCATTGTAATCGGTTGTGCGTCCCACACCGCCGAAAAGGGCCTCGTCCACCGCCTCCAGAACATTGGGATCGCGCATCGCGGAGACGAGCAGAGTACCTTCCCGCTGGATCCGAAGCAGATCGCGCGCGGCGCGGTTGGCCAGAACGATCCGGCGGCCCGCGATATCGTCGGCTTCTCCGCCGCTGACGATCATCACCGGGTCGTCGAGGGCCTCGAAGACCGCGTCGAGAAGACGGGCGTCCTGCGGTACAGACGGATCTCGGAACGGCTCGCCTGACGGACTGTCTTCCCTCGCTTTGATGGGGGAGCGGCGGATTCCGAGCCAGGTGACGAGGGCGACCAGTGCCGCACCGCCGCCCAGGACCGGTCCCATGTCCGGCCGCAGCGCCGCCAGCACCAGCATGATGATCACGGCAACGCCGCCGCTGGTGCCCGCAGACCATAGCCTGGACGTCGCGAGGGGTGCGACGGGCGAGGGCGAGTCGTCGAACGGCATGACCTCGGATCTCCTTGCGAGAGGCGGCGGCTCGCCCAACGCTCCCGCGTTCCTAGTGCGTGAACTGCAAAACCGTGAGCGGTTTCACAGGCTCTTGACCGCACAGGCCTGGCCGCCTGGGCCGCACGACGGGGCGGGTCGGCCGAATTTCGCCCATGCACCGGTTTTTCATCTCTGTGTTGCAGACTGATGGTCAACGTCGGGGAAAAGGCGGCCTTGTCCTGGGTCTTGAACTTCCTGGTCTCGGAGCACGATGGGCGGCTGCCGCTTCTGGTGGCCGTTGTCTGCAGTCTCGGCCTTGCGACCGGTATCATCCTCGTCATCCTGGCCAGAAAACACTCTGCGCGAATGCCGGTCCGGAACGGGGCCACGGTTAGCCGGACAGACCGCCTGGTGTCGGGACTGGGCCTCGGGAGCCGCTCAGCCGCCCTGACCCAACTGCGCGAGGCCATCGACACCATGTCCGATGGTCTGGGGTTCTATGATTCGCAGGACCGGCTGCTGATCTGGAATGCCCGCTACGCCGAGCTGAACCCCGAGGTCGCGGAGGCCCTGGACGTCGGGGTCCGCTTTCGGGAGCTGCTGCAACTGGGTGTCGACCGGGGCCATTACACTGACGCGGCAGGCTGCGAAACGGAATGGATCGCGCAGCGGCTCGCGGTGCGGCGACGTCTTTCGAGTACACTCGAACAACAGCTTGCAGACGGGCGGTGGCTGCGGGTCCAGGACCGACGGACCGCGCAGGGCGGCATCGTCACCGTCGTCAATGACATCACCGACCTGAAGCGTGATGCGGAAACCCTGGCGCAGGCCCGTGACGCGGCGGAGGCCGCAAACCGCGCCAAGTCAGAGTTCCTGGCCAATATGAGCCACGAGATCCGGACGCCCCTCAACGGGGTGATCGGTCTGACCCAGGCCCTGGCCCGGACCGATCTGGCCGCTGACCAGCGCGAGATGCTGGAACTGATCCAGTCCTCGGGCCAGACCCTGCAGGTCCTGCTCAGCGACATCCTTGATCTCGCGCGGGTCGAGTCGGGCCGTCTGGATCTGGCTGACGAACCCTTTGATCTGGCGCGAGCCGTGCACGAGGCTGCCCAGCTGTACGCCGCGCCGGCCAAAGACAAGGGACTGCAGTTCTTCGTCGAGATCGATCCGGCTGCCGCTGTCTGGGTACGGGGCGACGTCGTGCGACTGAAGCAGATTCTGACGAACCTCGTCTCCAACGCCGTCAAGTTCACCGCGCGGGGGTTCGTCAGCCTGACGGCCTCGGTCGGCCAGGGTGCAGGGGGGTCCCCCATTCTGCGGTTTACCGTCGAGGACACCGGCGTGGGCTTCGACAACGATGCGAAAGCACGGCTTTTCACCCGGTTTGAACAGGCCGACGGAAGCATCACGCGCCGCTTTGGCGGAACCGGCCTCGGCCTCGCCATATGCCGCCAGCTGTCCGGCCTGATGCAGGGCGACCTGGATTGCGAAAGCGAGCCGGACGGAGGCTCGGCCTTCATCCTGACCCTGCCGCTGACCCCGGCCAGCGCCCCGGCTGTCCCTGAGCCGCGGACCGAAACTGTGGTCGACCCAACGGCGCGGCGTCTGCAGATTCTTGTCGCCGATGACCATCCGACCAACCGCAAGGTCGTCGAACTCATTCTCGCCCAGGCCCACGTCGAGCTGGTCACGGCCGAGGACGGTGCCCAGGCCCTGGCGGCCTGCCGCAATCAGACGTTCGACCTGATCCTGATGGATATGCAGATGCCGGTGATGGACGGACTGACGGCTGTGCGCGAGATCCGGCTGCATGAGGCCGCAATGGGTTTGCCCCGCGCGGCGATCATCATGCTGACCGCCAATGCCCTGCCCGAGCATATCGCCGCCGGTCGAGCCGCCGGGGCGGATCACCATCTGTCCAAGCCGTTCGACGCCGCCGGATTGCTGAGTCTCGTGGCCGACCTTGGCAGCGGCGCGCGATCGGTGGCCGCCTGACAAGGCCGCCCCGGCCTGGTGCCTATTCGTAGCCGTGGGCCGCTTCGTTGATGACCTGCGAGGGCATGCGCGAGAAATCGACACTGACCGGCGCTGCCGTCTTAAGCTGGAAGGTCTTGATCACATGCTCGAGCCGGCGGCGCACTTCGCGCTCGGAGTCGGAACTGGCGTCGAGGTTCAGCGGGGCCAGGCAGAAATCGATAATGGCCTGGGGGCGGCTCAGGGGTTCCAAGGGGTCTCTCCTCAACAAGGGCTGTAGACGTCCAGTGAGCACGCTTTTGTCATCTTTCACACGCCTGATGCCGAGTTTGTCGTGTCATTTTGTCATAATATGACGCTTGACCATCAGTCATATTATGACATTTTAGGTCATGGATACCGTCGCGGACCGAAAGCTGTTTCTGGGGGCCCGGCTCAAGCGGATGCGGCGTGACCGTGGCCTGACCCAGACCGCCATGGCGGTCGATCTGGGCGTCTCTCCCAGCTATCTCAATCACATAGAGCGCAACCAGCGGCCGGTTTCCGCCCAACTTCTATTGCGCCTCGCCGAGACCTACGACGTTGATCTGCGCAAGCTGGGCCGTGACGGAAGGGCCGGCGAAGAGGAACTGTCGGAGCTCCTCGCCGACCCGCTGTTCCAGGGCCTTGAAGTGCCCCGTCACGAACTTCTTCACATGGTGGACGAAGCGCCCGGTGCGGCCGAGGCGCTGCTGCGGCTCTACCGGGCCTTTGCGGACCAGCGGGACCGCACCCGGGCGGCCGTCATTGATGGTGACCTCACCGGTGCCGGCCCCTCGCCGGCCAACTGGGTCCGCGACCATATCCAGGCCCGGGGCAACCATTTCCCCGAACTCGACGCCTTGGGCGAAGCCCTGCACACCGCGCTGGACCCCACCGTGACGGGCGACAGCTTCGAGGCCCTGGCGCGCGCCAGACTGGCCTCGCGGCATAATCTGGCGGTGCGGGTCATGCCCGCCGAGGTCATGGTCGCGTGGACCCGTCGCTTCGACCCGCACCGGCGGCGACTTCTGATGTCCGAAACCCTGTCCCACCCCTCGCGCGCCTTTGCCATCGCCTACCAGCTTGCGCTGGCCGAGCATGACGCAGAACTGACCGCGCTCGCCGACGCCGCCGACCCGCCGGACGACACGACCCGGGCCCTGCTCAAGGTGTCGCTGGCCAATACGCTCGCCGCCGCGACCCTCATGCCCTACGCCGCCTTCCAGGCCATGGCGGAGGCCACCGGCTATGACATCGCCCGGCTCGAACTGCGGTTCGCCGTCTCGTTCGAACAGGTCGCCCACCGGCTGACCACGCTCTCGCGGCCGACCGCGCGCGGCGTGCCGTTCTTTCTGATCCGCGTCGACCAGGCCGGGAATGTCTCCAAACGCTATGCTGCGGGGGCCTTTCCCTTCGCCCGCTTCGGCGGCGGCTGCCCGCGCTGGCGACTGCACGGTGCCTTCCGGACCCCGGGCCGGCTGTTGACCCAGATCATCGAGACGCCCGACGGGGGTCGCTGGTTTACCCTGGCCCGCACGGTCGAGCGTCAGGGTCATGACGGCCACGGCGAACACCACGGCCTGGCGATCGGACTGGGCTGCGAACTCCGGGAAGCCCACCGCCTCATCTACGCCCGCGGCCTCGACCTCGCCGCGCCGGAGCTCACCCCCATCGGCCCTTCATGCCGCCTGTGCCACCGCCACCCCTGCGCCGAGCGTGCAGCGCCGCCCGTCGACCGCGCCCTGACCGTCGATGACTGGTCCAAATCCGTCAGTCCCTACCCGTTCGCCCCGGCCTAGAGACACCCGGCCGAAAAAGCGTTCGGCGATCCGGACTCCCGATTCGGGGCAGCCGGGTGTGACGGGTAGATGCCGACACGACGGTGCGCTGAATGTCCGGGTACCGGAACGACTCCAGGTTCGGTTCACGACCCGATGGACACCTTCGACAGGTCTGCTTCTCGGGCTCCAACGGGTAGTCGATCCTCTATTCCGTGACCCCTAGCGTCCGCTCAAAGAAGCTCACGATTGCGGTCGTGGAGCGGATGCGGTTTGGCAGTTTCCTCCAGCCGTGTCCCTCGTCCGGGAAAAGGACGTAGTCCACGGGCACGTCGCGCGCGCGCAGGCTGTTGACGATCTGCTCGGCCTCGACCACCGGCACGTTGGTGTCGTTGGCACCGTGCAGCACAATGAGCGGGGTTGTGACGATGTCGATCTTGTGGATCGGCGACAGGGTCCTGAGCATGTCGGCCTGGGTGACCGGATCGCCGTATTCGACGGTAGAGATGGCGGCCATCCAGGGCTCGGTCTGAGCGAAGAAGGTCTCGAAATTCACCACGCCGAACAGATTGGCACCGCCCGCGAACATGTTCGGATATTCCGTCACACCGGCCATGACCATGTAGCCGCCGTAGGACCCCCCCATGATGCCCAGCCGCGCCGGGTCAGCGATCCCGGCCTCGACCAGATGATCGGTAGTGGCCTTGATATCGCGGACGCCATCGACGCGCAGCGCGCCGTTGTCGAGGTTCATGAACCGCTTACCGAAGCCGGTAGAGCCCCTGACATTGGGTGCGAACACCGTGACGCCCCGAGCGACCAGCGCCTGGGTCACATCGCTGATCGAGGGTCGCGACTGCCCCTCTGGTCCGCCGTGGTAGTTGAACACCACCGGGCCCGGGCCAGTGACGCCGCGAGGCCGGTATAGCCAACCAGAAAGCTCCAGCCCGTCATAAGCGAGATAGGTCACCAGCGTCGGCCGAACAAAGCTGGCAAGGTCGACGCCCTCATGGGGGCTGAAAGTCAGCTGGTTGATGGTGCCGCTGGCGACGTCCAACCGATGAATGTCGCCCGGCCGGTTCGCACCGGACCCCGACAGCGCCAACACTCTGCCGTCGGGTGACATGGCCGCGCCCGAGACGATATCGACCGGCAGGATCGGACCGGTCGTCACCGCTCCCGTCGCGGTGTCCAGCCACGCCATCTCGCTGCGCCCTGACGCGTTCCAGATCAAAGCGGCGCGAGAGCCGTCGTTGGAAAGCACGGCGTTCTCGGCTTCGGCGTCGGCGCGCTCGGCCACGATGCGGATGGGTCCGGGCGCGCCGTTTTCGGCCAGGTCGATGACGCCAAAGGCTGCGCGGTCGCGCTCTCCGTTCGAAATCACATGGATGCGCCGACCATCTCGCGAGAACTCGCCCCAGCCGAACGAACCCGTCCCGGTGTGAGGAGTCAGCAGTGTCTCGGCCCCGCTGGCCAGTTCGACCAGATACAGATTGTTGTCGCCTCGGCTGATCAGCCGAGACAAGACAGCGAAACGGCCGTCGGGGCTAAGGTCTGTCAGCTGGGCGCGTCCGGGTCCCGCACCTACGAATGTCGTCTCCCCCGTCGCCGGATCAATCAGCATAGGCTCGAACCGGGCCGCATCGCGCCGGTTCGAGGCACCGATCACCCAGCGGCCGTCGTCGCTCCATCCGCCCAGCGAGTTGTTCTCGCGTCCCCCGGGCGTCAGCCGGCGCACCCCGGAGCCGTCCGGCCTGCTGACATAAAGCTGCACGTTCAAACCACCGCCCGGTGCGACGTCATAAGCCAGCCAGTCGCCGGTCGGGGACCAGTCGACCGACTGGACAGGGTCGCTCAGGTTGGTCACCCGGGTCTGGCGACTTCCGTCCGAATTCATGACCCACAGCTGCGGGATCCCGCTCGCGTTCGAGATGTAGGCGATGCGCGACCCGTCAGGGGAAAACCTGGGGCCGCCGGCCGAACGTATGCTGGCAATGGCCTCTACCGCCCTCGCCACTGCCGGGTCCGGCGCGGCGGTCGTTTGCGCGTCGACCGGCGTCGCTGCGAGGGTGAGGGCGGCAAGCAGTAGTGGAGCGAGGCTGCGCATGAATCCGACCTTTTCAAATGCGATCGATGACCGTCGCATGGGCGAGGATCGCCGACAATCGGCCTTGGGCAGCGAGGCCAATGACCGCTCCCCACCCCGAACGGCCCTTGGCAGCGACCGCTTGTCCGCAATCACACCTCTGTCTGGCTTCGGGCAGAACGCCACCCGCCAGGCCCGATCCTCACACAGTCATGCGCACTGACCGCCTCCCGGTCGGGAGCCCTTCACCCGAGCCCCCTAGCCGTTTGAGAAGCCGAACGGGGCCGAGGTCTTGCGGATGTCGTC
>JBBSCK010000045.1:0-19801 GCA_038250335.1 Caulobacterales bacterium
GGCGGGTCCAGCAGCAGGCCGAAATTGGGCCGGGTCTGGCTTTCCACCCGGGCGGCGGTCTGGGCGCTCGCCTCGGGCGGCGCGACAGTCAGGCCGGCGGCGACGGCGAGGGCCGAAAGGGCGATGTTGAGCGTCGTCATGGTCCGGCCCCTCCTTAGCGGCGCTGCGAACGGGAAACCTGGGCCAGCACGGCCTGCAGGCGAGAAGCTGAGGGGCCGAAGCCTGCCAGCGCGGAGTCGATCCGGAACGCGACGGCCTCGGCCTTGTCCTGGTCCGCCACCCCGGCGACGCCGAGGGCGAAATAGGTGGACATGGCGAACTTGGCTTCGGGCGATCCCTGTTTGTCGGCCTGGGAATACCAGTGGAAGGCGCGGGCATAATCCGGAGGGACCCCGATGCCTTCCGAATACATCACGGCCAGCACCAGTTGCGCCTCGGACGAGCCGTTGACCGCCGCCAGCTGGATGGCGCGCACCATCTCCAGAGCCGACAGCCGCGATTCCATATTGTGGCCCAGCATGGCTTCCAGCGTCTGGATCTGGCGGGCGCTGAGGGCATTGGGCGCGTTGGCCACCGTCTCGGTGACTCCAAGGTAGCGCAGCGCCCGGCCGACATGGACGAAGGGCAGTTCCGTCATGCGACCCAGCGCGTATTCATAGGCGTCGCCGCGCGGCCGGCTCTCGTCCGAGAAGGGCACGCCGGACGAGGGTGCCTCGTTGGGGTAGAATTCGTAGGGTGGCACCCACTGGCGTGCCTTGGCCTCGACGAAGGCCCCGTAGCGCGAGCGGTTGGGTGACGACCGCTCGAAATCCTTCAGCAGCACATAGGCCCCGACGTCGCCGGTCTGCACCGCCAGATAGTTGTAGAGATAGGCGTCGACGTCGTTGCGGGGGAACAGGCTGACGGCGGCAAAATAGCCTTCCCGCTGGCGCTCCGGTTGACTGCCGGCGTTGCGGCCCCAGGCCTCGCGCGCCTGCGGATTGTCCTGCGGCTCGCCGAATGGGCCATAAAGGTCGTCATGCAGCCGGGCCAGGGTCCGGAAGCCTTCGGCGTCCTGGGTCGACAGGACATAGATGACCCGGTTCCGGACCTGGCCCTGTTCCTCCATCGTCATGCGCGAAAGCTGGTTGTTCAGCCGCTCATAGGCGACATGGCGCTCCCAGGCGCGGCAGTCGTCATAGGCCGACACCGACCGCAGGCCGCCGAAAAAGCCCCTGCGATCGATCCGGTTGATCGGCGCGTAGCCTTCGTCATTGGCCAAAGCGAGCCCGGTCCAGACCGCGCTCTCGATCGGGTCCTCGATATTCTTGTCCGTGGCTCTCAGTGCCGCATAGCGTGCGCCGAGCTCCAGCTGGGCGAAGAAATCGCCCCGGAAGGCGGCACGCCGCAGCTGACGCAGGCCGGCTTCCTGGGCGTTGAATTCCGATCCGGTGACGGACTGGGGGCGAGGACAGGCATTGGCGGCCGCGCTATCTCCGCGTCGCCAGAAGGCCGGGCTGCCCGAATCGCCACAGCTCGAGACCACCACAGCGGTTGTGACGAGGGCGGCGATGACCGCGACAGAGGAAAAGGGGCCGCGCTGACGGCCGCCGTGGGGGCGATGGTCTCCGGCGTCGCGGTAGCGCATTCCCCTCACTCCGTATCCCCCGAGTCAGCTCAAAGACGCCCAGCGTTAACCATTTCCCAAACCGGCCGCCGGGTCCAGTCAACTTCCGATCAGGGTTAACGCCGAATTGCGACAAAGCGTTGCCGCACAAAAAGCGAGACGGGGGTCCGGTCAGTTCCGGGCTACAGAAAACAGGGGCTTAACCCCGATCAAATCGTAAGCAATTCGCATTGGCTGCGGCCCGGCCCTATATCGCCCGTTCCCTACCCAGCCGCACGGAGCGCCCATGTCCTACGTCGCCCGCGATGATCGCCCTGCCGACAAGGCCGCCCTCTATGCGGAGGTCGAGGCCGAGATTCTCGCCGTGCTGGACGGTGAGCCCGACCGAACCGCGCGAATGGCGACGGTCGCCGCCATGCTGGCCGATGCGTTCGAGGACTATTTCTGGACCGGATTTTACGTGGTTGACCCGTCGCGCGACCGCGAACTGGTCGTCGGTCCCTATCAGGGCACGCTGGGGTGCCTGCGCATCGCCTTCGGACGCGGTGTCTGCGGCGCGGCCGCCGAGACGGGCCGGACCCAGATCGTCGAGGATGTCCATGCCTTTCCCGGCCATATCGCCTGCGACGGCCGGTCCGAAAGCGAGATCGTCGTGCCGGTGTTCGACCCCGCTGGCACTCTGATCGCCGTGTTCGACGTCGATGCAACGCGCAAGGCCGCCTTCGACGCGGTGGACGCAGAGGCGCTGGAAGGTCTGATTCGCCGGGTGTTCGGCTGACAAGCGCGTCCCCCTCTCCCGCGGGGGCAGCGGCAGGGATATGGCTCACCCAAGGAGATTCCGCATGACCCCTCGCACCCTCGTCGTCACCGGCGGCCATGGCATCCTTGGCCGGGCCGTCGTCGAGGCCGCTCTGGCGGACGGCCTGAACGTCGCCCTGATCGACCATGTGACGGGCCCATCCGTCCCCGGGGGCGCTTTCGAGGTCTCCGGCGTCGACCTGACCGACCCGGAAGCCGCCGCCGCCGCCCTCACCCGGATTGTCGAGCGATTCGGCCGTCTCGACGGCCTGGTGAACATCGCCGGGGGGTTCGTGTGGCAGAAGACAGACGACGCCAAACCCGCCTGGGACCGGATGTTCGCCCTTAACCTGACGACCGCCCTCAACACCTCGCGCGCCGCCCTGCCGCATCTGAAGGCCTCGCCCGAGGGCCGGATCGTGAACATCGGCTCGGCAGCGGCGCTGAAGGCGGGCGCTGGCATGGGAGCCTATGCCGCATCAAAGTCTGCCGTCCACAGTCTGACCCAGGCCATGGCCGAGGAGCTGAAATCCACAAGGGTTGCCGTCAACGCTGTCCTGCCCTCGATCATCGACACCCCGTCCAACCGTGCGGACATGCCCGACGTCGACCCGGGCGACTGGGTCGCCCCGAGCGATCTGGCGGCGGTGATCCTGTTCCTGGCCTCGCCCGCCGCGCGCGCCATGACCGGGGCGCTGGTCCCCGTCACCGGACGGGTCTGAGCGTGGACCTGCTGCGCAGCCTGCTGTTCCTGCCTGCCTCCAACCCCCGCGCCATCGAGAAGGCGAGGGGACTGGCCTGCGATCTGGCCGTGCTGGATCTGGAAGACGCCGTCGCCCCCGAAATGAAGGATGGCGCCCGCGCTGCCGCAGTGGAAGCGATCCGCGCCGGGGGGTTCACCGGCCGGGTCGGTGTCCGCGTCAACGGCCTGACGACGCCTTGGGGCGAGGCGGACCTGCAGGCCCTCAGCGGCCTGTCGCTGGACTGGATCGTCGCGCCCAAGGTCGAGGACGCCGGAACCGTCGACGCCTTCGAGGCCCGCATCGATGAAGGCGTTCGCCTGTGCGCCATGATCGAAACGCCTCGGGCGCTGCTTGACCTCCATCGGCTGGCAGCGGCAGGTGGGCCGTTGAGGGCGCTGATGCTGGGGGTCAACGATCTGGCTGCCACCCTCGGCGTGGGGGCCGCCGCCGACCGCGAACCGCTGAAGCCCTGGCTGGCTCAGACCGTCGCCGCCGCCCGCGCCCACGGTCTTCTGGCGATCGACGGCGTGTTCAACCGGCTGGACGACCCCGACGGCTTCGCCGGCGAATCCGCGCAAGGTCGCCTTTATGGCTTCGACGGCAAAAGCCTGATCCATCCGAGCCAGATCCAAGCCTGCCACGCCGCCTTCTCTGCGACAGCGGACGAGATCGCTGCGGCCCGCGCGATCGTCGACGCCTTCGCCGCACCCGAGGCGGAGGGCCTGGGCGCGATCCGCGTCTCGGGTGCCATGATCGAGCGGCTTCATCTCGCGCGGGCCACAGCCCTGCTGGCGCGCGCGGCCGCTTGCCGATAAAGCCACGAAGTCCATCCGGCGCACGCCGAGGCGAACCCCGGTCGACGACGAAAGCGTAACGGTTGCAACAGCCTGCTCCTCCCAGCAAAGACGGTCGCGCTGCCGCGCCGCGCCGCGCTTGGGTCTGTTCGCCGGGTATCCTCGAGGCGCCGTTCCTGCGGACCTTCCTTGACGACCTGACGCTGGAGCCCCTGCCGCTGCGCCGGGTCGAGGCCGTGGTGGGCTGGGGCATGAAGTCGACCTCGATCGCCGGCCGTCGCCGGGCCGCGCGGCAGGGCCTGCCCTATCTGGCGCTGGAAGATGGCTTCCTGCGCTCGGTGGGCCTCGGCGAGAGCGGCGCCGCGTCACTCAGCCTGATCGTGGACGACCTCGGCATCTACTATGACGCCACGCGACCGTCACGGCTGGAGGAGCTGATCCTGACCGGGCCGGACTGGTGCGATGCGCCGATGCGCGCCCGTGCCCGGGCCCTGATCGACCGGATCGTGGCGGCGGGCCTGTCCAAGACCAATATGGGTGGCCCGCTGGATCGCGCGATCCTGAAGCCCGGCCCCCGCATCCTGCTGGTCGACCAGACCGCCGGCGACGCCTCCATCGGCTACGGCCTCGCGGGACCGAAGAGCTTCTCCGACATGGTCGAGGCAGCCCGGGCCGAGCACCCCGACGCCCAGCTGATCGTCAAACGCCATCCAGCCGTGGCTGCGGGAAGGAAGAAGGGCTGTATTGCGGCCCGCGATCTCGCCGGGGTCACCCTGCTGGATGCCGACGTCCGCCCCTCTGACCTGCTCGCCGAGGTGGATGCGGTCTGGTGCGTGACCTCTGCGCTGGGGTTCGAGGCCCTGCTGCGCGGTCTTCCGGTCCGCTGCTTTGGAGCCCCCTTCTACTCCGGCTGGGGGCTGACAACCGACGCCGTAGGGATCGAGCGGCGCGGCGTGGCCCGCAATCTGGAGACCCTCGCCGCCGCCGCCCTGATCGCCTATCCCAGATACGTCGATCCGGTGACTGGCCGGCGCTGTGAGGCAGAGGCTGCCGTTGACCGGCTGATTGCCCTGCGTGACCGGGCCGACCGCCTCGCGGGCTATTGGGCCGGGGTCGGCTTCTCGCCCGCCAAACGCCCACCGATCCGTCGGTTGCTGAATGGTCCTCGCACCCGCCTGCGCTATTTCGCATCTCCGGGTCGTGCGGCAGAAAAGGCGGCGGAAAAGAGCGGCCGGCTGCTCTATTGGGCGGGCAAGGAAACGCCCGAAATCGCTGCGGTCGCCGCGACGGCCAAGGTCCCGGTGGTGCGCATGGAGGATGGCTTCATTCGCTCGCGCGGACTGGGCTCGGACTTCTTCGGCGCGCTCAGCGTCGCCCTGGATGACCAGGGCGTCTATTACGACCCGACCCGCTCCTCGCGGCTGGAAACTCTGATCCAGGCGGGTGAACCCTCGCCTGCAGCCCTCGCCCGCGCTGCGCGACTGCGGCTGCGGGTGGTCGAGGCGGGCCTGTCGAAATACAATCTGGTGGCTGGCGCTGTCCGTCCGGACTGGCCCGCCGACCGGCAGAAGGTTCTCGTGGTTGGCCAGGTCGAGAATGACAAGTCGATCCTCAAGGGTTGCGGCGACATCCGCACCAACTCCGGCCTGGTTGAGGCGGCGCGGGCGGATTTCCCCGATGCCTTCCTGATCTATCGCAACCACCCCGACGTGATGAACGGCAACCGGCCGGGGATGCTGGACGGCTCGGCGATCGCGGCGGTCGACGCCACGGCCGACGGCCTCGACATCGTCGACTGCCTTGAGAGCTGCGACGTACTGGCGACCCTGACGTCCCTGTCCGGGTTCGAGGCTTTGCTGCGGGGCAAGACGGTGGCCACCTACGGCCGACCGTTCTACGGCGGCTGGGGTCTGACGACCGACGCCATGACGTATGAGCGCCGCACCCGCCGGGCCAGCCTCGATTCGCTCGTCGCCGCCGCGCTGATCGACTATCCGGTCTATGTCACGCCCCGGGGCTGGCCCTGCGAGGCCGAGGACCTGGTCGATGCCCTGATTGCGGCCCGCGATGACCCTCCGCCTACGGTTCCGCCTCACCAGATTGCCCGTTGGTGGAAGGGCATGGTCGCCAGTCTCGACCGCCGCCCGCCACCGGCCTATTGAGAGCAAAATGAGGGCGTTGATGCCCCTAAATCGGCAAGGCACCGGGTGCCTCGCGTCAGGGACAACCAAGTGACAACTGCCGTTATCGCCGCCACCGGCCTGTTTACGCCCGAACAGTCCATCTCCAATGCCGAGCTGGTCGAGGCCTACAATACCTGGGCCGAGCGCTGGAACGCGGACCACGCGGGCCAGATCGTCGAGGGCGACGTCGCCGCCCTGACGCCGTCGTCGGCCGAGTTCATTGAGAAGGCCTCGGGGATCAAGAGCCGTTTCGTGCTCGACAAGTCCGGCGTGCTCGACCCCGACCGCATGGCCCCGAACATTCCCGAGCGGTCCAATGACGAGCTGTCGATCATGGCCGAGATGGCGGTCAAGGCCGCCCGCCAGGCGATCGCGGCCTGGGGTAAGCCGGTCAGCGAGATCGGCGCGGTCCTGTGCGCTGCCTCCAACATGCCGCGCCCGTATCCGGCGCTGGCGGTCGAGGTCCAGCAGGCGCTCGGCATCGACGGCTTCGGCTTCGACATGAACGTTGCCTGTTCCTCGGCCACCTTCGGCATCAAGACGGCAGCCGACTTCATCGCCTCGGGCTCGGTCAAGGCCGTGCTGATGGTCAACCCCGAGGTCTGTTCGGCGCACCTGAACTTCACCGACCGCGACAGCCATTTCATCTTTGGCGACGTCGCGACGGCCGTGATCGTGGAATCGTCCGACACCGCCGGACCCGGGGGTTGGGATATCCTCGGCACGCGGCTGAAGACGGTTTTCTCCAACAACATCAGGAACAATTTCGGCTTCCTGAACACCGCAGCACCGGAGGGAATCGGAAAGCCTGACAAATTGTTCGTTCAGCAGGGTCGCAAGGTGTTCAAGGACGTGGTGCCGATGGTGTCGGACATGATCATCGACCATGCCGGCGACCTGGGTCTGGATCCGCAGGCGTTGAAGCGCCTCTGGCTTCACCAGGCCAACATCAACATGAACGCCATGATCGGGCGCAAGGTCCTGGGCCGCGACCCGACGGGGGCCGAGAACGTCATCATCCTCGACGAGTACGCCAACACCTCCTCAGCCGGCTCGATCATCGCCTTCCACCTGCATAACGATGGGTTCGTGGCCGGCGAGACAGGACTGATCTGCAGCTTCGGTGCCGGCTATTCGGCGGGAACGGTCTTCGTCCGGAAACGCTGACCGGCGCGCTGGTCACGATTTGATGATCCGGCGAACACCGGCATGACTTGCGCTTTTCCAGCGGGTCTGTGACCTATCCGCCACGCACACGCCGAGTGATAGGGAGTCCACGGATGAGCCATGCCCCCGCCAGACAGCCCAGCTTCCTCGAAGCGCTCGCGCGCGACGTGGCGCTGGTGCTCAAATCTCTGGGCGGTTCGGCACACCAGAACGTCGTGATCGATTGTGTGGCGGCTCTCAGGCGTCAGCGCGGGGAACCGATCACCCAGGATCTGCGACAGGCCGTAGTCGAAGCTTTCGAACGCTACTCCCAGTGGTTCTCCCGCCCGTTCGGAGAGGGCTCACTGCGTTGGTCCCTCATTGCCGAACCCGGCTGAGCCGATCGCGGACAGGACTGGGGCCGCCAGGCCGCGACGGCCCCGCCGATGGCACCCGGTCCGACGACGGCGATGCAAGGTGCGGGGGTCATGACCGCGCCTTTAACGTTCTCACCCTGCGGGTCGACGCAGGACACCCTGCCGTCAGAGGCGCGATGGCCGGGGAGCGGCGGGAGCCGTCCCCCCGGCCCGTCGTTTCAGAGCACGCCGATCATCGAGGCCACCAGCGGATGGCGGACGATGTCACCTTCGGCCAGCCTGACCACCGAGATCTCGGGCACGGCTTCCAGTCGCTGGGCAACGTCGGCCAGCCCCGACAGCGACGGCAGCAGGTCCGTCTGGCCCGGGTCGCCCGTCACCACCATGGTCGAATGCCAGCCGAGCCGCGTCAGCAGCATCTTCAGCTGCACATAGGTGCAGTTCTGGGCCTCGTCGATCACGATGAAGGCGTTGTTCAGCGTTCGGCCCCGCATGTAACCGACCGGAGCGATCTCGATCAGACCCTCGGCCATCAGGGCACCGACCCGCTTCATCGAGAGCCTGTCTGACAGGGCGTCGTAGAGCGGGCGCAGATAGGGGGCCAGCTTGTCTTCCATGGCCCCGGGCAGGAAGCCGATCGATTCGCCGGCCTCGACCGCCGGGCGGCTCAGCACGATGCGGCCGACCTTGCCGGCCTCCAGCGCTTCGACGGCCTTGGCCACGGCCAGATAGGTCTTGCCCGTGCCTGCCGGGCCCAGCGCCACGGTCAGGTTGTGGGCGTCGATCGCGTTGAGCAGTTCGGCCTGGCCTTCAGACTTGGGCTTCAGCGTTTTAAGATAGCCCTGTTCCCGGTCGTCGTTGGAGGGATGCGGCGACCAGCCCCCGTTGCCGCTGTGGGACGGCAGGCGCCGCACTTTCGAATCCTCGCCATAGCCGCGGGTGTCGAAGGCGCCGTCACGGCCGGATTGACGCTTCAGGGCTGCACGCTTGGTCATCAGTGCCTCACAATGGGGGATGACGTCCGGCAGGGCCGGTCGTCTCGGGGCATGAAAAAAGGCGATGCCGAGAAAGCATCGCCTCGTACGAGGGCGGGAAGGGCAGGGGAGGCGGCGTCACGCCGTCCGGGGTCGGAGATGTATCCCACATCCAGCGGGAGAACCCGCTGCGGACCCGAACGCGTCACTCACGTTCTCCAGGCTCTGACCGGACCGGGATTGATCCGGCTTCGGACTCGGGGCCGAAATGGCGACCGCGAATCGCATCAACACATTCATGCTAACGTGGTTTACGAAGGGTTAAACCCCTCATTTGCTTGAGAATAAGGTGACATCACGATGACGATCTATTCGCTGGCGGACAAGAAACCGCAGCTTCCCCCAGAAGGAGAGTACTGGATCGCGGACAATGCTGTGGTCATAGGAGACGTGATTCTGAGGCCGGGTGCCAGCGTCTGGTTCGCAGTCACAATCCGGGGAGACAACGACCCGATCACCATTGGCGAGAACTCAAACATCCAGGACGGCAGCGTCCTGCATTCCGATCCCGGCGAGCCTCTGACGATCGGCCGCGACGTGACCGTCGGCCATATGGCCATGCTCCACAGCTGCACGATCGGCGACAACACCTTGATCGGCATCGGGGCCGTTGTGCTGGGCCGCGCCGTGATCGGGAAGAACTGTCTGATCGGGGCCAATGCCCTGATCACCGAGGGCAAGGTCATTCCCGATGGTTCGCTGGTCATGGGTCAGCCGGGCAAGGTCATTCGCGCGCTCGATGAGGGCCAGATCGCCGCCCTGACGGCCTCGGCGCAGCACTATGTGCAGAACTGGAAGCGGTATGTCGCGGATCTGCGGAAAACCTAGGCGATCCGGCGTCCGTCCAGCGCTGCAAGGGTCAGCGGCGCGCGCCGCATCTCCCCGACGCCGATCGACAGTCGCGCGATCAGAGGTCCGACCGCCTCGGTCCGCCGTTCCTGCTCTGTTGTCGGCTGATACAGTCCCACCAGGCGGTCGGCGCACCCGTCAGGACCGCGCAGGGGCGCGATCACGATCTCCAGCGCACCGCGCAGGCCGTCCGCCTCGGCCACCATCACCACCGGCCGCGCTTCGCGGAAGGTCTGGGCCACGGCGCTTGCGACCAACTGCCGGCTGTCCGCCCCCCACAGCATCAGCCAGTCGACGCCGCTCATCGGCCGCCCGTGCAGGGTCTCGACCTTGGCCCCGGCCAGTCTGAACACCGCTCCGGCCTCGGCCCGGTCGGCGCGGAACAACTGCGGGACCAGCCGGCCCAGCCCCAGCGGATCGAGCGCCGCGCGCGCCGGGATGCGTCGCGCCTCGGGCAGGGCGGCCCAGTGGTCGATCAGCGTCTGCGTGCCGGGATGGAACATGATCCTCGCCTTCGCGGGCACAGGCGCAAGGGACGGACCATGCGTCATGTCCGGCCTTGGCAACGGAAACGAAAGGCTTTGGCCTCCAGATGTCAGGTTGAAACCGGCCCGGTTCCGGGTCGTCGTGACGATGTTTTCGGGAGCACAGCGGATGCGGGTGCGGATCAAGACCTGGCTGCCGGCCACCGCCGGAGCCCTCGCCGTCCTCGGCTTGGCCTCTGCCGCCGGTGCGCAACATTGCGGCTCCAGCTGCCAGCCCCCGCCGCCGCCCTGCTGCGAGCCGCCCCCGCCGCCGCCGCCGCCGCCCCCGCCTCCGCCGACGGACTGCTGTGACCATCCGGGGCCGCCCGACTATCCCCCGGGCGGCGGCGACATCAACGTCAACGTCAACGTCAATGCGAACGCCAACGCCAACGCCAACGCGGCGGCCCGCGCCGGGATCAACGCCCGCGCGGGCGGATACGGCAACATTCGAGGCAATGGCGGCGGCGCGGCCTATTTCAACGTGGACCAGCCCTATCCCACCGTCATCCAGGGCTTGAATGTCGAGGCCCGCGCGGTGGCTCAGGTCATCCGCGTGCCTTACGAGGCGCGGCGGCGCTGGGAAAAGCGCGTTGTCATCCAGGCTTTCTGCATCGACGACCGCAGCGTGCCCCACCCCGCTGCCCAGGTGACGCCGGACCGCGAGATCCACGAGGCCTATGAGGGCGAACTCTATCGCTGTCTCGCCGGAACCCGGTTGCAGGTGACCTGGGCCGAATGGTCCGGCCAGGTCAGCTTCGATCATGGCGAGTCCTTCTCCTGCCAGAAGGGCGAGGCGTTATGGCGCGACCGTGGCGGGGCCATGACCTGCCGCGTCCAGCGTCCGGAGCGCGACTGCAACGAACGCTCGCTGCTGCGCCGCTACGGGGCCGGCCTCAAGGTGCTCGTCTGGATCCGCGAGGAGACCTACACGGAGTACCGCGAGGAGATCGTCCAGCAGGCCGGGGCCTCGATCGTCGGTGCGACCCTTATGCTGGACGGCGGCGTCGGCGGCCGGGTGTTCTGAACGCCTGACAACGGACCGTTCAGCCTGCCGGCATCATCGGTGTCGTAAAGTTTGGTCGTCGGTCATCGCCGACGATCCTGAGACGAGAACTGGCCCCGATCCGAAAGGACCGGGGCCTTCTTTTACCGGCCTACTGGGCCGGAGTGGCCGCGACGACCTGGACCCGAACCGCCGTGTCATCCTTCAGGTAGGTCTGCGCCAGGCGCTGGATGTCGGCCGGGGTGACGGCCTCCAGCACGGCGATGTGGTTGACGATCTGATCCACCTCCGAGGGACGCTCGGCGACATTGGCCACCTGGGGCAGCCAGTACTCGTTCGTCGCCTGCTGAAGACGCAGCCGCTCGATGGCGGGCAGGCGTGCGCGGTTCAACTCATCGTCCGACGGCGGCGCGTCCCGCAATGTGGCGGCGATCGCGTTCACCGCCGCATAGAAGGGTTCCAGCTTGTCGGCCGCCGTCTCGCCCTGGACCACGATGAAGCCGTAGTCCGGGAATACGTCCGACGACTGGTTCCCCACGCCGGGAGAATAGGCCAGGGCCTGCTTCTCCCGGATTTCATCCAGAACACGCAGGCGCAGGACCTGGGTCAGGACCGACAGCTGTCGCGCCTCGGTGCGGTCGCCGATGGCGTCTGTAGTCGGCCAGCCGACGATGGCCAGGGCCTGTTCCGCCGGCCCGGTGTGGGTCAGCTGGATGGGAGCGCTGGTCGGTGCCGGGAACCGCTTCTGGTCCGAGCCGGGCAGGGGACCGGCGTCCGCCCCGCGCGGAGCCAGGGCACCGAAGGTTGCCGCGACGGAGGCGATGGCGTCGTCCACCGTCACATCGCCGACCATGGCGATATGGATTGGGCCGGTCGACAGGACGCGCGCGAACCCGGCCTTCAGCTCGTCATTGGTCCAGGCTTCCACGACCTCCGGACGAGGGAAGCCGTCGCGGGCGTCGCCATTGCTCAGCACCGCACCGCCGTCTACCGCGAAAGCGCCACCCGGCGTCGCGCGGGCCTGGGTCAGTTGCTGGGCGTAGGAGGCTTTCAACTGCTGGAAGGGCGCCGGGCGCAGGCCTGGATCGGTCAGGAAGGCGGCGAGCACCTGCATCTGCAACGCAAGGTCCGCTGGACGGGTGCCACCGCTGAAGCTGTAGCGGTCGCCGCCGACCGCGAAACCGGCCGAGTAAACGCGTCCGTTGAGAACCCGGCTGAGTTCGTCGGCGCTGAGTTTGCCCATGCCGCCGGCGGTGAACAGATTGGCGCCGAGGTCGTCGACCACAGGACGATCAACCGGCTGGCCCAGCTCACCGATGCCGGTATCGACACGGACGAGGATCTGCTCGTCACGGAATTCGGTCGGCTTCACGGTCAGGGTGACACCGTTCGAGAAGGTGACGACGGTCGCGCCGATTCCGGCGATCTCGCGACGGTCAGTGACGGTGCCCGGCGTTCCGAACGATGTGTAGGGCCATTCCAGCGCGGCCTGGGCCGCCGGGGCTGTAACAGGCACCAGACGCGAGGCTTCCAGCGCGGCGGTGACGGCCGCTTCGCCGCCTTCGATCTCCACCGGGCTGACGACCAGCGCCACGGGCCCCTGACCCTGGAAGACGTTGGGCAGGGTCTGGTTGATCGCCGCCGCCGTCAGGCCCTCGACCGCGGCGTTGAACAGCTCGAGGCTGGTCTGGGGCGTGTTGAACACTGTCTTGGCGTTGACCGATCCGACCAGGCCGGTCGCCAGCTGGGGCGTACGACGGGTCGCTGCCCCGGCCACGCCGTTCTCTAGCGCGGTGCGCGTGGCTGTGATCTCGCGCTGCAGTTCTGTGTCGGATACGCCATACTGGACCAGACGGCGCTGCTCCTGTTCGATCGTCTCCAGCGCGCGTTTCCATTCGCCGACATTGAACTGTGCCGAGACCGAGGCTGCGGTGAAGCTGTCCGCGAGGTCGCCTTCACTGCCGGTCGCACCCAGGAAGGGCGGGTTGTCGGCGCGGGCCAGTTCGCCGAGACGGCGGTTCAGGACTGCGACGCCGAGGCGGCGGTAAAGGTTGTCGCGACGTTCAGCGACCGTGTCGGTGTCAAGGTCCGGCGCGCGGACGAAGGTCAGGTCGATCGAAGACTGGATGCCCGGCTCGACCAGGATGCGGGTTTCAGGTCCGCGCGGCGCGACCGTGCCCAGATCGGGCTCAGGCCCGGCGGGTCCCTGACCCTGCCAGCCCTCGAAGGCCGCGCGCACCTTGGTTTCCATCTCCTCGACATCGAAATCGCCGACTGCAACAAAGGTCGCACGTTCGGGACGGTAGTAGCCCCGGTAGAATTCGACGAAACGCTCGCGCGGTGCCGAGCGGATGATGTTCAGGTCGCCGATCGGCAGGCGGTTGGCAATCCTCTGGCCCGGCGCATACAGCGCCAGCTGGGCCTTGATCGATCGGAGACCCGGCGTGTTGCGCAGCCGCTCTTCCCCTTCAATGACGTTGCGCTCGGCATCGACGGCATCAGCGGCCATCAGCGCTTCCGAAACCTGCTCGCGCATCACACGCAGCGAGTCGTCCACTGTGCCCGCGTCAGCGTTCGGAATCTCGAGGATATAGACCGTCTCGTCGAACGAGGTGTAGGCGTTGGTGTCGGCACCGAAGGCCAGACCGCGACGCTCGAGGATGCGCAGCAGGTCGTTCTCGGGGATATTGGTGGTCCCGTTGAAGGCCATATGCTCCATGAAGTGGGCCAGACCCAACTGGTCCTCGTTCTCCATCAGCGACCCCGCATCGATCCGGAGACGGAAGCTGGCCTGTCCGGGGGGCGACACGTTGCGAAGCAGAGCATACTGCATGCCGTTCGGCAGGGTGCCGAAGCGGACCGCAGGATCGGCCGGAATGTCGCTGGCGGCCTGGGCCCAGGGATCGGACGGTTGGGACGTGGCCTGCGCCTGGGCCGCGACGGCGGGCGCGGCGGCCCATGCGGCGGTTGCCGTCTGGCCGGTCAGAAGGGCAAGGCCGGATGCGGCGGCGAGCAGAAGACGACGGGTGCTGGACATTCGGGCTCCGGGCGAAACGAAGCCGCACCGGGGACGGCGCGGCTCAGGGGATGACGATGCGGTTCCAGCGGACGACGCCGGGCGGCCGCAGCCTCGCCCGCGCCGAGGCGTATGTAAAATGAACTCTACGTTAATGTGTCGGTCGGGCGACGTAGAAGGTCGCGCTGTTACCGACGGCGTTGGCACCGGTGGTGATACTGCGGCCTCGTCCCCGGATGGTCGTTGTGGCGACGGCCGCGACGGCTCCCGAGTTGGTCTGGTCATTCGTGGCGTCGATCTGGCCTTGGCATTGTGAGCAGACATAGCCCGTAACCGAGTTTCCGACGGCGTCGGCTCCGACATAGGCGTCATAGCCGTTCGTGCCCGCGAAACTGGCCGAGACCTCGACGCCGCCGGAGTTCACCTGGGCATTGTCGATTTCCAGATAGATGTCGTTGTTGCCGATCGAGACCTCATTGCCCGTCCCGGCGGCCCTCGCGGTCGCTGCGCCGAAATCATAGCTGGTCACGATGCTGGTCGCCCGGACCCGCGACAGGTTCGACTGATCGGTTGTCACCACGACCGATCCCCCCTCGTTGTAGAGCGCGGCCTGGTTGGCCGTTGCGCGGGCGCGACCGGCCAGGTCCCAGGCGTTCCCGGCATTGGCGCTGGTCGAGGCGGTGACAGCGTCGCCCGCCTGGCGCTGGCGGATCGTCAGATCCTGGCCGGACGCCGCGTCCGAGTTGACCGCGACGGCGTTTCCCATCGACTGGCTGATGAATTCTCCGTTCGCAGGGATGTACTGGGTCTCGGCCAGGAGGTCGGCGCGCACGCCGGCCTCGGAGCGCTGGATCATGATGCCTGTGACCGCTGACCCGGTCCCGCCGAGGGCACCGGAGTTGGCGATGGCGGTGGTGCTGACGGACGCGCCTCCGATCAGGCGCGGGGCCGGGCCGCCGATGGCCGCGGAGGCGGTGACCTCGGAGGGGCCGACGACCTGGCTGGCTTCGATCGACAGGTTTCCGCCATAGGCCCCGGCGGCGAGATCGTTGCCCCGGGCCTGGGTCGTCGTATTCACCGGTCCGTCCGTTTCACCGGTCAGGTTGACGGTCGTCGTCGCGCCGGTGTTTCCCCGCATCGTCTGGGACGAAGTCAGGACCAGTCCGTCGTACTGGACCGAACCGGACAGGCTGTTGCCCCGGGCCGCGTTGTCGACCGCGACCTCGCTCTCTGCGTCCTCGACGTTGAGGGTCACGCCGGAGATGACGTCGCCGAGCTGGAGCTGCTGGTTCAGGACGATGGACCCGTCCTGGGCCCGTGCTTCAGTAGCGGCTACGGCGCACATCGCCATCGCGGCGATCGTGCCAGCGAGACGGTTCGGCGCGTGTCTGGCCATTGTTCGTTCCCGTATTGTCATAGGCCGGATAGAAGCCGCCCGTGGCCCCCACCGTGTTCAGCGGATCGTTGGCGGCGCTCAGGCAGACTTCCGGGCCCGGCGCGCCGTACAGGTTGGCCATCATTTCTATGGTGGCCCTTTCGATCAGGGCACGCACGGCCAGCTGGGTCGGTTCCATTGCGCCTGTCCCGGCCGAGACGTCGAAGACATTGCCGTTAAGGAAGTCGAACACACCGGCGGAGATTTCACGGCCGATGATCTGCTTCTGGTAGGAGATGACGTCCACGACCTCCAGGGTCGTGGTCTGGACCAGGCGCAGGTCCAAGGCGACGTTCATGACATAGATCTTGCCCTGCACGATGCCGGAGCCGGGCGTGTCGGTGCCGGTCTCCCCGCCGCCGGCGTCAAAGCCGGCCGAGCGGATATTGTAGTTCACCTCGGTGATGCCGCCGACCAGATAGAAGTCCGAGCCGGGCACCTGGCCGGCCAGGATGCGACGGAAGTTGGGGTCCTCCGGACCGCCCCCTTCCTCACCGATCAGACGATTGTTGGCGTAGCGCAGCTCGATCTCCGACACAGACATGTCGTAGCGCTCGACCATGCGCGCCCCGGCCTTGGCGAGCGCGCTGAAGGCCATCAGCGACGCGCCCTGGGTGATCTGCCGCCCGCCGTCGGCAGAGACCGTTCCCGTATAGTCGCTGATCCGCCCGACGGCCATGCGGGGGGAGGGCAGATTGTAGCGGCGCGCATAGTCGGCGAGGCAGTAGAGCGCCGTCGAATAAGGGGTCGGGTTCGACGTGACCGGGGCGTTGCCGATCGGACGGGCGTAAAGCCCGCCGGGGCCTGCAACGGGACTGACGCAGGCGGACAGCAGGGCACCGACCGCCACGGCGACGCAGCCTGCCCTCAGTCGCGGATGAAGCCGTCGGATCATTCGAAGCCTGTCAGGGTGCCGGTCAGGTCCGTCCGGGCGCTGACATTGCCCATATTGGTCTGACGCGAGTTGACGATAACCGTGTTGTGGCTGCCCTGGACCACAACATTGAGATTGTTGCCGATCGCTGTTGAGCCCGCGATCGTGGTCCCGTGCGAGCCGCCCGCCCCCGACCAGGCCTGGGAGGCCCCGCCGGACTGGCGCGAATAGGTCGAGGCACCGGCCTGGATCAGGCCGTCGACGATCAGCCGATTGCCGTTCTGGTCCCGCGTCGAGCCGGTCTGGGCGGTCGATACGGACTGGCGTGCACCGCCGTAGCCGTTCTGGAACGGGGCCAGCCCGCCGGAACCGGCCGCCTGCGCCAGAGTGGGGCCCGCGACGGCGTTGCCGGCGACGAGAGCGACCGCAAACAGGGCTCTGGACGTCCTTTTCAGGGGCATTTCGACCGATCCCACGCAAATTATACAGGCGGCCGCCGGGTGCGGTCCGCGTGCCAAATTGGGATATGGTTATTAAGAAGCGCTTGAGATCGCGGCCGGCCTTGCGCATTTGGGCAGGATGGAGCCGCCCACCGGCCGATTCGACGGCCCGCCCCCCAAGGAACGCCTCTTCAATGCGCCGCTGCTGGCGCTGATGCTGGCTGCTTCGATGCCAGCGCTCTATTTCTTCCAGGAGCGGGCTCACGACTACTGGCTGGGTCTGGCCTTCGTCCCGATCGATCTGAAGAACGGCCACTATGGCGGACTGTTCACCTCCATTCTGGTCCACGGAGGGTGGGTCCACGTCATGATGAACGCCGTGGCGGCCCTGACCTTCGGGGCACCGGTGGCCCGACTGTTTCGGGGGAGCCTCGGGGTCGTGGCCTTCCTCGCCCTGTATAGTGCGTCCGGTATTGTCGCGACCCTGGGATATGGTCTGATGCATCCGGGCAGCAGCGATCCCCTGGTCGGAGCGTCCGGCGCCGTGTTCGGGTTGATCGGCGCGGCGTCGCGATTGCTGGGGGGGCGTGGGCGGGTCCTGCCGCTGACCGATCGATCGGTGATCACCTCGGCGGCCGTGTGGATGGGCATCAACGCGCTGGTCGGCCTGATCGGCTTCGCGCCCGGGGCAGAGGACGCGCGAATCGCCTGGGAGGCCCATGCTTTCGGCTTCGTCTTCGGCATCCTGGCCGTGGGGCCGATGGCCCGGCTGTTTCCCCGGTCCGAGCCAAGGTTTGATTCGTGGGGCCATCTGGGCGATCCTCCGTCCTGAAGCGGCCCGGGTCCTTCGGCTGGCGGTCGCTCCCACGTCTTACAAGGCAAGGAGTGCCGCCGTGCTGGTTGCAGAAATCCTCAAGTCCAAAGGCGGTGAGGTGTTCAGCATCGCCCCCGATGTGACCCTGGCTGCGGCCTGCGGCTACCTCGAGGGCCGTCGTGTCGGTGCCCTGATGGTCTGCGATGGTGATCGGGTTGTCGGGGTGATTTCCGAACGCGACGTGGTCCGCGCAATCGCCGCCGACGGCGCGGCGGGGCTGCCCCGTCCTGTTTCCCACTATATGACGCGCGACGTGATCTTCGCCGAACCGGGGGAGACCGTCGCGATCCTGATGAGCCGCATGACCGACCGCCGCATCCGTCACCTGCCGGTCATGAAGGAGGATCGCCTGGTCGGGGTCATCTCCATCGGCGATGTGGTCAAGTGCCAGATCGCCGAGGCCAACCGCGAGGCCGAGAGCCTGAGGACCTATATCGCTGCGGGCTGAGCAGCTGCCGGCGCAGGCCGGAGTGAATCTTTACGCCGGCCAAAATACCGCTTGCGGACGAACAGCCCCCTCCGTATATCGCCCCCTCGCTCGGAGACGGGCTGGCCGCCGGGGCCACGGAGATGCAAATCACCGTAACCTTGGAGGGGAAACGGGGGGCTTAAAAATCCCTTGCTACCTTGGCCGGTTCCACATAGTCTCCGCGCTCCAATCGAATCGTCGGAAACGATAACAGAGGGAAGCCTCTCGCTTCTCCCCTGACGGTTTTTTGTGGTCCTGAAGCTTGGCTTCGCCGGTCCGCAGAATGGCTGAAAAGTCCGGTTGACACGAGGTTCGGCCTTCCTTAGGAAGCCGCCTCCGCAGCCCTCAGGGGCCGCACTGCAGACCGAGGTTCTTCTTTAAAAAGAACCGCTTGACGCAGAAATCGGAGGCGACTACATCGCCGCCTCCGCCGACCTCCGGGCCGGTGACCACGCCGACAAGTGCTTCGAAAGAACTTGTTGACACGGACTTCCGAGGCGACTACATCGCCGCCTCCGCCGACCACCGGCGCAAAACAGTGGGGCCGGTTTCTCCGGTCTTGGTCTTTGAAATCGTTGATTTGGAAAGAGAAACGCAGGCGGCGGTGTCCTAGCGATGACCAGCAATGGTCATTTCGACGATACTGACACTCTGCGGTCTTTTTGAAAGATACAACCATGTCGGTTGGCCCTCGGGTCGATCGAAGTGGTTCTCGTCAAAAAATACGTAGAACTAATGCCAATCGGACTTCGGTCCGATCTGCTTTAGTCAGATAGTCAACTCAACCTGAGAGTTTGATCCTGGCTCAGAGCGAACGCTGGCGGCAGGCCTAACACATGCAAGTCGAACGGACCCCTCGGGGTTAGTGGCGGACGGGTGAGTAACACGTGGGAACGTGCCTTTTGGTTCGGAATAGCTCCTGGAAACGGGTGGTAATGCCGAATGTGCCCTTCGGGGGAAAGATTTATCGCCATTAGAGCGGCCCGCGTCTGATTAGCTAGTTGGTGAGGTAAAGGCTCACCAAGGCTACGATCAGTAGCTGGTCTGAGAGGATGACCAGCCACATTGGGACTGAGACACGGCCCAAACTCCTACGGGAGGCAGCAGTGGGGAATCTTGCGCAATGGGCGAAAGCCTGACGCAGCCATGCCGCGTGTATGATGAAGGTCTTAGGATTGTAAAATACTTTCACCGGTGAAGATAATGACTGTAGCCGGAGAAGAAGCCCCGGCTAACTTCGTGCCAGCAGCCGCGGTAATACGAAGGGGGCTAGCGTTGCTCGGAATTACTGGGCGTAAAGGGAGCGTAGGCGGACATTTAAGTCAGGGGTGAAATCCCAGAGCTCAACTCTGGAACTGCCTTTGATACTGGGTGTCTTGAGTGTGAGAGAGGTATGTGGAACTCCGAGTGTAGAGGTGAAATTCGTAGATATTCGGAAGAACACCAGTGGCGAAGGCGACATACTGGCTCATTACTGACGCTGAGGCTCGAAAGCGTGGGGAGCAAACAGGATTAGATACCCTGGTAGTCCACGCCTTAAACGATGAGAGCTAGTTGTCAGTAAGCATGCTTATTGGTGACGCAGCTAACGCATTAAGCTCTCCGCCTGGGGAGTACGGCCGCAAGGTTAAAA
>JBBSCK010000046.1:0-19730 GCA_038250335.1 Caulobacterales bacterium
CGAGGCCCCGCTGCATCAGAAGCGGGCGCTCAGGGTGACGCCATAGCTGGACTGCTGGCCCGCCGTGACGGCGAAGGCGCGCGGGCGATCGCCGGACGGTGTTAAGGGTGCCGGGAAATCGACGAAGCGCAGCACGCCGACGGGAGTATCGTTGTCGCCCACGTTTCGACCCCACAAGGCCAGACGCAGGTTATCGTTCTGGACCCCGATCTGCAGATCGACGCGGGTCGCCGACGGGATCGTGATGTTGTTGTGCACCTGCTCGAAGAAGCTGCCACGATAGGTGGCGTCTGCTGAAGCGAACAGGTTCCAGCCATTTTCCATGGCGTCGCCGTCCCAGCGAATGCCTGCGCTGGCCAAATGCTCGGACACCAGCGGCGGGCGCTTGCCGACGATCGAACCAGCGCTGCGGCAGCCTGGACGGTCCAGATTGTTTGCGTTTCCGGTCTTGCACGCCGCGCCCAGCAGCAGCACGGCCTGGTCGCCGTCCTCGCCCTCCGTGATCTCGGCGTCGAGGTAGGAATAGGTGAAGCGGGCCGAGATGTTGTCGGTCAGGCTGTAGGCCCCCTCCAGTTCCAGGCCCTTAAGTTCGGACTGCCCGATATTGGCGCGGAAGCTTTGGACCACTGCCAGGGTCTGGAAGGTATTGGTAAGCACCTGGTTGTCAAAGATGTTGAAGAACAGAGAGGCATTCAGATAGTCGAACCCGAACATCCGAGTCTTGGCTCCGATCTCGTAGTTGGTCAGGGTTTCCTCGTCGAAGGTGGTAACGGGCGCGGCCGGATCGTTAAAGCCGCCGGGCGAGTTGCCCTGGGCGTATTGCGCATAGAACGTCAGGTCGGACGAGGGCTCCCACGTCAGGGTGGCGCGGGGCAGGGTGTTGTCGAACTGGGTTGTTCGGGTCAGGGCCGTGCCCACCACCGCAGCCGGGTTGGGGCTGCGCAGGGTCGCCAGAAAGGCGGGGGTAAAATAGGTCGAGGCCGTATAAGGCTGGTTGGTCGAACTGACCTCGTCCTCCTGATAGCGCAGCTCAAGCGCCAGGGTCAGGGTGTCGGTGAAGGCCAGATCGATGCCGCCGAACAGGGCGCGGGTCTCGACCTCGCTGATCGCGCCGAGGCCGTCGAGGCCGACCTCCGTGGCCTCGAGGAACTCGGGGGAGGGCGTGTTTTTGTCGTTGGCCGAGTAGACCCCGATGTTCCACGTCAGGAAGCCGCCGGCGGGGCCGGACAGGCGAACCTCGTGCGTCGTCGTCTCGCGGTTCGAGCTGCTGGTGTCGTTGAACGGTGAGCGGCCGCACAGCCGGTTGGCGATTGGTACGAAGGGGCAAGGGGCCCCGATCAGGAAGAAGTCGCGGCGGTCATAGGACTGGTCGTATCCTGACGCCTCATAGACGTCGTTCCTGCCGCCCAGATACGACAGGACATAGCCAGAGCTGCCGATGTCCCAGTTGGCGTCGGCCAGCCAGCGTTCCGCTTCGCGCTTGAGGCCGGGAAGCAGGAAACGGTCGGTGTTCAGCGCGAAGCTGGTCGGGGTCGGGATCTCGCCGCAGAAATAGCTGCGGGTTGACAGGAAGCAGTTGTTGAAGGTCGAGGGCTGCAAGGCGACCGCGAAATGGCTGTCGCGGTCCTCGGTGCGGAAATAGCGGATCGAGGCGTCGAAGTCCGGGTGCGGATTGAAGAACAGGCCGCCGTAGAGGCCCTTGGAGGTCTGGCTGCCCAGCTGTTCGCCCAGGCCCGCCTGGTTCCGGTACTGGCCCTGGACGTCGCTGCTGGTCATCCCCAGCATGACCCCGACGCCCGGCAACAGGGGGCCGGAAACGACGCCGCTGAAAGCCAGCCGGTCATCCGAGCCCACCGAATAGCTGACGCGACCGCCGAAGTCATCGCCGGGCCGGCGGGTCACGACGTTAATGGCACCCGACAGGGTGCCGCGGCCGAACACCGCCGACTGCGGACCACGGATCACCTCGACCCGCTGGGCCGTATCCAGGTCGAGGGTGGTGAAGTCGCCGAACCAGGGGATACCATCCAGGAAGATGCCGACCTTGCCGTCGCTGACCAGAATGTTGGATGCGCCGCGAATGATCGGCCGGTCGCCGTCGCGGCCGAAAGCCTGCTGCAGCTGAACGCCGGGCGTGTAGCGGGCGACGTCGGCCAGATCATCGATCTGGCGTTCCTGCAGCATCTCCTCGGTGAAGGCGGTGACTGCAATCGGCACGTCCTGCAGCGATTCCTCGCGGCGGCGTGCGGTGACGACGATGTCGTCGACGCTGCTGGCCTGGGGGGCCGGTGCGGCCTGTCGGGCCGCTGCGGGCGAGGCCGCCGTCATCAGGGCCGTAAGTGCGGCCCCCGCCAGAAACACATTGCGGGAAACGCGGACGCTGGATTTCGACATGGACCCTGCCCCTCCTAAGGCCGAATGGTATAACTTTAGACCATTTGACTATGAACCTGCGGGTCTGGGCGTCAATGACGGAATGCCGCACCCTGAGACTTCTCCATGGCCCTTCATCAAACCGTAACCCTGAGGACACGGTGACCGTCGTTTAGATAAGGCCTGCGGCATCCAGTCGGTCGATCACCGCGCGCTGTCGCTGGGCGTAGAAGGCCGGGGAGGGCACAATCGCTCCGCCGCTACCGTCCATCAGGGTATTGCGCGGTGCGATTTCCACTCCGGCATAGGCCTGGGACCACAGATGCATCGGCTGGCGCGACAGGATGTTGCCCATGCCGGGGCGGCGGCGGTAGCGGCGCAGGGCCCCGATATCCAGCTCGGCGTATCCAGCCATGCTCTCGCCATAGCCCGCTTCGGCCAGGATCAGGCCGCGGAAATCCACGACCTTGGACGAGGCGTCGGTCGAGGCTTTCGGGATCGCAACGCCTTCGATGCCCGCCGAGTTGGCGCTGACCACATAGGCCAGGTTCTCGATGGCGCGGGCCTGTTTGGCGACATTCTTGGGCGTGGACAGGGCCGCCGCGATCTCGCTGGAGGAGTGGACGAAGACCTCGGCACCCCGGACGGCGTGGGCGCGGGCGATCTCGGGATACAGGATTTCTTCTGACGCGATGGCGGAGAGTCGCCCCAGTTCGGTGTCCGCGACCGGAAAAACGCCGTCGAGGCCGTAGATCCCGATGTAGTGGTCCCAGACATCATAGGGGCTGGGCCCGAACAGGGTGATCAGCCGACGGTAGCGCAGAATGACCTGGCCGGACGGCGCGATCACAAAGGAACACTGGAAATAGAGGCCCGGAAAGTTCGGATCTCTCTCATAGGCGTTGCCGGCCAGAAAGACGTCGGAGGTCCGGGCGATCTGGCCCAGCGCGCGATACTCCGGGCCGTCGATCTCCAGCGCAGCCTTGTCGGCCCATACAGCCGCTGTCTCGCCCATGGGGAAACCAGTCAGGAAATATTCTGGCAGCACCACCAGGCGGACATCCTGGCCAATGAACCGCTTGGAGGCCGCGATCTGGGCACCGATCCGCGCGATGGCGGCCGCCATGCGCGGCCTGCTGACGCGGGCGTCGGCATCGCCATTGACGGCCGTGCAGGTGGTCTGCAGGGCGAGGGCGAGATAGGGAGAAGGGTCAGACATTGCGCGCTCCGTGCGGATCGGCCTATGCCTAGCGCGGACCCGGTTGGTATAGGAATAGATCATTTGCCGGACGGCGGCCAAGACATTGACGGCTTCAACGCCGACCTGCTGAACGGCGACCTGCCGACGCCCCTGTACCACCAGGTCTATCTGGTGCTGCGCGAGCGCATCCAGTCGGGCGAGTATGCCGCCGGCCAGACCCTGCCGGGCGAGCAGGAACTGGCACGCGCGTTCGATGTCTCGCGCATCACGGTCAAGCGCGCGCTGAATGAATTGGCGGCGAACAGTCTGGTCAGCCGCCATCGTGGCCGCGGGACGATCGTCACCTCGGGTGGTGTGATTCCCCTGGTGTCCGGGTCGTTCGAGACCCTGATCTCCAGCCTCAAGTCCATGGGTCTGGCGACCGAGGTCGAACTGCTGGAAGTCTCTGACGAGCGCGCGGACGTTGTGGTGGCCGGGAGACTGGGGCTGGAGCCGGGGGCCATGGTGCAGCGCGCGGTGCGCCTGCGCAAACTGCAGGGCGAACCCTTTTCCTACCTGACCACCTATGTTCCCGCCGAGATCGCGGGCCGCTACTCGATCGAGGAATTGCGATCGATGCCGCTGTTGCTGCTGCTGGAGCGCGCCGGTGCGGGTGCTGCCGAGGCGGAACAGTGGATCACCGCCACGGCGGCCTCGCCGCGCATCGCAAAATGCCTGGACGTTCCGTCAGGCTCGCCGGTGCTCAAGATCGAGCGGATCATGATCGGCACGGACGGCAAGCCCGTTCAGATGATCGTGGGTCACTACCGGCCCGACCGTTTCCAGTATCACATGAAGTCCCAGCGCCAGTCCGGGGTCGAAGGCTGGACCTGAGCGCGGTTTGCGCTTGCCAAGTGACCCCTGGGCAAATGATATAGAAATAGATCATTTGCGGACGATGCCTTGGCCGACGCGCTCCTCCTTCTGCTGCACGTTCTGATCCTGGTCTATTGGCTGGGCGGAGACCTTGGCGCGTTTGTCGCGTCCTTCGTGATCGCCAACCCGGACAGGGACCGCGCTGCGCGGCTAGGAGCAGCGCGACTGCTGGGTGATGTGGACATGGCCCCCCGGACCGCGCTGATCCTCGCCTTTCCGACCGGCCTGACACTGGCGGTGGCGCGCGGGTGGCTGTCGTTTGACATCCTCTGGGTAGCCGTCGCCTGGGCCACCGCAGCAATCTGGCTCGCGCTCGCCTGGCGCATCCATCTGGCCCATGGCGGGGTGGCCGGGGCCCGCAGGTTGGATCTCATCATCCGGTGGGGGGCGGCGGCGGGTCTGGCCGGCGCGGGCATGCTCGGCCTGACCGGCGCGATCGTCGCCCCGGCGTTCATCGCCCTGAAGCTGCTAATTCTCGCCGCCTGCGTGCTGACCGGCCTTCTGGTCCGTCGGCTGACCGCCGATCTGGGGCCCGCGCTCGGGGCGCTGGCGGCGGGTCAGCCGGACGCAGACGGTCGCATCGCCCGCGCTCTGGCCCTGACCCGTCCGGCCGTCGTCCTGATCTGGCTGCTGCTTCTTTCGGCGGCCCTCCTCGGTCTCTGGAAGCCCGCATGACCTCCACCCGAACCCTGGCCCGCCCCGGTTCTGTCGAGGCCCTGCTGGCCACGCTGGGCCCCGGCATCGTCCGCACCGATCCGACGCTGCTGGACCTCTACGGCCAGGACATCTGGAGTGTCGGGCGTCGACCGGCTGCCGTCCTGTCCCCCGCCGACACGGCGGAACTGTGCGTTGCGCTGATCGAGGCGGATCGTCTCGGTCTGCCTGTCGCGCCAAGGGGCGGAGGCATGAGCTATACTGGTGGCTACGCTTCCGATGCCGGGCCGGTGGCCCTGATCGACCTGTCGCGCATGGACCGGGTGCTGCATGTCGACGCCGGGGCGATGACGGTCACGGTTCAGGCCGGCTGCACCTGGAAGACCCTGCTGGAGGCGTTGAAGCCGCACGGGCTGCGGACGCCGTTCTGGGGGCCACTGTCGGGCGTCTCCTCGACCATCGGCGGGGGACTGTCGCAGCTGAACGCGGTGTTCGGTGCGGGTCATTGGGGCACCACGTCCGAGAGCGTCGTCGGCCTGACCGTCGCGCTGGCGGACGGTCGGTTGATCACGACCGGTGCGCGCCGAACCGCAGACGGCCGGGCCTTCTATCGCCACTACGGTCCGGACCTGACAGGGCTGTTCTGTGGCGACTGCGGAGCGCTGGGGATCAAGGCCGAGATCACGCTCAGGCTGATGCGTCTGCCGCCGCACGAGGCGCATGGGTCGTTCGCCTTTCCCGACGCCACCTCGGCGCTCGCAGCGACGGCCGAGATCAGTCGGGCAGGCGTGGCGGCCGATATGTTCGGCTTCGATCCGGCCCTGTCGGCCATGCGGCTGAAGCGGGCGTCGTTGCTGCAGGGCGTCCGGGCCCTGGGAGCGATCGCAACCGCCGGCGGCGGCCTGATGCAGGGGATGGCTGCAGCGGCGCGAACGGCGGTGGCCGGTCGTGGCTTCCTGGGCACCGGGGACTGGTCGCTGCATCTGACCGCCGAAGGCCGGTCAAAGGTCGGGGTCGCCGACGACATGGCCGAGGCGCGCCGCCTCTGCGTGGCGCTGGGCGGGCGCGAGGTCGAGGCCTCGATCCCGCGCGTGGTCCGGGCCAGCCCGTTCACACCGCTGAACAATATCCTCGGACCCGACGGAGAGCGGTGGGTTCCGGTGCACGGCATTGTGGCCCTGCAGGACGCGCCGGCTGCCCATGCCGCGATCATGGCGCTGTTCGAACGGCTGCGGCCCCGGTTCGAGGCCGGCGGCGTGCAGACCGGGATGATGCTCACGGCCCTCTCGACCAACGGCCTGCTGATCGAACCGGTGTTCGTCTGGCCCGAGGCGCGACGAAGCCTGCATGAAGCGACGGTCGAACCGGGCGTGCTGTCGAAACTGCCGCGTCATGCCGAGAACGCCGAGGTCACCGAACTGGTCGCGGAGGCAAGGGGTGGGGTGGTTGAGGCTTTCACCGCCGTTGGTGCCGCCCATTTCCAGATCGGCCGCACCTATCCCTGGCTGGACAGCCTGGACGCGCCTGCCCGCAGCCTGATCCAGGCGGTGAAGGCCGAGCTGGATCCGAACGGTCGCATGAATCCCGGCGTGTTGGGCCTGTGAGCGAGATCGCCGCCCGCAACCCCCGGACCGGCCGGATCGACTGGCGCGGAGCCGCCGCCGATGCAGGCGAGATCGCGTCCGTCGCCGCCCGGCTGCGAGCCGCACAGCCAGCCTGGGAGGCGCGCGCGCCGGCCGCGCGCCTGGAAAGCCTGCGCGCCCTCGGTCAGGCCCTGGCCCGCCATTCAGGACCGATCGGCGAGGCGCTGGAGGCCGATACGGGGCGGCGGCGCATCGCCCGGCTGGAGATCGACAGCGTGATCGGTTCGATCGAGGGCTGGGCGCGGGTGGTCGCAAACGACTCTGCGCCCGACTGGGTGCCGGGGCGCGGTCTGCCGTCGGTGCGTCACACGGCGGCGTGGAAGGCCTATCCTCTGGTCGGGGTTGTCAGCCCGTGGAACTTTCCGCTCTTGCTGGGAATGATCGACGCGGTTCCGGCCCTGCTGGCCGGCTGCGCCGTTCTGGTGAAACCATCCGAGGTCACGCCCCGATTCATCGCCCCGGTCATGGCCGCGCTGGCCGAGGTTCCCGATCTGGCCGCCGTGTTCGCGATCGTCGTCGGCGACGGTGCGACGGGAGCGGCGGTGGTCGATGTCGCAGACTGCGTCTGTTTCACCGGCTCGGTGGCGACGGGGCGCAAGGTTGCGGTCCAGGCGGCGGGTCGGCTGATCCCCGCCTATCTGGAACTGGGCGGCAAGGACCCGCTGATCGTGCTGGACGGCGCCGATCTGGAGCACGCCACGGATGCGGCGCTGAGGGGATCGGCCCTGTCGACCGGTCAGGCCTGTCAGTCCATCGAGCGGATTTATGTCCAGCGGTCCATCCACGACGCCTTCCTGAACAGGCTCGTCCAAAAAGCCGACGCCGCGCGTCTGAACTGGCCTGACATCGGCTCCGGTCAGGTCGGTCCGATCATCTTCGACAAACAGGCAGACATCCTCGCCGACCAGATCGCCGACGCCCGCAGCCAGGGTGCCCGTGTCCTGACCGGCGGCGAGATCGAAACCCATGGTGGCGGCCGCTGGCTGCGGCCCACCGTCATCTCGGCGGTCACCCAGGCCATGGCCGTGATGCGCGAGGAGACCTTCGGGCCGATCCTGCCGGTCATGGCCTTCGATACGGCCGACGAGGCCATCGCCCTGGCCAATGACGGCGATTACGGCCTGTCCGCCGCTGTTTTCGCGGAGACCCTGGAGGAGGCGGAGGCGATCGGCCGGCGCATCGAGGCCGGGGCTGTCAGCCTCAACGATGCAGCCCTGACCTCCATCTTCTACGAGGCGGCCAAACAGGGATTCAAGGCGTCCGGTCTGGGTCCGTCCCGCATGGGCGAGGACGGCTATCGGCGCTTCCTGCGTCGGCAGGCCCTGATCGCCAACACGGCCGCGCCCCTGCCGCTGGCCGCCTTTTCCGAAGAGGGTTCGACATGAAGCACCGCTCCATCACCGGTACGATCCTCTACACATCGAAGAAACCCGAGCGGCTGGACGAGCGGCGGGGCATCGAGCATTTCCGCTTCACGCACCACACCGACGGCAAGCGGACCCTGCGCGCCCACTGCGAGATCGAGGAACCGCATCCCAGCGTGCTGCGCGACATCGTCTATTCGCTGGATGAGCATGGCCGGCCGATGGACTGCCACGTCCGACTGACGGTGGACGACGCCTTCATGGGTTCGGGCTGGTACCGCTTCACCGCCGACGGGGTGGAATGCGAAAGCTACGGGCCGTCGATCGGCCGCCTGTCGCAGTTCATGCCTCTGGACCGGCCGATTGACGGCATGGGCACGCATCCGGTGGTGGCCGACGGATATCTGCTGTCGTTGTTCGACTGGAGCATCGGCGAAACGAAGAAGCTGCGGGTCATGCTGCCTTCGCCCGATCACCGGGGCGCAACGCCGCCGATGATCGCCGAAGTCAACATCGACGCTGTCTACGTGGGACCCGAGACGGTGACGGTAAAGGCCGGCACCTTCGCCGCCCGGCATTTTCAGTTCATCGACGACGGGACGTCCGGCATGGCGGGCCAGCATCCGCCCTATGACGTCTGGATCACCGACGACAAGGACGCGATCATGCTCCAGGGCGGGGTCGGCGGCTATATGCAGACCTGGTACGAGCTGATCGAACTGGACCGCGGATGATACGCCGGCGGACGCTTCTGGCGGGTCTCGGGACGGTCGCGCTGGCGCGACCGGCGCGGGGCCAGTCACGCGCTGACGTCATCGTGGTCGGCGCCGGGCTGGCGGGTCTGACGGCAGCGCTGGCCCTTCAGGATGCCGGAGTCCGGGTCACGGTGCTGGAGGCCCAGGGACGTCCAGGAGGGCGATTGCGGACCGAGAGCGGCGGCGGCCTGACGATCGACGTCGGTGGGGTGGAAATCGGGCCTCACTATGCGCGTGTGCGGGGGCATGCCGCCCGCTTCGGGGTCGAGGTCCGGCCGATCACGCGACGGTTCGGCGGCTTTGGCTATGCGATCGGTGACCAGCTCGTCTCGGCGGCCGACTGGCCAACCAGCCCGGTCAACCTGACCCTCGGGGCCGAGCGGGAGATTGCGCCTGCCGCGCTGGAGGCCCGGCTGTTCCGGCCGCTGTCGCCGATCCGCACCGTCGATCAGGCCGCCAACCCGGCGCTGGCCGCCTTCGACTGTGACGCCGCGTCACTGCTGGCAGGGGCCGGGGTCTCGACCGAAGCGATCCGGCTGATGAACCGCTGGACCAATGCACCGTCTCTGGAGGGGGCTTCGGCACTGGGCCTGTTCCGCGAGGCGGCCCGCTCGCCCAACGCTCCGCCGCCGACCGGCCCGGAAGGCGCTGGAGAGATCGTCGGCGGCAGCGCGGTCCTGCCCGCCGCCATGGCGGAAGCCTTGACCCTCCGCTACGACATGACCGTCGTCTCGGTGTCGCAGACCGGGAGGGGCGTTGAGGTCCGGCTGACGGGCGGAGAGACGCTCACCGCCGGACACGTCGTCATCGCCGCGCCCCTGACCGCCGTTTCCCGCATCGCCTTTCAGCCACCTCTTCCGCCGGATCAGGCGGCGGGTATTGCAGATGCGAACTATGCGCGTGTCACCCAGGTGCATCTGGTGCCAGAGGCCCCGTTCTGGGACGACGATGGCTTGCCGCCCTCGCTCTATGTCGACGGGCCGCTGGAACGGGTGTTTGCGGTCGAGACGGACGGCGGTGTCGAGCGACTGGTCTGCTGGATCAACGGCGATGGTGCCATGCCGTGGGACGCCATGACCGATGAGGACCGCGTGACCTTCGCGATCGCCGAGCTGGCCCGGGTGCGTCCGGCTTCGGCAGGCCGGGTGCGCGGAGCCTTTTCGTGGAGCTGGGCCAGCCCCCTGTCGGGCGGCATCCGCCATGCGCCCGCCCCCGGCGAGGTTCTGGGGGTCGGAGCGGTTCTGGGCCAGACCCAGGGCCGGGTCCATTTCGCCGGCGAACACGTCCGGCGCGAGGAGCACGGCATGGAGGCGGCCTGCGAGACGGGTGAGCGCGCAGCGCGGGCGATCCTGGAACTCCAGAGGGCCTGACGTCGCGCGGTCCGCTTTCAGACCTGGAGGAAAAAAGGGGCGCGGACCTGGACCCGCGCCCCGGGAGACGGCGGTCAGGACCGCCGGTTCTGCGCCGCCGACCGGGAGTGACGGCGGCGCAGGGACCTGAGCCGATCAGAAGTTGCGACGCAGGCGGAAGGTCACCCGGCGCGGATCGTTCGGATAGCCAAGGCCCACGAGCGAGGAGGTCAGGTAGTATTCCTCGCCGCAGTTCGAGCAGTCCAGCGCCGCTTCCCAGGCTCCGTCTGCGCTCTCGTAACGAAGGCCCACATTGTAGAGCGTGGTCGAGGGCGTCAGCGACAGCGCCCGGGTGATGGCCGTCGTTGCGCCGAACGGAATTCCCGTCGCCGTGCCCGCATCATTGTAGCTTGAGGTCCAGTATTCGTCTGAATAGCTGAGCGAGCCGTTCAGCGACCACTGGCCCCCGAGGAAGGCGGTCGGCAGGGTGTAGCGGGCCCCGAGGGTGCCCTGGCTTTCCGGGAACCGGACCGGTTCGTCGCGCGTGGTGACGCAGTTCAGCGGCTCGGGGGTAGCGTTGCAGGGCACGCCGCCGGCACCGTTGACGAGCGGGATATCGACGTACTGACGATCGGCGATCGAGCCGCTGATGAAGATTTCAAGGGCATCGGTCGGCCGCCAGGTGATCTCGGCCTCCAGACCGGTCGCCTCCAGCCCGCCGGCATTGCGGGTGACGAAATCGATGCCGCCGCCGGCACGCGGCTGGCCAGAAAGCAGCTGCAGGTTCTCCACTTCAAGGCGGTAGGCCGTCAGATTCAGGCGCAGGCTGTCGTTGAACAGATCCGATCGCACGCCCAGTTCGTAGGACCAGGCCTCCTCCGGACCGAAGGCCGAGTTGGTCGCGGCCGTGGTGCCGCGCGCATTCCAGCCGCCAGACTTGAAGCCGTTCGTGGCCGAGGCGAAGACCATGATATCGTCGCTGTATTCGTACTGGAGTGCGACGCGGGGGGTGAATTTGGTCACGCCCTGACTGGTCGGGATTCCTGCGGCGCGCAGGTTGGCCGTCGTCGGTCGTCCTGCGGGGGCCCCGGTCACATTGATGAAGCCGGGCGGATAGGCGGCCCGGGTCCGGTCGGTGAAGCTGATGTCCTTGTTCTCATCCGTGTAGCGCCCGCCCACTGTCAGGGTGAGGCGGTCGGTCAGCGACAGGTCGCCCTGGGCATAGACGGCGAAGGACCGGGTCGAATTGTCCAGAAGACGGTCGCCCAGCACCAGAGCTGCCGTCGCAGTGGGGGTCGTGGCGAAGGTGTCCAGCTGATAGGTCGAATTCTCCTCATCGAGATAGAACAGTCCCGCGACCCAGTTCAGCCGTCCGGTCTCGCCGACCAGCTTGAGCTCCTGGGTCCACTGCCTGCTCTCCACATCATTGGAAATGGTGAAGCCACCGAAGGGAGTCGGACTGCCGCCCAGACCGAAATCGATCGAGAAGATCTGATCCGTGGCGATATAGCCGCTGATCCAGCTGATGCTTGCCCAGTCCATGTCGTGGGTCAGGTTGGAGATGATCGTTCCGACCCGGGTCCGGGCGCAGTTGCCGAGGCGTTGGCCGAGGTATGATTCGATCGCGCTGTCGGCGCAGTCTCCCAGTCGCAGGCCTGTGCGGCTCGTGTATGGCGGATCGAGAGGGTTCGTGCCGATCGTCGTCTTTTCCTGATCGACATAGTCGGCCGAGATGTTCCAGTCCCAGGCGTCGCCCGGCTGGAACCGCAGGGTGCCGCGGATGCCCCAGGTGTCCTCTCCGTTCAGTTTCTGTCCGGTAACCAGACTGTCTGCATAGCCATCATCGCCGATCTTCAGCAGGGTGACCCCGGCCGAAACGACATCGTTGAGCGGTCCGCTGATGGCGCCGCGCAGACTGTAGCGATTGAACGAGCCATAGGTGGCGTTCAGCGACCCGCGGAAGTCCTGATCCGGCTTGCGTGTCGTGATCGAGATGGCACCGCCGGTGGTGTTGCGGCCGAACAGCGTGCCCTGCGGCCCGCGAAGGACCTCGATGCGGTCGACGTCCAGCAGGGTGATGTTGTTGGCGATCTGACGGGCGACATAGACCTCGTCGACATAGGTCGCGACGGGCACATCGAAGCTGGCGACCTGTTCAGTGGAGCCCAGTCCCCGGATGTAATAGCTGACGGCACCGCCCGTGCCGGTGTTCAGGCCGCCGGTCAGACTGGGGGTCACGCGAACCAGGTCTGTCGTGTCCTCGACCTGGGCGATTTCGAGCTGGGTCTGGGTGAAGGCGGTGACCGCGATCGGCACATCCTGAAGATTCTGCTCGCGCCGCTGGGCGGTGACGATGATGTCGTCGATCCGGGCCGTGTCTTCCTGGCCGGACTGCTGAGCCGAGGCGGGAAAGGCGGTCACGAGGGTGAGGGCGGATACGCTGGAAAGCAGCACGGCGCACATACGCATGATTCAGATCTCCTGCTCGGATGATGGCGACTCCGGCTCTTTGACCGGTTATAATGGTATATTGTTATACCATTTGAACTGGGCGGCAAGCGTCGTTACGCTGTCGTCAAACGGAGGTCTTCGGATGCGTCTTTTCTGCCTTTCGCTGTTCGCCGGATTGGCGATCATGGCTTCGCCCGGGCCTGCCGGGGCGCAGGGCTTCGACCTGCGCAGCTTCGAGACTTTCGTCGACGCACGTACGGGCACGGGCGCGCCGGTCTACTGGTATTCCGTGGGCACGCTCAGGGCCTATCCCTCCGGCGAGTTGCTGGCCAACGTCGAGGGCTACGACACGTCGCGATCGGATCGGCCCGATCCACTGATGCCGCTGGCGCGGCAGTTCTCGCGCAAGATCTACATCTATCGCGACGCCGTGACGAACGCGGTGCTCCGTGAACGGAACGGCATGGCGGTCACGCCTGTGTCCTATCCCTATCAGTTGATCACCTACGAGCTGAACGGTGACCGACTCCAGACCTTCGTCGAGCAGGGCACCGGTGCGCGGCTGCAACGGATCGGGCCCGGTGACACCATGCAGGTGCGCACGATCGGTGACGCCTATGTCTTTACCGCACCCCTGTTTCTTGACTTTCCCGTTGGCGACGGAACGAGCCGCTATCAGGCTTTCGAGAATTATGACTTCTTCATCCAGGCCCCCGGAGGGGCATCCAATCCGAACCAGCTTTCGTGGGTGCGTTACGGCGATGCGCCCCCCTGGGCCGGCGGAGGGCCGGCGATCATGCACCTGATCACCTGGCGGATCGACGCCTACGACGACGTGCCTCGGACCCTGCGCGACTACATCGAGACCGATGCGCCGCTGTGGCGCGCGCCGCCAGAGGGCATTGACGACATCCGCAGGCTCCAGGCCGGGACGCCCGGCGAATGACCGAGCTGCGGTTCGAGCCGACGATGATCCGGGACGATCGCTCGGCAAGGGCCATCTATGAAGAGGTGCGGGCCAATCCGGCCCGGCGGAGCTTCGGCTTCGGTCAGCGCGCGGCCGTCGTGAACGTCGACTTCCAGCAGGCCTACACCCGCCCGGACCTGTTCCCCAAATCGGCCTATGTGACCGACCCTGACCAGATCGCCCATGTGAACCGGATCAGCGACACAGCCCGCGCGGCCGGATTGCCGGTGGTCTGGACCCGGGTCTGCTACAAGCCTGACGGTGGCGACGCGGGTATCTGGGGCACGCGCACCGACACCCCCGACAGCCTGCAAAACATCAAGGCCGGATCAGAGCGCCACGCCTTCGATCCCCGTGTCCGAGTCGACTGCGACGTGGACCTGGTGTTCGACAAGCGCATGCCGTCGGCCTTTCACGAGACACCGCTGCAGAGCTATCTGATCTGGCACAGGATCGACACGGTGATCGTGACCGGAGGCTCGACCTCGGGCTGCGTGCGCGCGACCGCAGTCGACAGCCTGTCCTGCGGCTATCGCACCATCGTTCCGGTCGAATGCGTTGCCGACAAGCACGAGAGCTATCATTTCGCCAACCTGACGGATCTTCTGCTGAAATACGCCGACGTGGTGTCCGCAGCCGAGGTTCTGGAACACCTGGAGGCCCGATCATGACTCGCCTGCTGATCCTGCTCGTCTGCGCCATCGTCGGTCTGACCGCACCCCTGCCGGCCTTCGCCCAGCGTGTGCCGGAGGCCGATCAGGTGCCGCTGGACGTGCGCCGCACCACCCTTGTGGTGCGCGACATCGAGGCGTCGCTGGCCTTCTATCGCGATGCGCTCGGCATGGTGGTGACCTATGACAGCTACATCCGTACCCCGCGCGAGGCGACCACGGACGAGGCCGCCGAGCGGTCGTTGCGGCTGGTGCTGCTGCGGGCCAATGATCCCTACATCGGGGTGATCGGCCTGATGCAGTATTTCAAACCGGACCGGCCCGAGCGCCCGGCCCGCACCGACACGCAGCTGCGCCCCGGGGACATCGTGCTGGTGTTCAACATCAGGGACCAGGCTGCCGTGTTCGCCCGCGCCAGCGCCGCGCCCGGCGTCGTGGTCGGGGAGGTCCCCCATCTGGTCACCTATCCCGGCTATGGCGGCCAGGGCGTGATCCGGGTCAATTTCGCTTCAGTCTATGATCCGGATGGGCACTATATCGAGCTGAATCAGGTGCTGGACGCCCTGCCGGGCGGAAACTGACGCTTCAGGCGTCCGCGATCTCGCTCGCCGTCGCCGACCACACGGCGGGGTCCCTGGCGAGCCCCTCCAGCATCCGTCTTACCGCGTGGATGCGGAACGGCTGACCCGCGACGTAGCTTGTCAGGGTGAAGCCCAGCACCCGCCGGTCGTCGGTCCCCGCGTCGGCCTTAAGGAAGGCCGTGGCCTCCAGCACCTGGTCGGCCCAGGCGTCTTCGGTCTGGCGGCGGTCGATCAGCAGGGTCCGGTCGTCCAGTTCGTTCATCAGCGGTACGGCGCTGACGACCCCGGCATCGGTGGCCATCGCGACGGGAACCTCGTCCTGCTCCCAGTCCAGGCAAGTGTCGAAGCCTGCCTCGACGATCAACGACAGTGTGCGGAACGACTGCTGGCGCGCGGGGCTCATCCAGGTGCGGGGTGTCAGACCAGCGGCTGCGAAGGCGTCGCGTGTGCGGGCGACGAGCGCGCGCTCCTCATCTGCCGACAGACCGGAGTGGTGGATGGCATCGGTGGACCAGCCGTGGGCGGCGATTTCGTGGCCCTCATCCAGTGCCGCCTCAATCAGTGGCCGATAGCGATCCAGCGCGATCGCGTTGACCGGAACCGTCGCCTTCAGCCCGGCCGCTTTCAATGCGTTCAGAAGCCGGAACGCCCCGACGCGGGGGCCGTAGTCACGGGTGGTATAGTGGCGCAGGTCCGGCCACGGTGTCTGCATCGCGCCGGGGTGTTTGAACGGCTTGCCGGCCGGATCGAGCATATGCCACTCGATCGGCACGACGATCATGGCGGCCAAGGATCGGTCGCCCGGCCACCGCCCCTTCGGCCGGTCTCCGGCCGGTCTCCAGCCATAGAGCGACTGGTCCATGCCTTGACGGCGATACGGATAGACCAGATGGTCGTCAGGCAGCGGCATCGTCGAACCCATGACCGCCTTTTGCCAGGCCCCGCCGTGTGATGTCGGCCACGGTCTGGTCCCAGCAGTGTTCGCGATAGTGGGCGGCAATCTCCGCACCGGTGGCGAACCAGACCTCGTCGCGATGGCCCATGATGTGCGCCAGCGCGGTTTCGAACGCCCGGATGCGGTGGGGCTGGCTGACCAGATAGGCATGCAACGGGATGCACATCACCGTGCCCGACTCGCGGCCCTCCGTCAGCAACTGGTCGAAATGGCGTTTGAGCACGTCGGCATAGCGCCACGGATCCATGCCCATGACGGAATAGCCGATGACGTCATTGACCTCGAGCGAATAGGGCATGGACACCAGCCGGCCGGTTTTCGTCTTCAGCGGCTGTGGCTGGTCATCCTGGAACAGGTCGCAGGAGTACCAGAAATCGTGTTCGGCGATGAGGTCCAGGGTGCGCGGGGTATGGGTCAGGGCAGGGGCGAGGTAGCCCCGGATGCGCTGGCCGGTGGCAGCCTCGACCGAGCGGATGGAGTCCTCAAGCACCGCCCGTTCCTGGGCCTCGTCCATGCCGTAACTGTAGCGGGTGTTGTAGATGCCGTGACTGAAGAACTCCCAGCCGCGAGCGTTGGCGGCCTCGATGATCTCTGGATGATGGTCGATCAGGCCGATGGACAGGCTGACGGACCCCCGCAGTCCGTGCCGGTCCAGCAGGTCCTGAAGTCGCCAGTGCCCGACGCGGTTGCCCCAGTCCCGCTGCGAGTAGCCGACCACGTCCGGCGCAGGCCGCGGCCATCCGGGGCGCGCCGGGTTGGTCGGTGGGTCGAACTCGTAGAACTCGATATTGGGGGCGATCCAGAAGGCCAGGGCCTTGCCGCCGGGCCAGACGATCTTCGGCCGATCGCGATACGGCCAGTAGTCGTAGAGATTGGGGTCAGACCGGTTCACTCGGCGGCCTCCTGTCGCTCCGGCTCATAGCGATCGCCGAGCGCCAGCATGGCTTCCAGCCCGATCCGGTCGTTGACGCCGGCAAGGTCGGTCATCCGGTCCCTATAGCTGACCGTGGAGCCCTCGGCCTTGAGGGCTTTGAGGAAGCTCTCTGCAGCCGGAATCAGCGCCCGCACCAGTGCCCCGGGGCTGATCACCAGCCGGAAGCCCAGTTCGCCGAGCGCGTCGCGCGACAGGATCGGGGTCTGGCCGCCCTCGACCATGTTCGCCATGGCGGGCGTGCGGCCCAGGGCGGCGACGATCCGCGTCATCTCGTCCAGACTTCGGGGTGCCTCGACGAAGACCACATCGGCCCCCGCTTCGGCATAGGCGACAGCGCGTGCGAGGGCCGGTTCGAATCCCTCGACGGCGATCGCATCGGTTCGGGCGATGATCAGGGTTTCTTCGGACCGGCGCGCGTCGAGGGCGGCGTGGACCTTGCCGACCATCTCCTCGGTCGGGGCGACGCCCTTGCCCGACAGATGGCCGCACCGTTTGGGGAAGGTCTGATCCTCCAGCTGGATCGCCCGGGCCCCGTTGCGCTCGAACACCTTGACCGTCCGCGCGACATTCAGCGCGTTTCCGAAGCCCGTATCGGCATCCACGATCAAGGGAATCTCGACGCGCTCGCAGATGCGCGCCACGACATCGGCGACCTGATCGAAGCTGACCAGTCCCAGGTCCGGTCGGCCCAGTTGCGTGTAGGCGATGGAGGCCCCGGACAGATAGATGGCCTCGAAGCCCGCCTGTTCGATCAGAAGCGCAGACAGGGCGTCGAAGGCTCCCGGCGCATGGATCGGCGATCCCGGGACGTTCAGGCGTGTCTTGAGGCTCACGCGGCGGCTCCCGTTTCGGGCTGGGCGTCGGCGGACTGGCGCTTCAGGTGGGCGATCAGCCCCCCGTCGCGCATCATCGCCGTCAGGTGGTCGGGGAAGGGCGCGAACCGGTAGGTCCGTCCCGCAGACTGATTGGTCAGGACTCCGGCCTCCAGATCAAGAGACAACCGGTCGCCGGCGTCGATCTCGCTGGCCTCGGCCAGGGCAATGGCCGGCAGCCCCAGATTGATGGCATTGCGCCAGAAGATGCGGGCGAAAGAACGCGCGATCACGGCCCGGACCCCCAGCCGCTTCAGCGACACTGCAGCCTGCTCGCGCGAGGAGCCGAGGCCAAAATTCAACCCGGCGACGACGAAATCGCCGGGGCGGACCGCGCGGGCGAAACCGGGATCCACAGCCTCCAGACAATGGCTCGCCAGGGCGTCCGGGTCGAGTTTCATCAGATGACCCGGGGCCAGAACGTCTGTGTCGATCTGGTCGCCAAAAACGAAGGCGATGCCGGGCGAGGAGGAACCGCTCATGCCGCCGCCCTCCGCTGGCCCAGCAGGGTACGCGGATCGACGATCCGTCCCGACACGGCCGCCGCCGCCACGCTGTAGGGCGAGCCCAGATAGACCTCGGCACCCGCATGGCCCATCCGGCCCCTGAAGTTGCGATTGGTGGTGGAGAGGCAGACCTCTCCCTCGGCCAGCAGCCCGGCGCCCATCCCCGCGCAGGCCCCGCAGCCGGACGGCATCAGCGTCGCCCCTGCGGCCATGAGCGTGGCCAGGGTCCCGTCCTCGGCCGCCGCCTGCGTCACCCGCGATGACGCCGGGGCCACCAGAAGCCGGACGCCCGCCGCAACCCGCTGGCCCGAGAGCACTCGCGCGGCCATTCGCAGATCCTCCAGCTTGGCTCCCACACAGGCACCGATATAGGCCTGGTCAATGGCACGCCCCGCGGCCTGCGCGACCGCGACGCTGTTGGCCGGGGAGTGGGGCAGGGCGATCATCGGCTCCAGCGCCCCGGCGTCGAAGCGATGAACCGCCTCATAGTCCGCGTCCGGGTCCGAGGCCCAGGCCCGCGCGGTGGCCTCGTCCGCAACCGGAGCGCCCGCAGCGGACAGCCAGGCGAAGGTTGTGGCATCCGGCGCGACGATCCCGGTCTCGGCCCCGAGTTCGGCCGCCATATTGGTCAGGACCAGCCGCTCGGGCATCGACATGGCTTCGAGCGTCGGCCCGCCGAACTCGACCGCCCGGAAGGCGTTGTCCATGCCCAGTGTCCGGCACAGGAACAGCATCATGTCCTTGGCCGTGACGCCGTCACGCAAGGCCCCGCGCCACTCGACCCGGATTGTCGACGGCACCTGAAGCCAGGTCCGGCCGGTCGCGGCGATCGCCGCCATGTCGGTCGCACCATAGCCCGCTGCGTAGGCCCCGAAGGCTCCTGCCATGGGGGTATGGCTGTCACCGCCGGCGAGCAGCATGCCCGGCTGGACCAGCCCGCGCTCGGCCAGCAGCATGTGGCCGATGCCTTCCATATCGTAGAAATGCCCGACCCTGTGCTCGGCTGCGAACCGCCGGGTCAGCGCCAGGATCGCCGCGCTCTCGGCGTCCACGGCCGGGACATAGTGATCCGAGGCGATTACCACCTTCGAGGGATCCCAAAGGCCGCGACCCAGATCTGCGAGCATCGGGGCCCATCGTCGCGGACCCGATGAGTCATGGGCGAAGCACAGGTCGACCTCGGCCGTGATGAGGTCGCCGGCCCGCGCGCCAGCCCGGCCCGAGGCCCTCGCCGCGATCTTCTCGACGAGTGTCCTGCCCGTGATGGCCCTGGCCTCAGCCATTCTGATCCCGCTACGCACGCGGTGGTGGACCGCGCAAAAGATATAATCTTATATCATTTGATCCCGCGCGCTTGCCAAGGCAATTCCGCGGTCGCCGAAATGAGAAGGATTTCACCCATGGCCGACGGCACCGCATCCGTAACCCGGACCTTCCAGTGGGACGATCCCTTTGACCTGGAGGGGCGGCTGAGCGGGGACGAGCGCGCCATCCGTGAGGCGGCCCGGTCCTATGCGCGGGAGCGTCTGCTGCCGCGCG
>JBBSCK010000047.1:0-19439 GCA_038250335.1 Caulobacterales bacterium
CCTTTCGCAGGCGCGGGGCGAAGACGCGGTCTAGGCTGACGTGCCAGCCGGGAGAGCCGCCATGCAGACCGAACCGTTCGACTTCACCACGCCGGATGGGCGCCACGTGAATGCGCGGCTGGACCGGCCGGACGGGCAGGTCCGCGCCTATGCCCTGTTCGCCCACTGTTTCACCTGCGGAAAGGACAATCTGGCGGCGACGCGGATCAGCCGCGCACTGGCGGCCGAGGGGGTGGCGACGCTGCGGCTGGACTTCGCCGGGATCGGCGAGGCGGGGCCAGATCAGGGTGGGGCGGCCAGGCCGCACGGCTTCAGCGTCGACGTCGGCGATCTGGTGGCGGCGGGGCAGTATATGACCGCGCGGGGCTGCGCGCCGGGGCTGCTGGTCGGGCACAGTCTGGGCGGGGCGGCGGCGATTGCGGCGGCGGGATCGCTGCCCGGCATCAAGGCCGTGGCCACCATCGGCGCGCCGTTCGACGTGGCCCATGTGCTGCATCTGCTGGGGCCGGGGGCGGAGACGGTGAAGCCGGGCGAGCGCCATGAGGTCAGCGTCGGCGGACGGCCGGTCTCGGTGGGGCCAGGCTTTGCCGAAGACCTGAAGATGCAGGACCAGACGGCGCGGCTGGCGACCCTGAAGCGGGCCCTGCTGGTGCTGCATTCGCCGGTCGACCAGATCGTGGGTATCGAGGAATCGGCCGCGATCTTTCTGGCGGCCCGGCATCCCAAGAGCTTCGTCTCGCTGGACAGCGCCGATCACCTGCTGTCGCAGCCGGCCGATGCGGCCTACGCCGCCAATGTCATCGCGGCCTGGGCCAGCCGCTATCTGGGCGTGATGGAGGCCGAGGTTGTCACGCCGCCCGCCGACGGGGTGGTTCGGGTGGCCGAGACGGGCGCGGGCCGGTTCCAGGTCAGGGTCGAGGCGGGCGGGGCCGTGCTGATGGCCGACGAGCCGGTCTCGGTCGGGGGGCTGGCCTCGGGGCCGACACCCTATGAGCTGGTGGCGGCGGGGCTGGGGGCCTGCACCGTCATGACGCTGAGGCTGTATGCCGAGCGCAAGGGCGTGCCGCTGGACCGCGCCTCGGTCGCGGTGCGCCATGAGCGGCAGGCGGGCCAGACGCCGGCGGACCTGTTTGAACGCACCCTGACGCTGGAGGGCGACCTGAGCGACGACCAGCAGGCGCGGATGTTCGAGATCGCCGATCGATGCCCGGTGCACCGCTCGCTGGAAGCCGGGGCCCGGATCACGACCCGGGCCACCCCGGCCCTCGAGGCACCCGGCGAGGCGGCGCATTTCGCCGAGATGGCGGCGGTCTGCAAGGGCTGAGCCCTGTCCGGCGGGTCAGGGGTTGTGCGAATCCGGTTTCAGCGGTCAACGTTATCTGCCGGACTGACGCTGGTGATCCTCACCGCGCCGGAGCCGACAGCAGAGCGGGGGGGCGCATGGCGACCCTGGAACGACTGGTTTACGGCTCCACCGCGACGGGCCGGACGGACAACCTGATGAATGTGGCGGCGATCCTCGCCGTTTCGCACCGCAACAATGCCCGGGATGGCCTGACCGGCGCGCTGGCGGCGCACGAGAACCGCTACATCCAGGTGATCGAGGGCCCGCCCGCAGCGCTGGACGGCTTGCTGGGCCGGCTGGCCGACGATCCCCGCCACCGCGACATCGTCGTGTTCGGCCGCGAGCCTGTGGAAGCACGGATGTTTGCGGACTGGACCATGGCCAGCGCCCGGATCACGCCGGAACTCACCACTGTGCTGGATGATCTGATGCGCGAGGCGACACCCTCGCCGGAGCGCACGATCACGGCGCTGCTGGCGGCTCTGGCTGTCACCTGACAGCGGCTCGCCGCGCCGCCGACAGGGTGCTAGGCACCCGGTCTCACCGGAGCCCCACCCATGCATCTCGCCCGCTTTCCCCGCCTGCGCCTCGCCCATCTGCCGACGCCGCTGGAGCCCCTGCCGCGTCTGTCCGACGCGCTGGGCATCGACCTGTGGATCAAGCGCGACGACTGCACCGGTCTGGCCGGTGGCGGCAACAAGACGAGGAAGCTGGAGTTCCTGCTGGGCGAGGCCTTTGAACAGGATGCCGACACCCTGGTGACCCAGGGCGCGGTGCAGTCCAACCATGTGCGCCAGACGGCGGCAGCCGCAGCGGCGACCGGCCTGAAGTGCGAGGTCATCCTCGAGGAACGCACCGGGTCGAAGGCGACCGACTATGTCCACAACGGCAACGTCCTGATGGACCGGCTTTTCGGCGCAGGCATTCGCTGCGTGCCCGGAGGGTCGGACATGCCGGCCGAGCTGGAGACCACGGCCGCCGAGGTCCGGGCCCGGGGCGGCCGGCCCTATATCATCCCCGGCGGCGGCTCCAACGCGGTGGGCGCGCTGGGCTATGTCGACTGCGCCCGCGAGATCGTGGTCCAGGCCGACGAACTGGATCTGGCCATCGACCGGATCGTGACGGCGACCGGTAGCGCCGGGACCCACGCCGGGCTGGTGGCCGGTCTGGCGGTGATGGGTGCGGACATTCCGGTGCTGGGCATCGGGGTCCGGGCCCCCAGGACCAAACAGGAGGCCAATGTCCTCAAGCTGGCCGAAGAGACAGCCGCGCTGCTGGGTCGGCCGGGCTGCGTGACCCCGGCCATGGTTGTGGCCGACTGCGACTATGTCGGTGAGGGCTACGGCCTGATCGACCAGGCGGTGGTGGATGCGCTGGTGCTGGCAGCGCGCACCGACGCGATCGTGCTGGACCCGGTCTATACCGGCAAGGCTATGAAGGGGCTGATCGCGCTGGCCAGGGCCGGCCGGTTCGAGGGTGAGCGCGTGGTGTTCCTGCACACCGGCGGGGCGCAGGGCCTGTTCGGCTATCAGGGCGAGATCGAGGAGGCGTTGTAGGGGGCTTTGTCATCCCGGCCGAAGCGAAGCGGAGAGCCGGGACGGCGGGAGCCTCGTCTTTGCCCTCCCGGAAGCCGCGCAGCGGTTGTCCGGGAGACGGGTGGGGCGGCCCGCCGGTCCTGACATGTGTCCGGCTGCCTCCCGGCTCAGCCCTGCGGGCTGTCCGGGAGCGCGGCGTTGAACGGTCGCCGTCCCGGATAGTGCCTGCGGCGCTTCCGGGATGACAAGGTATGCAACAGAGGCCTCAAGCGCACCGGCCCTCGCCTACACGGCCATCCGACGCGGGTCGAGATCGACATGACCGGGGCGCATCTGTGGGATCTGACGGGGGTGGCGGCGGTGGCCAAGGTGCTGTTCCGCTATCGCCGTCAGGGGGCAGAGGCCGGTCGGTTCGACAACAAAGATTCGCCCGGGGGCCTCGCCCGCCGCCAGATCCGCGCCCCAGATGGCCGCATCCATGGTCGCGGTCATGTAGGCGAACAGGGCTGATTTGCCCGCTCCGTAGTTCGAAGAATGGCCGGAGCCGATGAACTCGCCTGGTTTCAAGCTCGGCTTCGTCCCGTGGAAGAACGCCTGGGTGAGCGGCGTGGCGGCAGCGGTCATGGATCGACGGCCCTTGTCCAGATCGGGAGCGGGTCCCGCAGTGAAGGCTCCAGAGACTGCGCATATTCTGCTTGCCGGGAATTCTTGAACTCAAGAATTTCAGGCCCATTTCACCTTCAGGCGAGGCGAGGCGAGGCGAGGAGCCGCCCCTTACCCCACACCTGCCGCGATCTGCATCATCACCAGCCCGGTGAACCAGGCGGCGGCCGTGCCGACGATATAGCCGACCACGGCCAGCAGAACGCCGACGGGGGCCAGGGAGGGGTGGAAGGCGGCGGCCGCGACCGGGGCGCTGGCGGCACCGCCGATATTGGCCATGGAGCCGACGCCCAGGAAGAAGCTGGGCGAACGGATCAGGAAGGCCATGGCGAACATCAGGGCGACATGGACCAGCATCCAGACGCCGCCGATCAGGAAGTAGACGGGGCTATCGAGGATGGCGCCGATGTTCATGTTCAGCCCGACGGTGGCGACCAGCACATACACGAAGACCGAGCCGACCTTGGCCGCGCCGGGACCCTGCAGCTTGCGCGCAGGGGTGAAGGACAGGACCACGCCGATAACGGTGGCGACCAGCACCAGCCAGAAGAAGCTGGAGTCGAGCGACAGACGCTGGGCCCAGCTGAAACTGTCGCCGAACCAGGCCGACAGGGGGTCGGCAATGGCGTGCGACAGGCCGACCGCGCCAAAGCCGACCGCGACGATGAAGATCAGGTCCTTGAGGCTGGGGATGCGGGCGTTCTGGGTCTCATAGGCCTCGGCCCTGTCGCGCACCCGGTCCAGCGCCGTCGTGTCGGCGCGGAACAGCCGGTCCATCCGCGTCTGGTTGGCCGCGATCCACAGGACGACGGCCATCCAGATATTGGCGACGACGACGTCGACGGCGATCCAGATCGAGAAGGTGTCGGGGCCGGCACCGTAGATCTCGTACAGGGCGGTCTGGTTGGCCGAGCCGCCGATCCAGCTGCCGGCGACCGTGGCCATGCCGCGCCAGATGGCCTCGGGACCCGCGCCCATCAGTTCCGGGGCGATCCAGCTGGTCAGCAGAAGGGCGACCGGGCCGCCGATCATCACCCCGACCGTGCCGGTCGCGAACATGATCAGCGCCTTGGGGCCCAGGCCGAACACCGCCGGAAGGTCGGCCGAGACGGTCAGCAGCACGAGGGCGGCAGGCAGCAGAAAGCGCGAGGCGATGAAGTAAAGTTGCGACTCCTCGGGATCGACGACGCCGAAGGTGGTCAGCAGTGACGGCAGGAAATAGCAGAGCAGCAGGGCCGGAATGACGGTGAAGAACCGTTTCACCCAGGGGTGGGACAGGTTCGAGGCCCAGAAGACCCCTCCGAGGATGGCGGCCAGCAGGCCCAGGACGACGGCGTCATTGGTGATCAGGGCCGTCGCGGCCTCGGCTTCAGTCGGCATGGCGCTTCCTCGCGATTTTCGCGCATAAGCGCGCTGGCCGTCCGATTGGCAAGGCGGCGAAGCGTTGAGGGGTTAGATGAACAAGGTCCTGGGCGTTCTGGGCGGCATGGGGCCGGCGGCGACGGTGGCGTTTCTGGCGCGGGTGCAGGCGCTGACGCCGGCGCAGGGCGACGCCGATCACATCCGGGTGGTGATGGACCTGAACCCCCAGGTGCCGGACCGCAACACGCAACCGGGCGAGGCGGAGGCCGAACTGGCGACGATGGCGCGGCGGCTGAAGGCGGCGGGGGCTGAGGTGCTGGCCATGCCGTGCAACACCGCCCACGCCCAGAAGGCGGGGATCGAGGCGGCGGGCCTGCCCTTCATCGACATGATCGCGGCCACGGTGGCGGCGGTGAAGGGGCAGGATGCCCGGCGGGTCGGCATCCTCGCGACGCCGGGTGGCGAGGCCCTTTATCGCGCGGCGCTGGAGGCGGAGGGGATGAAGACTGTCCTGCTTGAGGTGCCCGACCGCGAGGCCTTCATGGCCTGTGTCTATGCGGTGAAGCGGGGCGACACCGGATCGACCAATCGTGCAGAGATGGCGCGGCTGGCGGGCGCGCTGACCCTCGCCGGGGCGGATGCCATGATTGCCGGGTGCACGGAGGTGCCGCTGCTGCTGGACGCGGCTGAGGTGTCGGTGGCGCTGGTGGATTCGGCCGAGGTGCTGGCCGGGGCCTGTGTTGAGGCGTGCCGGGCCTGAGGACTTGCGGGCGCGCGCGACCCCCGTCATGCATCGGCGGATGAAGCGCCAGGCCCTCATCATCGACTGCGACCCCGGGGTGGACGACGCCGTCGGACTGCTGCTGGCCTTTGCCGCGCCGGCGCTGGACCTGCGGGCGATCACCACGGTCGGGGGCAATGTTCCTGTCGACAAGACGACGCGCAACGCCCGCATCATCCGCCAGATCGCAGGCCGCGAGGATGTGCCGGTCTTCGCCGGGGCGGCGCGGCCGCTGCGGCGCGACCCGGCCGGAGCCGGTGAGTTCCACGGGGCCGAGGGGCTGGGCGATCTGGAGGCGCTGGAACCCGACGTTCCGGCGGCGGACGGATCGGCGGTCGAGGCGATCGTGCGTCTGGTCATGGCGGCCCCCGAGCGGTCCGTGGCCCTGGCGATCATGGGGCCGATGACCAATCTGGCGCTGGCGCTGCGGGCCGAGCCGTCGCTGGCGGAGCGGCTGGGGACGGTGGTGGCGATGGGTGGGGCGCGATCCGAGGGCGGCAATATTACGCCTTCGGCCGAGTTCAACATCTGGGCCGATCCCGAGGCGGCGGCCGAGGTCCTGGCCAGCGACTGCGAGATGGTCATGCTGGGTCTGGATGCGACCCATCAGGTGCGGGCCACCGAGGCCCGGATTATGGCGCTGGAGGCGCTGGGCACGGCGCCGAGCCGGACGGCGGCGGCGATGGTGCGGTTCTCGCAGCGGATCGAACGGACGATCGTGGGCTGGGACGCGGCACCGCTGCATGATCCGTGCACGGTGGCGTGGCTGTTGCAGCCCGAGCTGTTCACACTGGTGCCCTGTCGCATCGCGGTCGAGACCGAAAGCGACCTGACGCGGGGCCATACGGCGGTCCAGTTCCGCGTCGAGGCGGCCGGGGCGCGGCACCGCTGGGCGACCGGGGCCGACAGCCAGGGCGTGTTCGACCTGCTGAATGAATGCCTCGGGGCCGCGGCATGACGATCACCGTGGTCGGTTCGATCAATCTGGATTTCGTGGCGTCCGCGCCGTCCCTGCCTGTGGCCGGCGAGACCGTCACCGGCGCGACCCTGGCCCGGCACCCGGGGGGCAAGGGGGCCAACCAGGCGCTGGCGGCCGCCAAGCTGGGGGCCCCGGTGCGGCTGATCGGGCGGGTCGGGGACGACGCCATGGCGGGCGAGGCGATGGCCCTGATGGCGCGCTTCGGTGTCGACCTGTCCGGGGTCGGGGTCGATCCGGTCGCCCCGACCGGGGTGGCCCTGATCGCGGTAGATCCGTCGGGCGAGAACCAGATCGTCGTGGCCCCGGGGGCCAACCATCGGGTCATGCCCGATCAGCTGCCGGCCTCGATTGCGATGCCGCTGATCGTGCAGCTGGAGCTGCCGGCCGAGACGGTGGAGGCGGCGGTCGGCCGGGCGACGGGGTTTGCCTGCGCCAACCTGGCCCCCGCCGCGCCGGTGTCGGACGCTCTGCTGCAGCGCTGCGACCTGATCGTGGTCAATGCGCTCGAGGCGGCATTCTATGGCGACCGGCTGCACCGGGGCGGGGGCCGGGTGGTGGTGACGCTGGGGGCCGCAGGGGCGGTGATGTACGAGGGCGGCCTCGAGGTCGCACGGGCCACCCCGCCGCCGGTGAGCGCCGTCGATGCAACCGGGGCGGGCGACGCCTTCGTGGGCGCGATCGTGGTGGCGCTGGTCGAGGGGATGGCACCCGGGGCCGCACTGGCGTTCGCCTGCGCGGCCGGGGCGCTGGCGGCGACCCGGGCCGGGGCCCAGCCTTCGCTGCCGACACGGGCCGAGGTCGAGGCGCTGCTGCACGTCCCGCGCTGAGCCGTCAGGCCGGCACACCCATATAGTCGCGCTTGCCCAGGGGCACGCCGGCCAGGCGCAGGAGGCCGTAGGCCGTGGTCAGGTGGAAGTAGAAATTCGGGACGGCGAAGCCGGTCACATAGGGCTGGCCGAGAAACTTCATCTCGCCGCCCGGGAAGGTGACGACGATGTCCTTGCCCTCCTGGCCGTCGATGGCTGACCGGGGCACGGACTGGAGATAGGCGAGGGTTTCGGCGATCCGGCCCTGCAGGTCGGCGATCGTCTTTTCGGAATCGTCGTGCACCGGGGCGGCGACGCCGGACAGTCGGGCGACGCAAAGCTTGGGGCTGTCGCAGACGGTCTGAACCTGTTTGATCAGGGGGTTCATGGTCTCGCTCAGCCGGAGCGACAGCCAGGCTTCCGGGTCGACACCCGTCGCCTGCGCATGGGCCGTCGCCTTGTCGAGAATGGCCGACAATGCCTTGAGCCCGCGCACGAAGCCGGGCACGGTGAGGTCGTAGAGTTCGGTCGCCATGAGTGCGTTTCCCTTGTGGACGTTTGCGCTCTAGCGCCGCGCCCGCCGGTTGTCACGGTGCCCGCCGTCCTGGCGAAGCACCGGATCGGCGCCCAGGATCGGGCCCGTCTGGGGGGCGGGGTGTTCGAGGGGGTGCCGATGATCCGCGTCTTGATCGTGTTGGTTCTGGGGTTGGGCCTTTCAGCCTGTCAGCCGTCCGCGACGGGGGACCTGCCGACCCGGGTCCCGGATCGCAGCGAGGTGCCGGCCAGCTATGACTGGTCGTTCGTCGCCCATGGCGGGTCGGGCGATCTGGATTTCGGCGATGGGGACTGGGCCGAGGGCGTCAGCCTGTTCCATGCCTCCTGCCTGCCGGATTCGCAGTCGGTCAATCTCTCGTGGGGCGAGTCCAGCGATGCGGTGCTGACGGCGGGCACGGCGACCGGGACGTTTCGTGCCAACCAGGTGGTGCCCACCGACGATGCGGTGATCCGGGCGCTGATGGACACCGGCGCGCTGGCCGTCGGCCTGAACGGCGAGGACATGGTCCTGACCGGCAAGGCGGCGGGCAGGGCCCAGCTGGCAGCCTTCCTCGACTATTGCACCACGCCTGCGGCCCCGGCTGCGGAGACGGCGGTCTAGAACGTCACGACCAGCCGGACGACCTCGCCGGCGTGGAGGCGGTCGAACCCGGCGTTGATGTCCTCGAGCGGGATGGTGCCGCTCATCAGCCGGTCGACGGGCAACCGCCCCTGTCGATACAGGGCGACATAGCGGGGCAGGTCGCGGCCGGGAACGCAGGTGCCGATATAGGAGCCCTTCAGGGTCCGCTCCTCGCTGACCAGCGACACGACATTGACCGGCAGGGCGGCGTCGGGCGGGGGCAGACCGGCGGTGATCGTGGTTCCGCCCCGGCGCGTCATCTTCCATGCGGCCTCCAGCGCGCGGACCGACCCGGCCATCTCGAACACAAAGTCGCCGCCGCCCCCGGTCAGGGCGCGGACCTGATCGACGGCGTCGGGGTCGGCGGCATTGACGGTCTGGACCGGGCCGAGGCTGCGGGCCAGGGCCAGTTTGTCCTCCGCCAGGTCGACCGCGATCACGGGCGAGGCCCCCGAGGCCACGGCTCCCAGCACACTGGCCAGACCCACGCCGCCGAGGCCGACGACCACGGCGCTCTGCCCCGCCCTGATCCGGGCGGTGTTGACCACGGCCCCCACCCCGGTCAGGACGGCACAGCCGAACAGGGCCGCCTCGGCAAACGACAGCGCCGGGTCGATCTTGACCAGCGACCGGCGCGAGACCACGGCCCGGTCGGCAAAGGCCGAACAGCCCAGATGATGGTTCAGCGTCTCGGCGTCCCGATGCAGCCGCCGGCCGCCCGTCAGCAGCTCGCCCCGGCCGTTGGCGGCGGCCCCGGGCTCGCACAGGGCGGGGCGACCCTCGGCGCAGGGATCGCAGTGGCCGCAGGACGGCATGAAGACCAGGGCGACATGATCGCCGATCGCGAGGTCGGTCACGCCTTCGCCCAGCTGTTCCACGACCCCGGCCGCGTCCTGGCCCATGGCCATGGGCAGGGGCCGGGGGCGGTCGCCGTTGATGACCGACAGGTCGGAATGGCAAAGACCTGCGGCCTTGATGGCGACCAGCACCTCACCCGGGCCCGGAGGGTCGAGGGTCACGGTCTCGATGCTCAGGGGCCTGCTGTCGGCATAGGGGCGCGCGGCACCCGTGGTGCGCAGAACGGCGGCGCGGGTGGTGATCGGGGTCATGGGCCTGCCTCATCGAAAACGCGCGATGGCGTCTGGATAGGCGTTTGACGCGAGGGAGGCCAAGCCCGGGGCGTCGGGGGCTGGAACGCGATGGCGGAGATGGACTCTCGAACGGATGTGCGTCGCTGATTGACCCCGGGCCTGAGCCCGCCGCTCGAGGGTGCTCCGGCAGGTCGGGAGAGGAAACGCGAGGGAAGTTTTCGTGCCGGATGGGACTCGAAAAAAACCGGGTGCAGAGTCTAATTCCGTGAGAAGTTGGGGTGCAAGGAACTGAAAAGCCTGAAAATAGCCGATTGGACTCTGATGCACGCTAGTCCCATCGGGGGTCGATGCAGGGCTCGCGATAGCTTGCGCGCGATGCGGGGGGCAGGGAGCGACGATTTCAAAGACCGGGTCCCGACGGGGAGCCCCGCGCAGTTACTTGCAACATAGCAGGTTTCGCGGCCGATGTCGATGATGTTCTGGTTATGTTCTCTCTGCCTGTCGGCGCGGCGTGTCCGGTGCCCTGGATCCGACCCTCACCCTTTCGCGCAAGACCCTTCGCCTTCGGCTCACGGGCGCTCAAGCCCTCTCCCAACAGGAGAGGGGAGAGACGAGTCCTGAGGTCGGGAACGCCGGGCATCCTGTTGACCACTGTCGTCATTTCGATACTCGATCGGCGCTTGACGCGGCGCAGACCAGGCCCAAGGCTTGTCCAGGGAGCGCGCCGGTCGAGGGCGCGTCGATGGAGAGGAAACCTCGCTTGGCCGGAACGATCGAACGCACCCACAGGAACGACTATCGCCGGTTCCAGGCCATTTCCACGCGGTGGATGGACAATGACGTCTACGGCCACGTCAACAATGTCGTCTATTATTCGTGGTTCGACACGGCGGTGAACCGGCTGCTGGTGGTGTCGGGCCAGCTGGACATCCGCCACGGCAAGGTCATCGGCCTGGTGGCCGAGACCGGGTGCCGCTATTTCGCCCCGACCGCCTTTCCCGACGAGATCGAGGCCGGGGTCCGGGTGGCGCATATCGGCTCGTCCAGCGTCCGCTACGAGATCGGCCTGTTCAAGAAGAACGAGGACGAGGCCGCTGCGGTGGGATTTTTCGTCCACGTCTATGTGGATCGCGAGACGCTGAAGCCGGTGGCCCTGACCGAGGGCATGCGCGGCTTTCTGGACAGTCTGAAGGCGTAGATCCTGAGCGTCCGTATCGCGTGATTGAGACCTGACGAAGGGTCCCCCGCCGGCGAGCGGACCGTCTGGATGCCGGCAAGGCAGAGAAGGAGCGGACCGGCCGACAGGTCCCGGCGAGGTCCGGAAGGCGCCAGAACCTGCCATGGCACCGGCACCGGGACGCTGTCCGTGCCAGGCAGGATGGTTCACGGTCCGAGTGTCGGCGTTGCTCTGCTGGGTGTCCTGGGCCAGTTACGCCTGGGTGTTTCGCGCCGCTGACGCGATGCCGCCCCAGACGCTGCGTCTGGCCATGCGGGCCGTCTACGGGCTGGACCAGTGGGCCTGGATCGCGGCCATCCTCGGCTTCGGGGCCCGCTACCTGAACCACGCCGGGCCGGTGCTGCGCTATCTGACCGTCGGGGTGTTTCCCTTCTTTCTCATCCACCAGACGGCGATCGTGGTCGTCGGCCACCACCTGGCGACGCCGGGCTGGCCGCTGGCCGCCGAAAGTCTGGCGCTGATCGCCATCACCTTCGCGGCCTGTTTCGCGACCTATGAGGTCGCACGTCGGCTGGGCTGGCCGGGTATCCTGCTGGGCGTGCGGCCACGTGCCGCAGGCAGAGGCGGCCTTCGCGTCACGCGATCGTAGTCCAAGTCGTTGACGGAGTTCCTCATGCTGGTTTCATCCCGTCGTACATTTCTCGGCACCGCCGCCGCGCTCGCCCTGTCCGGATACGCGCGCCGCGCTGAAGCCCAGGCGTCTGCCGGCTTCACGGACGGCCCGTCCCGCAACGAGGTCTTCGGCTATGGCCCGCTGAAGGCGGATCCCTATGGCCTGCTCGATCTGCCTGAAGGCTTTTCCTACCGCGTGATCTCGCAGGCGGGCGAGACGATGGACGACGACCTGCTGACGCCCGACAGGTTTGACGGCATGGGGTGTTTCGCGCTGGACGACGAGCGGGTGATCCTGGTCAGAAACCACGAGATCAATCCCCTCCAGTTCAACGCTACCGCATGGGGCGCGCAGCACCGGCTCGCTACCGGGCTTGAGCGGTCGAAGGTCTATGGCGTCTATCCGGACCCGGCGGGCGGTGTCCATCCGCTGGGCGGCGGCACCACGACGGTGGTCTACAACACGCGAACCGGCCGCACCGAACGTCAGCACCTGAGCCTGGGTGGCACCGCGACCAACTGCGCCGGCGGCATCACACCCTGGGGCTCGTGGCTGACGTGCGAGGAGACGGTGGCCGGAATCCGGGACGGCCTGCCCCAGGACCATGGCTGGGTGTTCGAGGTGCCGTCGCGACTGACGGGCCTGGCCGCACCGGAGCCGATCCGCGACATGGGCCGGTTCAGGCACGAGGCGACCTGCATCGATCCGCGAACGGGGGTGGTCTATCTGACTGAAGATACCGGCGATAGCCTGTTCTACCGTTACCTGCCGACCGATGCGCGGCGGCTGCAGACGGGCGGACGGCTGCAGGCGCTGGCCCTGGTGGATCAGTCGGCGGCGGACACGCGCAACTGGACCTCGACCCTGTGGGCGCAAGGCGACACCCGCGCGGTCCGCTGGATCGACCTTGAAGCCACGCACAATCCCGACGACGACCTGCGGCTGCGCGGCCATGCCGACGGCGCGGCCATTTTCGCGCGCGGCGAAGGGCTGATCTGGGCGGGCGACCACCTGTATTTCACCTGTACCTCGGGCGGTGCGGGCCGGCATGGCCAGATCATGCGCTATGACCCCAGCCCGTCCGAGGGCCGGTCGGACGAGGTGGGCGAGCCGGGTCGCCTGAGCCTGTTCGTGGAGACGACGGACCGGGCGGTGCTGGACTATGTCGACAATATCACCGTGGCCCCGAACGGCCATCTGATCGGCTGCGAGGACAAGCCGGTCGGCACCCAGCATGTGAAGGGCGTCACGCCTGACGGCCGGGTCTATTCGATCGCCCGCAACGCCCAGCGACATGACGCAGACGAGTCGAACACCGAGTTCGCCGGTGCCTGTTTCTCGCCGGACGGCCGCGTCATGTTCGTGAACCAGTATTCGCCGGGGCTGACCCTGGCCATCACCGGGCCGTGGGAGACTGTCCGCGCCTGACGGCCCAGGCCGGCGGAGGCGGCCAGCCTCGGCCGTCAGGGTCTGCGGTTCGCCGCTGCTGCCTCCATCCGACAGACGAAGACGCGGCCTCGCGCACTGTCTTCAACGGTATCGAGCGTGAGCCGAAGTCGGGGTCGTTCCCGGATGCGGAGGGTCAGGGGGCGCGTGTGTCGGCATCATTGCATCCGGCCATCAGACCCACACAACACGCGGTGCGCCCGTGGCGGTCACTGTCAGATGGAAAGGAATGGTGGACGCGACAGGGATTGAACCTGTGACCCCCTCGATGTCAACGAGGTGCTCTCCCGCTGAGCTACGCATCCGCCAAGACGGTTCCGAACGAGGTCCGGAACGGGAAGGAGCGGTCTATACCCCAGCCCCGGCGACCCCCGCAAGGGCCAATCCGGAGCGTTTCGGGGCAGGGTGCCGCCGTGCGGCCGCGTCGCGGGTGCCGGCGCCCGTCCGGCGTCAGGCCGCGGCGCACATTTTGTCGACCTCGGCGACGAGGTCGCGCAGGTGGACGGGCTTGGACAGGACCTTGGCCTGGGGGCTGGCCTGGGCCGCAGACAGGGCGACGGCGGCGAAGCCGGTGATGAACATGATGCGCAGGCCCGGCTGGCGCGCTGCGGCGACGCGGGCCACCTCGATCCCGTCGGCGCCGGGCATGACAATGTCGGTCAGCAGAAGATCGTAAGGGCCGTGCTCGAGGGCGTCGATGGCGTCGTCGCCGTTCTCGCAGTCGACCACCTGATGGCCGGCGCGCTCCAGCGCCCGCATGAGGAAGCCCCGCAGGGAACTGTCGTCCTCGGCCAGAAGAATGCGCGCCATCGGTGATCGTCCCCTCTTGTCGTGCGATGACCCTAGGCCGCGAACCGTAAACCGGCGATGAAATTCAGGGTCAAGAGGATGCGGGCGGCGGTGGATGACGGTGGAAAACACGCTATGGCCGACAGATGACGCCGCCGTTTGCCGCCAAAACCCGCGCTGCCGGGACTGACCTGGCCTCTTTTATCCTGACGCCGGCATCAGGCGAGGCGGGACCGACGGTGTTCGCCTCGCCCCATTCCGGGGACCGTTGTCCCGACGACATGAAGCCCATCGCCGGGCTGGCCCCGTCGACCCTGCGCAGTGCGGAGGACGTGGGGGTGCATCGGCTGGCGGCGTCCGGACCGCCGGCCGGCGCGCCGCTGGTCGCGGGCTGTGTGTCGCGGGCCTATGTCGACCTGAACCGGTCACCGGATGAACGGGATCCCGTCCTGATCGAGGACTGCCCGGCCGGCTCGGCCACGACCACGGCCAAGGTGGCGGCGGGGTTCGGCGTGATCCCGCGCCGGGCCGGTGACGGGACCGCCCTGTATGACCGCCGCCTGTCCATGGCCGAAGCCGAGGCGCGTCTGGCGCGGGTGCATGCCCCCTATCACGCGGCCCTGTCCGGGCTGATGCACGCCGCCCGGGCGCGTCATGGTCTGGCCCTGCTGGTCGACTGGCACTCGATGCCGTCGCGGGCCGCGCCCGCCGGTCGGGCAGGACGCGGGGTCGATGTGATCCTCGGCGATCGGCACGGCGCCTCGTGTCGCGGGGCCGTAACGCGCCAGGTCAGGGCGCTGTTCGAGGCCCAGGGCTGGCGCGTCGGGCTGAACACGCCCTATGCGGGGGGCTATTCGACGCAGCTCTGGGGGCGGCCGGACGAGGGGTTTCAGGCCATCCAGGTCGAGCTGAACCGCGCTCTGTACCTCGATGAGCAGACCTTGCAGCCCTCGGCCGACCACGACCGGTTTGCCCGGGCGCTGGATCGGGTCATCACGGCCCTGGCCGCCGAGCGCTGGTCGCGCTGAGGCCGGACAGAGGGCGAAAAAAAGCCGCGCCCGAGGGCGCGGCATAAAAGTCTATAGGGAGGAAACGCCCAGGAAGGGCAAGACGCCCGAAGGCGTCGGAGTTCAATCTAGGTTGCGGTGCACAATGCGTCAAGCGGCCTTTTCTGATCCGCGATCACGCCGTGTAACCATATCCAGGCCCAGTATGACTTGATTTTAGCGTTTTCATGACACGTTTCGTGCGCTGTGCCCGCCGCACCGGGATATTGCAGTGCGAAGAGCCTAGATTCCGCGCTCGCGATTGACCTCCAGCAGGCGTCTGGCGGTCCGGATGGCGCGGGCCGCCGGGGATGCGGACTGGCGCCAGACCAGCAGGGCGAAGGCTGAGAGGACGCCGGCGCAGAGCCACAGGGGGCCGAATAGCCAGGCCGCGGCGGCCAGCGCGAAATAATAGCCGCGCACACCCTGGCTGAAGGCCGACAGCGCGGGGTTCAGAACCTGGGCGGTGGCCTCGCCGAACGCCACCTTGTCGGCCTCGGAGTGCACCTCGGGCGCGGCGCCGATGAGCGCCAGGGCGTAGTTCATCTGGCGGATCGACCAGATGAAATCCAGCAGGCCCCGCGCCAGGCACACCAGCACCAGGCCCAGCTTGGCCTCCAGCAATTTGACGGGCACATCCTCGGCCCCGACGGCGGCGAAGCCCTTCAGCGCCTGGTCGCCCCCGAACAGGATACCGCCCACCGCCGCGATCAGCAGCAGGTTGGAGGAGGCGAAGAAGGATCCGGAGTTGATCGAATGACCCAGCAACTGGCTGTCCAGCAGGCGCATCTCCCGGTGCGTCATCGCTGTCATCCAGGCGGACCGGACCGTCAGCATGTCGGTGTTCAGCGAGCCGCTCCGCCGTGCCAGAACCGTCAGCAGCGGGCCATAGCCCAGCCAGCACAGCAGGAAGAGGCCCAGACCCAGCCAGTCAATCGCAGTCATTGAGGCGAATTTCCCTTGCGCGTCCCGGCAGGCTTCGTCAGTCGTGCTTGCCCACCGCCTCCGGGCGGCTTATCACGCCTCGCTCAACTTCGCAGTCGCACAAAAGCCGAACCCGATCATGAATATCGACGCCATCCCTGTCGGCCCGAACCCGCCCTGGGATCTGAACGTCATCATCGAGATCCCGCAAGGTGGTCTGCCGGTGAAGTACGAGATGGACAAGGCCTCGGGGGCCCTGTTCGTCGACCGCTTCCTGCACACGGCCATGTACTATCCGGGCAACTACGGCTTTGTGCCCCACACCCTGGCGGACGACGGCGACCCTTGCGATGTCATCGTGCTGAACCCGACGCCGGTGGTGCCCGGCTGCGTCATCCGCTCGCGCCCGATCGGCGTGCTGATGATGGAGGACGAGGCCGGCGGTGACGACAAGATCCTGGCCGTGCCCGTCGACGCCCTGCACCCCTACTACACCGACATCGCCAGCTACCGGCAGCTTCCGACCATCATGGTCGAGCAGATCGAGCATTTCTTCACCCGCTACAAGGATCTGGAGAAGAACAAGTCGGTCCGGGTCAAGCGCTGGGGCGACGCCGGCGAGGCTGCGGACCTGATCGTCCAGGGCATGCGGGCCCACGACGAGGCTGAGGCGGCCGCAGCCAAGGGCAAGGCCGCCAACGCCGCCTGATTGTCCGGCGCGGCTTCGACCCCATATCCGGGGGATGACGGCGCTCTCCATTCTCGATCTCGCGCCGGTGCCCGAGGGGTCCGACGTGTCCCGGGCGCTGGCCAATACCGTGGACCTGGCCCGGCACGCCGAGCGGCTGGGCTACCACCGCTACTGGCTGGCCGAGCATCACAATATGGCTGGCATCGCCTCGGCGGCGACCGCCGTCGTGATCGGGGCGGTCGCGGCGGCAACCAAGACGATCCGGGTCGGTGCCGGCGGCGTCATGCTGCCCAACCATGCGCCACTGGTGATCGCCGAGCAGTTCGGCACGCTGAACGCCCTTTACCCGGGTCGCATCGATCTGGGACTGGGGCGGGCCCCGGGGTCTGACATGGCGACCGCACGCGCCCTGCGCCGCACGCTGCAGGGGGATGTCGACAGTTTCCCGCAGGATGTGATGGAGCTGCTTCACTGGTTTGAACCCGCCGTCGAGGACCAACGGATCCGGGCCAATCCCGGAGAGGGTCAGGCCGTCCCGGTCTGGATCCTCGGCTCGTCCACCTTCGGGGCGCAGCTGGCGGCCCATCTGGGCCTGCCTTATGCCTTCGCCAGCCATTTCGCGCCCGGTGAAATGCAGGCGGCGATCGCCATCTATCGCGAGACGTTCCGGCCGTCGGCGCGTCTGGACCGGCCCTACGTGATGCTGGGCTTCAATGTGTTCGCAGCCGAGACGGATGCGGAGGCGCAACGGCTGTTCACCTCGGTCCAGCAGGCCTTCGTCAATCTCCGCTCGGGCCGCCCCGGCAAGCTGCCGCCGCCCCGCGAGGGCTATGCCCTGGGACTGTCGGACGGCGAGGGGGGTATGATCGGCCAGGCCCTGGCCTGTTCGGCCGTCGGCTCACCGGCCACGGTCCGCGCCGCAGTCGACGCCTTCACGGCCGCGACCGGCGCCGACGAGCTGATGGTCACCAGCCAGATCTGGGATCACGCGGCCCGGGTCCGGTCGCTGGAACTGTTGAGCGAGGCCATGGCCGAGACCCGGGTCGCGGCCTGAACTCAGGCCGTCTTCCGGCGCCGGGTCCGCTTCGGTTTGGCACCCGGCGCAGCGGCGTCGGGTGAAGGTGCGGGCAGGCCGGCCCCGTCGGAGACCGGTTTCGCAGCCGGGTCCGCCGGTACTGTCAGCTTCAGGCGCGACCGACCGCGTTGGGCCAGGGCGTCGGTCAGGGCGCGCCAGTCGGCACCGAGCCGGATCGCGGTCTCCAGGTCATCACCGGGATGGCCCGGCTCGCGCCCGGCCAGACGCGACTTCAGATGGCGGCAGGTGGCCAGAAGGTTCGAGGCGGCCGAGAGGTCCGCCGGTGCGCCCCTGAACCGGCCGATGTCCTCAAGCGTCGCATAGCGCCAGCCCGCTTCCGGCGGCATGTCCAGCACCATGGCCCAGCGCAGATCGGCGTCGACATGTTCGCCCAGGTACAGCCAGGCCTCGGCGTTCGGCCCCCGACGATAGTGTCCCGGCCGGGTCGGCAGGCCGTGGGCCCCGTAGATCCTCAACGCCAGCGCCTCGACCTCGGCCATCACGGGCAGGGCGGCGGTGGCGACCTGACCGGCGCGCTCCCAGACATCGGCGGCGGTGGCGACCGCGGATGGACGCTCCGGTCGACGCCGTCCCGACAGCAAGCGCCACATCTCCGGTCGCCCTAGTTGTTCAGGGCGTTCGTCACCGAGACGTCATAGACAACGCGCGACACCTGCTGGACCAGTTCGAAGAATTTGCGAACCTCGGCCGAAAGGGCCCGCGGCGCATAGATGATGTCCTCGGGCTGGACGACGAAGGCGTTGGCCGTGAAGAAGCCGGAGGCCTCTTCGAGGTTCAGGCGATAGACGACCGGAACGCCCTTGAGCGTCGCGGGCTGGGTGACGCCCAGGGCTGCGGCGACTTCAGGGCGTTCGAAGCGAAACACCAGGACTGAGCGGGCGTTGGCGAAATTGTCGTTCAGGCCGCCGGCGCGGCTGAGGGCTCCTGCCAGGGTCGTGACGCCCGCCTGCATCTCGGTCTGGCTGACTGCACCCAGGGCCCCGAAGGTGCTGAATCGACGGGGCGTATAGACCAGGTTCACCTGGTCTCCGCGCTGCAGGCGGACATTTTCGGAAAACTCGGTGCTGACAGCGGACAGGGGGGCCGTGAAGGTCTCGGTCCCGCGACGGACCCGAACCTGGATGTCCTCGACCGGACGGGCGGCACCACCGACCGCAGCAATGGCGTCCAGGATAGTGTCGCCGTTGACCGAGAGGGGCGCGCGACCCGGCTGTTTGACCTCGCCCAGTACGGTCACGGTATTGGACAGGTTTTCCTCCACCGCCACGGTCACCTGGGGATTGCCGACCCGACCCTGCAGCGCGCGGCGGATGGCGGCGGCGGCTTCGGTCGTCGTCAGACCGGCGACGCGCACGGCTCCGGCGAAGGGCACGGACACCGCGCCGTTGCGGTCGACCGAGGCGATCGGCAGGGACTGGTTGCCGGACCGGATGCCCTCGTCGCCATTGCCGCGACCGAACAGGGTCCCGCTCGGCTCGAAGATGGCGATGTTCAACCGGTCGCCCTCGCCGATGACATCCACCGCCGTGGTGCTGGCGGCGTTGGCGAGCGATCCTGCAGAACGACCGGGAACGGCCCGGATCCGTTCGGCGGCGGCATAGTCCAGATCGACAATGGCGTAGTCCGCGCCGTCTGTGTCCTCGGCCGCGCCGCGTTCGATCGCGCGGCCCGAAGGACCGTCCCTGGGCAGGGTCGCGCAGCCGCCGAGGATGGCGACGATCAGCAGGGCGAGGAGAGATCGCGTCATGGTGTTCGAACTCGAAAATACAGCGCCGTGATTACCGGCCTTTGACCGGCGACGCCACCGTCTAGTGGTCGGGCGGGATCAGTTCACGAGGCCGACCCGCTGCGCCACCTC
>JBBSCK010000048.1:0-19233 GCA_038250335.1 Caulobacterales bacterium
ATCCTGCGCGGCTTTGACGACGACGTGCGCGCCCATCTGGCCGGTGAGATCGAGAAGCGCGGCATCAAGGTCATCCTGGGTTGCCAGCACACCGAAATCCGCAGGACCGACACCGGCCTGCTCAACGTGCTGGAAAACGGCATGGAGCTGGAGACGGACGTGGTCATGTTCGCCACCGGTCGCGTGCCTCACGCCAAGGCGCTGGGACTGGAGACGGCCGGGGTTGAACTGAACGACAAGGGCGCGATCCAGGTCGATACCCTGTCGAAGACGACAGCTGATAACATCTGGGCCATCGGCGACGTCACCGACCGGATGAACCTGACCCCCGTGGCCATCCGCGAGGCGGTCGCCTTCCACGAGACGGTCTACAACGATAACCCCCAGCATTTCGACTACGAGACCGTGGCCACGGCGGTGTTCAGCCAGCCCCCCGTGGGCGTGGTCGGCCTGACCGAGGGCGAGGCGCGCCAGACCTTCACCAAGGGCGTGGATGTCTATTCGACGCGTTTTCGGCCGATGAAATACGCCTTCACCGGGTCCGATGAGCGGGTCCTGATGAAGCTGGTGGTCGAGGCCGCGACCCAGCGCGTCGTGGGTGTTCACATCGTCGGGCCGGAAGCGCCGGAGATGATCCAGCTGGCCGCCATCGCGGTGAAGGCGGGCCTGACCAAGGTGCAGTGGGACGCCACCTGTGCTGTGCACCCGACCATGGCTGAGGAACTGGTGACACTGAAGGTCAAGCAGTCGCAGGAAACTTCCGCCGGCTAGTTTGTTGTTTCGCAACCGCGAGCGGCCTATTCTAGGGCCATGACCGTTCGCTGGACCCCCGATAGCTGGAGAAACAGGCCTGTCGCGCACATGCCGACGGACTATCCGGACCCGCACGCCCTGGCGGCGGTGGAAGACGAGCTGCGCGCCCTGCCGCCGCTGGTGTTCGCCGGTGAGGCACGCCGGCTGAAAGACCGGCTGGCCGACGTCGAGGCGGGCAAGGCCTTTCTGCTGCAGGGCGGCGACTGCGCCGAGAGCTTCAAGGAGTTCTCGACCGACAATATCCGCGACACCTTCCGGCTGCTGTTGCAGATGGCCGTGGTCCTGACCTTTGCGGGGCGCAAGCCCGTGGTGAAGGTCGGCCGCATCGCCGGCCAGTTCGCCAAGCCGCGCAGCTCTGCGGTCGAGGAGATCGACGGCGTCGAACTGCCCAGCTACCGCGGCGACATCATCAACGGCATGGGCTTTACGCCGGACGAGCGCATTCCCGACCCCCAGCGCCTGCTGAAGGCCTACAACCAGTCGGCCTCGACGCTGAACCTGCTGCGTGCCTTTGCCGGCGGGGGCTATGCCGACCTCTACAACATCCACCGCTGGACCCAGGGGTTCGCCGACAACGGCATCGGGGCCCAGTACCGTGAACTGGCCGACAAGATCGCCGAGGCCCTGGCCTTCATGGAAGCCGTCGGTGTCACGCCCGAAACACATCCCGACCTCAGCCGGGTCGAGGTCTTTACCTCGCACGAGGCCCTGCTGCTGAACGTCGAGAGCGCCCTGACGCGGCTGGACGGCGGTTCGGGCGAATGGTTCGATACCTCGGCCCACATGCTGTGGATCGGCGAGCGCACGCGTCAGCTGGACGGGGCCCACGTCGAGTTCATGCGCGGCATCAAAAATCCTATCGGGGTGAAGTGCGGCCCGGCCATGGAGCCGGACGATCTGCTGCCATTGATCGACGCCCTGAACCCGGACAACACGCCCGGGCGTCTGACGATCATCGGCCGGTTTGGTCACGACAAGGTCCACGATCGGCTGCCGCGCCTGATGAAGGCGGCCAAGGCCCACGGCAAGCGGGTGATCTGGTCGATCGACCCCATGCACGGCAACACGCTGAAGGCGTCGAACGGCTACAAGACCCGCCCGTTTGACCGTATCCTGGGCGAGGTGAAGGGCTTCATCGAGGTGGCGGAAGCCGAGGGCGTGCATCCCGGTGGCGTCCATCTCGAGATGACCGGGCAGAACGTCACCGAATGCCTCGGCGGGGCACAGGCCGTGTCCGAGGATGATCTCGGCAGCCGTTATCATACCCATTGCGATCCGCGTCTGAACGCCGACCAGGCGCTGGAACTGGCCTTCCTGGTGGCTGAAAGGCTCAAGAGCGGACGACTGAACCAGTCGCGCGCGGCGTGACCACCGGCACGACCGGCATGGCGGCCAGGGATGACCGGGGCGGGCGTACGGCCTTCCAGGGCGCGCCCGGGGCCTTCAGCCACGAGGCCTGTGTGCAGCTGCGTCCGTGGGATGAGCCGGTGCCGTTCAAAACCTTCGCGGCGGCGATCGCAGCCGTGAACTCGGGCGATTGCGACTGCGCCCTGATCCCCGTCGAGAACTCGACCATCGGTGATGTCGAGCCTGCGGCCAGCCTCGTGCGCCAGTCCGGTCTGGCGGTCGTCGGCGATGTCTGGCGACCGATCCGCATGGCGCTGATGGCGCTGGACGGGGTCGAGCTGAGCGAACTGCGGAGCGTGTCCAGCCATCCGGTTGCCCTGGCCCAGTGCGCGGGCAAGCTGGCTGCACTCAAACTGACCATGGTCGAGGCCTTCGATACGGCCGGGGCCGCCCGTGCCGTGTCCGAGGCCGGTGATCGGACCCGTGCCGCGCTCGCGCCTGCCGCAGCTGCCGAGGTCTATGGCCTGTCGATTCTGCGCCACGACCTTCAGGATTCGGCGGATAACCGCACGCGATTTGTTCTCCTGGCCCGCGATACGGGTTGACGGCGCACGATCCGTGCGTGTCTTTAGGCCCGACGGATCGCCACGATCCGGATGACCGGTCAGACCCATGTCCCCGCTGCGCGCCTCGCTTTCGACCCTCTCGCTCCGCTCGCGCGCGGCTGACCTCTATTTTGGCTATCGCTTTTACGGCTTTCGATACGCCGGCTGAGGCCTCGGGCGGCACCCGCTCCTGACAGCCTCGCCGGCGACCGCCCCGACCCGGGGCGGCGGCGCACCCCTGCACCCCTCATCGAAATCCAATCCGCGAAAGCCCTGATCCCATGCCGAAATCGACCCTCCTGACCGTCTGGCCCGACGTGAACCCCGAGGACCCGTCGCCCGAGCAGATGGCGCTGGCCGCCCTGCGCGCCGAGATCGACCGCGTCGACGAAGAACTGCTGACCCTGTTCCAGCGTCGGCTCGCGATTGCCGCCAGGGTCGGCAAGGCCAAGGATGCCCCGCACGGTCCCCACACCAAGCTGCGCCCCGATCGGGAACAGACGGTCCTCAGCCGCATGCTGGCCCGGGCCGAGCCCGACAATGTCGAGGCCGTCTCGGGCCTGTGGCGCGAGATCGTCGGCTGGGGTCTGGCGCGTCAGGGTCAGCTCCAGGTCCAGGTCTGGTCTCCTACCGACCCGACCCGCGCCTTCGACGGGGCCCGCCGTCGCTTCGGCGTGGCTGCCGCCATCCGCATGGTCCGCGACCCGCAGGCCGCCCTGGCCTTCGCGGCCGAGGGCCGGGGTGTGGCCGTGCTGGCCATCAACACCGATGATCCGTGGTGGCTGGGGCTGCGTCGCGACTGGTCATCGCTCAGCGTGTTCGACGGCTTCGGCCAGTCCGGCGGCCAGCCGACGTCGCTCGCGGTGGGCAAGATCGATCCCGCCGCCCTGCCGAAAGGCCGCAGCGTGATCGTCACGGCCGGCGGGGATGCGGGTGATGGTGGCGGGGCCCGTCGCTGGGGCCTGAACACCCATCACGGCTGGACCTTGGCCCTGACCGACGCGGATCTGACCCCCGGTGATGCCGAGGGCTGTGTGGGTGCGATCGGCTAGGCAGGCCCGGTAGCGTCAAGCCGGCGCCGGCCTATAGCCCCAGATTGTCGATCAATCGGGTCCGGCCCAGCCAGGCGGCGGCCAGGATCCGCGCCGGACCGTCGACCACACCGCTGGCGAAGGGGGCCAGGTCTTCGGCCCGGCGCACGGCGACATAGTCGACCCGCTCAAACCCGGCTTTCAGCAGGTCGGCATAGGCCTCGCGTTCGACCCCGGCGAGGGGGCGTCTGTCGGCGGCCCGGAGTGCGGCCTCCGCCAGCACGCCGTTAAGCCGACGGGCAACGTCCAGTTCCGCAACTGACAGGCAGGCGTTGCGCGACGACAGGGCCAGGCCATGGCCGTCGCGCATCGTCGGCGCGCCGACGATCTGGGTGGGGATGTCGAGGTCACGGGCCATGCGGCGCACAACCATCAACTGTTGGTAGTCTTTCTCGCCAAAGACCGCGACATCGGCCTGGACCTGGTTCAGCAGCTTGGCGACGACCACAGCGACGCCGCCGAAGAAATGCGGCCTGAAGTCAGTTTCGAGGCCCTGTGACGGCCCGCCGACGTTGACCGAGGTCACAAAGCCCTCGGGATACATGGCCTCTGCGTCGGGCGCGAACAGCAGGGCGCAGCCGGCATCGGCCAGCATCGCCGCATCTTCAGTCTCGCGTCGTGGATAGGTGCCCAGATCCTCGTGTGCGGCAAACTGGGCGGGGTTGACGAAGACGCTGGCGACCACCCGGTCAGCCCGCTGTCCGGCTTCGCGCACCAGCGTCAGATGCCCCTCGTGCAGGGCCCCCATGGTCGGGACGAAGGCGATGGTGAAGCCCTGGCGACGCCAGTCGCGCACGACCGAGCGCAAAGCCTCCACGGTTCGCACGATGGGGAGTGGAGCAGGGGCCTCGCTCATGCTTACCGGATTAACCTTTCGACTTAAGCGCGTTCGTTTGCCGGACGGCAAACCCTGCCGTGCCAAGGTCCGGCTTATGACGCTCAGCATAAGGCTTCGTCCAGCCCTGGTCTGCCTCGCCGGTCTCGCCGTCGGGTCCTGCGGTATGGTCGAGAGTGATCCTCACCGGTTCGAGAACCTGGCCCAGGCAGTTGCCGATATCCCGCTCGACGGCGGACCGGGACCAGTCCGGACCGCAGCCGAAAGCGGACTGCGCCCAGCCTATGTCTCGGCCGAGGCGGTCGCCAACCCCGGCAATCTGCGGGTCGAGATCATGGACCCGCACGACCTCTGGGATGCCCGCGACGCCGGTTTGCGGGGTGCGGTTGAACAGGCGGCCCCGGCCATGATCGAGGCTGCAGCCCCGATGGTGGCGGCCGCCGTGGCCCAGCAGGTCGCCGCGCGCCTGGCACCGCCCCGGGTCGAACGTATCGCGGTGCGCGCGACCCCGCCGCCGGCCCGATCCGGACCCGTCACCCTGACGACCCTGCAGCTGGGGGCCTTTTCCAGCCCGGGTGCCGCACGCGCCGCCTGGACCCGCATTGCCTCGGCTGGAGAGACCGTCGCCGGTCTCTCGCCCCTGTTCGAGGCGGTCGAGGTCGACGGCCGCACCCTGACCCGGCTCAGGGTCAGGGCCCCGGAAGACGCCGCGCGCGCGGTCTGCCGCGCGGCCGACGCGGCTCGGCTGGGCTGCCTGCGCCGGGGCTGAGCCCCCGGTCCACAGCTGTCGCTTAACCTTTCGTTGACGCGGTCGCGCTCGCCGTCGATTCTGGCGGACCCTGACGACCGTCGAGTGAGTCGGTCGTCGCCTGCTTTCGGATCATCGGAACATGACGCAGCCCCAGGTCATCGTCGTCGGCAACGAAAAGGGCGGGGCGGGCAAGTCCACCCTGGCCATCCATGTCGCCTGCGGTCTGATGCATGCCGGCCGCCGTGTGGCGGTCATCGACCTGGACCTGCGACAGCGGTCGATGTCGCACTTCTTCTCGCATCGCACCGCCTGGACCGCGGCCAACAAGGTCGTCCTGCCCATGCCGCTGGAGCCCGATCTGGGTGACGGCAAGGCGCTGGCCCGGGCGAGTGATGCCGAACAGCTGTCCCGCTTCGAGGCGGTTTATGCCGAGGCCCAGTCGGCCGAGGTCATCCTGATCGACACTCCCGGCGGCGATACTGCCCTGTCGCGCGCGGCCCATGCGCGCGCCGACCAGATCGTCACGCCGATGAACGACAGCTTCGTCGATTTCGACATGCTCGGCTCGGTCGATCCCGTGACCCTCGACCTGCTGAAGCCCTCGACCTATTCCGAAAGCGTCTGGGAGGCGCGCAAGCACCGCGCGATCACACAGGGCCGCCACGCCGCCATCGACTGGATCGTGGTGATCAACCGGATGGCTGTGGCCGAGGCCCGCAACCGTCGCCGGCTGGAAGAGCGGATGCTGAAACTGTCCAAGCGGGTGGGGTTCCGCGTCGGCCCCGGTCTGCGCGACCGGGTTATCTATCGCGAACTGTTCCCGTTCGGCCTGACCGTCGCCGACCTGTCCAACGAGGTGCGGCCGGTGGCGGTGTCGCTAGCCCATGTCGCGGCGCGCCAGGAGATGCGCAACCTGATGCAGGCGCTGGGTCTGGACGCCGCCAGCCAGCCCGCGCTCGACGCGGCAGCGTGACGGCCGATCGCGCATGAGCCTGATCTGGCTCGTGCTGGCGGGCGTCGTCGTCTGGGCCCTGGTGCGGCTGGGCCGTCAGGCCGAGGGGCCACGCCGGGGGCAATGGCGCGTGGCGGCGACGCTGATGTCGGCCGCCCTTCTGGCCGGCGGCGCGCTCGCCCTTTCGAGGGGGGCGTGGATCACAGGGGGCGGCCTGATCGGGGCGGCCCTGTGGATGGTGCTGGCTTCGCGGATCCGCACAGTGGTGGCGAAACGCGAGGCGCTGGGCGACGCCGAGGCACGGTCGATTCTGGGTGTCGGGGCAGACGCGACGCCCGAAGCGGTGAACGCGGCCTGGCGCCGGCTGATGGGGCGGGCGCACCCGGACCAGGGCGGTACCCAGGGTCTGGCGGCCAGACTGAATGCGGCACGGGATCGCTTGCTCAGGAAGTGAACCTTTACTGGCCTTCTCCCGCAAGCGGAGAAGGAAGCTGGTCCCCCCTTTGCCCTTTCCGCATCGGCATCCTAAACCACCCGCCATGCCGAAGCTGACCTCTGCCATTGATCCGTCCAGCCCATCGTTCAAGGCGCTGCACGCCCACAATACGGCCCTGAATGCCGAGCTGCGCGAGCGGGTAGCCCGGGCGGCGCGGGGCGGATCGGACGCGAGCCGGGACCGCCACGTCGCGCGCGGCAAGCTGTTGCCCCGCGACCGGGTCGAGCGGCTGCTGGACCCCGGCTCACCCTTCCTCGAGGTGGGCCAGTTGGCGGCCAACGGAATGTATGGCGACGAGGCCCCGGGGGCCGGCATGATCTGCGGTGTCGGGCGGGTGTCCGGGCGCGAGGTCATGATCGTCGCCAACGACCCGACGGTGAAGGGCGGGGCCTATTTCCCGATGACGGTGAAGAAGCACCTGCGGGCCCAGGAGATCGCCGAACAGAACAATCTGCCCTGTCTCTATCTGGTCGATTCCGGCGGGGCCAACCTGCCGCACCAGGCCGAGGTGTTTCCAGACCGCGATCATTTCGGCCGCATCTTTTTCAACCAGGCCCGGATGAGCGCCCGGGCCATCCCCCAGATCGCCTGCGTCATGGGATCGTGCACCGCCGGCGGGGCCTATGTGCCGGCTATGTCGGACGAGACGGTGATTGTGCGCAATCAGGGCACCATCTTCCTCGCCGGGCCGCCGCTGGTGAAGGCCGCGACGGGGGAAGTGATCTCGGCCGAGGAGCTGGGCGGGGCCGAGACGCACGCCAGGAAATCCGGCGTGGTCGACTATGTCGCCGAGACAGATGAACACGCGCTGGAGGTCGTGCGCGGGATCGTGGGCCATCTGAACAGCGTCAAACGGGTCGATCTTGACGTGCGCGAACCGCGCGAGCCCGCGTTCAACGCCGACGAGCTGTACGGCCTGATCCCCGACGACGTCCGCGCCCCCTATGACGTGCGCGAGGTCATCGCCCGGCTGGTCGATGGCTCGGAGTTCGACGAGTTCAAGGCCCTGTACGGCCAGACCCTGGTCTGTGGCTTTGCCCGGATCTGGGGCTATCCGGTCGCCATCCTGGCCAACAACGGCGTGCTGTTTTCCGAGAGCGCGCTGAAGGGCGCGCACTTCATCGAACTGGCCTGCAAGCGCAAGATCCCGCTGGTGTTCCTGCAGAACATCAGTGGCTTCATGGTCGGCGGGAAATACGAGGCGGGCGGGATCGCGAAAGATGGGGCCAAGCTGGTCACGGCCGTCGCCTCGGCCAATGTGCCCAAATTCACCGTCCTGATCGGCGGCAGCTTCGGGGCCGGGAACTACGGCATGTGCGGCAGGGCCTATTCGCCGCGTTTCCTGTTCACCTGGCCCAACAGCCGGATCAGTGTGATGGGGGGCGAGCAGGCGGCCGCCGTTCTGGCCACCGTTCACCGCGACGCCGACACCTGGACCCCCGAACAGGCCGAGGCCTTCAAGGCCCCGGTCCGCCAGAAATACGAGGACGAGGGCAATCCGTACCACGCCACCGCTCGCCTGTGGGACGACGGCATCATCGATCCGGCCCAGACGCGCGACGTCCTCGGCCTGGCCATTTCGGCCAGTTTGAACGCACCCATAGCCGACACGACGTTTGGCGTGTTCAGGATGTAATGGGATGGCCCAGATCCTCCGTCCCCGGCTGACCGTCTTGCCAGCAGCCCAGAGGCGTCTGTGGAGTGACCTGTCTACGCTGCCGCCATCCTATGTTCTGTACGGCGGAACGGCCATCGCTCTTCATCTGGGGCATCGCGAATCCATTGATTTCGATTTCTTCATCCCGCACGAGATTGATCCTCGACGCCTTCTTGAAGACCTGGCCATTCTCGACGGCGCGACCGTCACACAGGTCGAACCTGAGACCCTGAGCGTGACGATCGATCGCGATGGTCCGATCAAGCTTTCGTTTTTTGGCGTCCCGAAGCTGGGCCGTGTGCGGGAACCGCTGCGGGCTGAAGGCAATGGTCTGGCCGTCGCAGATCTGTTGGACCTGTCTGGAACCAAGGCGTCCGTCGTTCAGGTGCGGGCCGAACCGAAGGACTACATCGATATTGGTGCCCTGCTTGGCGCGGGTGTGAGCCTGTCGGAAATGCTTGCTGCCGGGATGGCAATCTATGGTGGGTCGTTCACGCCGCAATCCGCGCTCAAGGCCCTGTGCTATTTCGACGACCCGACGCTTACGTCTCTGCCGTTTGCGCTGAAGAGTGTGCTGAGCGAGGCGGTCAGGGGCGTCGATCTGAGCGCTCTTCCGGATTTGCGACCCTTCGCGGCGCGCAAGGACGGTGTATGATGCCTGTCCCCGCAAATGAGGAAACATTGGCCGTTGCCCGCCGGGTGATCTGGTTCGAGCCGCCTGAACTGGCACTCTCCGATGCGCGTCGCTTCCTGGCCTATGCCTTTCGCTATGCGACCCACGAGGACATGCAGTCCATACGCCGCTACCTCGATGACAAGGCGTTAAGAGATGCGTTAGCCCACGCGCCGCCCGGCATCATCGACGGTCGGTCCTGGGCCTATTGGAGGTTGATGCTCGACCTGCCGCCATGTCCTCTGCCGACCCGACAATTCGCCTGACACCTGGGCCACAATGCGCCGCGGCGCGTTGACGCCTCAAGGAGACCAACATGACCGACAAACCCACCGAAAACGACCTGAACGCGCTGGACATCACCGACGCGGAAGCCGCCGAGATGAACGCCATCGCCCATCCGCTGGTGCCCGATCCGGCCCCGGACGGGAATGACGACCTGGTGCAGGTCGACGGCACGGCAGACGGGGTGGTGTTCATCACCATCAACCGTCCGGCGAAGAAGAACGCCTTTGACGCCGCCACCATCGCCGCCCTGTTCGAGACGTTCGAGACCCTCCACGGGGCCGACAATGTGCGGGTGGTGTTCATCCGCGGTGCCGGCGGGACCTTCAGCGCCGGCGCGGACCTGAACTGGATGCGCGATGCCATCGACTGGTCCGAGAGCGACAACCGCGACGACGCCATGATGCTGGCGAAAATGCTCAAGGCCCTGCACGACATCCCGGCCCTGACGGTGGCGCTGGTCGAGGGCGCAGCCATGGGCGGCGGGGCCGGCATCGTCTGTGCCTGCGACATGGCCGTGGCAGTCGAGGGCAGTCGTTTTGCCTTCTCGGAGGTCAAGCTGGGCCTGATCCCCGCGACCATCGCCCCCTATGTCATCGAGGCGGTCGGCGCCCGCCGCGCCCGCCAGCTGTTCCTGACGGCCAACATCTTCGACGCCGACTATGCGGCCCACGCAGGGATCATCGACATGGTCCTGCCCGAAGGGTCGATGGGCGAGTTTGTCTCCATGCTGACCGACAGCCTGACCCAGAATGCCCCCGGCGCCATGGGCGAGGCCAAGCGGCTGGTCCACCACGTCGCGGGCCAGTCGATCGATCGCGGCCTTATGGAAGAGACGGCGAAGCGGATCGCCCGTGCGCGTGTCTCTGAAGAGGGGCAGGAGGGCGTCCGCGCCTTCCTCGACAAGCGTTCGCCGCGCTGGGCGGAGTGACCCGAGCGTGAAAATCGGCTAGGTTGTGGTCATGAACGTGCACGGCCCCGTCGACGCCGAATGGACTCTCGAAGAGGAGAACGAACTTTTCGAGAGGGCGAACCTGTATCCGCGAGACACTGGCCTGCCGATGACGGTCTGGGTCAGCCCCAAAGGTAACGCGCGGCATGATGCGCGGGTGAAGGTGTGCCGCCCCCACGGGGACCGGATGATCATCGAAGACACGGCCGTGGTCGGCGTTCGCCCCGAACCGCGTGTCGTTGAGGGGCCGCTGGCGACGGCCGACTTCAAACTTGTCTCGGCCTGGATCACGCTGAACGAGGCCGCCCTGGTCGGCTATTGGGACGGTGACCTCAGCACGGGCCAGTTTGTGCGCGCCCTGCAGGCGATCTGAACCTACGTCGCCGCCCCTCGACCCCTCGCCCGCATCGCTTTAAACCCACTCCATGTTCACCTCCGTCCTGGTCGCCAATCGTGGCGAGATCGCCTGTCGCGTCTTTCGCACCGCCCGGCGGATGGGGATCCGCACCATCGCCGTCTATTCCGAGGCGGATGCCGGGGCGATGCATGTCCGTGAGGCGGATGAGGCCGTCCTGATCGGACCGGCTCCGGCGCGCGAGAGCTATCTGGATGCGGCGAGGGTGCTGGCGGCGGCCAGGGCGACGGGGGCCGAGGCCATCCACCCGGGTTATGGGTTCCTGTCCGAGAATGCGGAGTTCGCCGAGGCCGTGTTGGCGGCGGGGATCGTCTGGATCGGCGCGCCGCCGGCCGCGATCCGGGCGATGGGGCTGAAGGACGCGGCCAAAAAGCTGATGGTTGAGGCGGGCGTGCCCGTGACCCCGGGCTATATGGGCACGGACCAGACCCCGGATCGGTTGAAGACCGAGGCCGATGCGATCGGCTATCCGGTGCTGATCAAGGCCGTGGCGGGCGGCGGCGGCAAGGGGATGCGGCGGGTCGATGCGGGCGAGGCGTTCGTCGATGCCCTGGCGTCCTGCCAACGGGAGGCGGCGTCCAGCTTTGGCGACGACAGGGTCCTGATCGAGAAATACATCCTGTCGCCGCGCCATATCGAGGTTCAGGTGTTCGGCGACAGCCATGGCACCGTCGTCCATCTGTATGAGCGCGACTGCTCGCTGCAGCGCCGCCACCAGAAGGTGATCGAGGAGGCCCCGGCCCCCGGGATGGATGCGGTCACACGCGAGGCGGTGACGGCGGCGGCGGTCAAGGCCGCGATGGCCGTGAACTACGTCGGGGCGGGGACCATCGAGTTCATCGCCGACGGCACCGAGGGGCTGCGGGCCGACCGCATCTGGTTCATGGAGATGAACACCCGGCTGCAGGTCGAACACCCGGTCACCGAGGCCGTCACCGGGGTCGATCTGGTCGAATGGCAGTTCCGCGCGGCGGCGGGCGAGCCGGTGCCGCTGACGCAGGATCAGATCACCCTGAACGGTTGGGCCATGGAGGCGCGGCTGTACGCCGAGGATCCGGCCAACGGCTTCCTGCCCTCGATCGGGCGGCTGGACCATTTCGTGCTGCCGGAAGGCATCCGGGTCGATACCGGCGTGGAGCAGGGCGGCGAGGTCAGCCAGTTCTACGACCCCATGATCGCCAAGCTGATCGTGCATGAGGAGACGCGCGAGGCGGCAGCGGAGCGGCTGGCGCAGGCGTGCGGTGAGGTCGAGGTCTGGCCGGTGCGGACCAATGCGGGGTTCCTGGTCCGGTGCCTGGAGCATCTGCGGTTCGTCAGCGGCGATGTCGATACGGGCTTCATCGCGGCGGAAGAAGGCGATCTGGTCGCGGGCAGCCTGTCGGAGATGGGGCTTGAGGATGCGGCCCACCATCTGCGCCAGACGGTGTCGGGGCCGGACAGCGCAGACGAAGGGTCACCATGGGACGGTCGCCACGGTGCCACCGGCTTTCGCGCCAATGCGCCGGCCCGGATGACCCAGACGATTGTCGTCGACGGCGCGGCGCGGGACGCCCGGATGCTGGACGACGACGACCAGCCGATGACGCGCCTGATCGAGCTGTCGGACGGCCGGATCGTCTGTTTCGAGGGCGGTTCCGCCTTCACGGTCAGCGCCTTTGCCGGGGCAGGCTCCGGCTCGGGCCCGGCCTCTGACGGTGCCCTGCGCGCGCCCATGCCCGGCAAGATCGTCGCCACGCCTGCCAAGGCCGGGGACACAGTGACCAAGGGCCAGCCGGTGATCGTGCTGGAGGCGATGAAGATGGAGCACGCCCTGGTCGCGCCGTTCGACGGCGTCGTGGGCGAGGTGGCGTTCGCTGTCGGGGATCAGGTGGCGGCGGATGCGGTGCTGGTGCGGGTCGAGGCCAGCGGCTGATCTGGTCCGGAAAAAACGATGAAATAACAATCTATTATGGCCGCCATTTCCTTGTGTCTGTGATAGGTGCGGTTTAGCCGGTTGGACTCCGAAAAAACCGAGTCCAATGAGTGCAAGTCGTTGATTTGTCTGGCTTTGGTTTGCACTTTTTCGGACTCTATGAGTCCGATGGATTAGTAGGGGTGAGATGATCTTGGCCGTCGGGGCCGAGGTGGCAGCGGTGGCTCCAAACTGATGATCCCGCTCATCCCGGCTTTCGCCGGGATGAGCGGAGAGGTTAGAGCAGGGCATGCCTCTCCACATGATCAAGCTCTGCGTCGGTGTCGCCAAGGTGGAGACGCTGGAACGGCGGGCGGCGAAGGGGGACTGGCTGACGGTCAATACCCGGATGACGCCCAAGCGCGCGGTCGAGCTGGAAGACGGCGGCTCGATCTTCTGGGTGATGAAGGGCTCAGTGACGTGCCGCATGCCGATCCTCGACATCTCGACGAAGGGGGAGGGCAAGGCGTCGATGTGTCTGATCAAGCTCTCGCCCGATGTGGTCCGCACCGCTCCGCAGGCGCGCCGGCCGTTTCAGGGCTGGCGCTATCTGGAGCCCAAGGACGCGCCGCCGGACCTGTCGTCGATCGATTCGGGCGACATGCCGGAGGATCTGGCGAAACAGTTGCGGGAGATGGGGGCGTGGTAGGCTGAGCCCTTCCCCCGCGCTTTGCGGGGGAAGGGCTTTGCGCGGTTGACCTTCAGAGCCCGCCATGGTCTCCGCCCCTTCCCATGCTCGCCCTCTCCCCCGCCACCCGGACCGCCACGCGCGACCTGCTGACCCTCGCCTGGCCGGTGGTGCTGGCGCGCATCGGCATCATGACCATGGGTCTGACCGACGTGATCGTGGTCGGGAATTATTCCGGGCTGGAGCTGGCCTACAGTTCGCTGGCCATGACGCCGACCATGATCGTGGTCACCACCGCCGTCGGCCTGCTGATGGGGGTGCAGGTCATGACCGCCCGCCTCCTCGGCGAGGGGCGGCGCGACGAGGTCGGGGCGGTGCTGCGGCGCGGCGTCTCCTATTCGCTGCTGCTCGGCTTCGGCGCCATGACGGCCCTGATCCTGCTGGGGCCGTGGGCTCTGGGCAGCCTGGGGCTGGCCGACGGTCTGGCCGAGGGGGCCTCGCCGGTGCTGATCGTGCTGGCCCTGTCGATGCCGGGCTATCTGGTCAGTGTGGCGGCGCAACTGTTTCTTGAGGCCATGAACCGGCCAAGGGCGGGTATGTGGGCGATGTGGGTCGCCAACGGGGTCAATCTGGCGCTGAACCTGCTGCTGGTGCCGGATGTGCTGGGGCTGGGGTTCGACGGGGCGATCGCCGCGGCCTGGGCGACCCTGTTCGCCCGCACCTCGCTGGCGGTCTTTCTCGTGATCTATATCTTGCGCATGCCGGAGGCGCGGGCGCTCGGGGTGTTCAGTCGTCCGCAGCCGGACCGGGTCGCCGAACGCGAACAGCGCAAGGTCGGGTACGGCGCGGGCAGCTCCTATTTCATCGAGGTTGCCGCCTTCGGTGCCATGACCTTCATCGCCGGGCGGCTGGGGGCCATCGAGACCTCGGCCTGGACCATTGTCCTCAACGTCTCGGCCATCGTCTTCATGATTCCGATGGGGCTGTCCTCGGCGACGGCCGTGCTGGTTGGACGGGCTTACGGAGCCAGAGATGGACGCGGCGTGATGCGGGCCGGACTGGTCGGGATCGGGGTCGTGGCGGCCCTGACCCTGCTGGTGGCGCTGATTCTGTGGCCGACCGCGCCCTGGGTGGCCGGGGCCTATAACCGCGATCCGGCCCTGCTGGCGGTGGTGGTTCCGGCGCTGGTGCTGGCCACGCTTTTCTTCGTCGCCGACGGAATCCAGGTGGTTGCGGCCTCGGCCAACCGGGCGGCGGGCGACGTCTGGTGGCCGACGATCATGCATTTCGCCGCCTACAGCCTGATCATGATGCCGCTGGGCTGGTGGTTTGCGGAACGGATCGGCGTCAACGGACTGGTCTGGGCGGTGATCATCGCCAGTCTGGTATCGTCGGTGCTTTTGACCGGACGGTTCGTGCGGGTGGCGCGGCGACTTTCAGGGTCGAGGGGCGAGGGTCGGGGGTCGATCGGGACCTAGGCCGCGCCCTGTCCGCTCTTGTCCTGCCGATCAACCGCCGCCACTAACAGTCGACCCTCGACCCTCAAACCCCGGCCAAGAATGTCCCGCATCCTCATCACCTCGGCGCTGCCGTATATTAACGGCATCAAGCATCTGGGGAATCTGGCCGGCTCCATGCTGCCGGCCGATGTCTATGCCCGGTTCAAACGGGGCCAGGGGAATGAGGTCCTGTATATCTGCGCCACGGACGAGCACGGCACGCCGGCCGAGCTGGCCGCCGCCGCCGCCGGTCAGGAGGTGCAGGCCTATTGCGACGAACAGCACGAGATCCAGAAGGCGGCGGGCGAGGCCTTCGGTCTCAGCTACGACTGGTTCGGCCGCTCCTCGGGTGCCCCCAACCGCCGCCTGACACAGCATTTCGCCCGGGTGCTGGAGGACAACGGCCTGATCGAGGAACGGGTCGACCGGATGATCTATTCGGTCGACGATGCGCGGTTCCTGCCGGACCGCTATGTCGAGGGCACCTGCCCCCACTGTGGCCACGTCGGCGCGCGCGGTGACCAGTGCGACAACTGCGGTCGGCTGCTGGACCCCACCGACCTGATCGATCCGTATTCGGCCGTGTCGGGCTCGCGCAATCTGGAGGTCCGCGACACGCGCCACCTTTATCTGCTGCAGACGCGGATGGCCGACCGGATCCGGGCCTGGATCGACGCGAAGACCGACTGGCAGACGCTGGCGAAGTCCATCGCGCTGAAACATCTGGACGAGGGGCTGATCGACCGCGGCATCACGCGCGACCTGAAATGGGGCGTGCCGGTGGTCGGGGCCGACGGCGGCCCGCGCCCGGGCATGGAGGGCAAGGTCTTCTATGTCTGGTTCGACGCCCCCATAGAATACATCGGCGCGACCGAGGAGTGGGCCGATGCGACGGGCGCGACCTGGCGCGACTGGTGGCGGCTGGACGAGGGGGCGGACGACGTTCGCTATGTGCAGTTCATGGGCAAGGACAACGTCGCCTTCCATTCGGTGGTGTTCCCCATCACCCTGCTGGGGTCGGGTGAGCCGTGGAAGACGGTCGATACGCTGAAGGCCTTCAACTGGCTGAACTGGTACGGCGGCAAGTTCTCGACCTCGCAGAAGCGGGGCGTGTTCATGGACCAGGCGCTGGAACTGCTGCCCGCCGACTACTGGCGCTGGCATCTGACCGCTTATGGCCCGGAGGGGTCGGACGCGGCCTTCACGTGGGAGCAGTTCCAGTCGACCACCAACAAGGACCTGGCCGATGTGCTGGGCAATTTCGTCAACCGCATCGTCAAGTTCGCCGAAGCGAAGTTCGACGGCATCGTGCCGGAGGCGGGCGAGCCCGGGGCTCTGGAGGTCAAGCTGGAGGCCGATCTGCGCGCCGGCATCGCCGAGGCCACGGCCGCCTTCGAGGCGATGGAGTTTCGCAAGGCCTGTCAGGCGCTGCGGGCCGTGTGGGTGCTGGGCAACGAGTACCTGCAGGAGGCCGCGCCCTGGACCGCGTTCAAGACCGACGTGGACCGGGCTGCCGTGGGCGTTCGCACCGGGCTGAACATGGTCGCCCTGTTCGCCCGGATCGCTGCGCCGGTGATGCCGTTCTCGGCGCCCGCGATTGCCGCAACGGTCGGCGCGACCGACCTGAGCTGGCCGTCGGCCGACGCGCCCCTGCTGGACGTGTTGCCACGCGGACAGACCGTTGCCGCCGCCGGTGTGCTGTTCACCAAGATCGAGGACACGCAGGTGACGGAGTGGACCGAGCGGTTCGGCGGGGCCGGGGCCTGAGAGCCGAAGCGACCCTTGGATAGACAAAGGCCCCGGATCGCTCGGGGCTTTTTCTGGATCAGGGCGTCGGCGGAGTGAGCGTGGCCGGCGGCGGCGTACCCGCAGGCCGGGCGGGAAGACCCGTGGCCGGAATCGCACTTTCTTCGCTGCGCACGCCCTTCAGATGCTTGGCCTTCTCCGCCTCGCTGATGTCGAGGAAGGCCGGGGCGGAGGCGTTGAAGGCGTCCATGCGGTCGGTCCGCACGATCACCGACCGTGCGCCGTCCCAGATCATGTGCAGGGCGACATAGAGGACGATGACCAGGCCGATGTAGGCGATCCAGCGGTGCCTGGTCAGCAGTTTGGCGATGAAGGTCGCGGCCACGCCCATCAGCGTGATCGACAGGATCAGGCCAAAGACCATGATCCAGGGGTGTTCGTGGGCCGCGCCTGCGACCGCCAGAACATTGTCCAGCGACATGGTCACATCGGCGATCATGATCTGGATCAGGGCGGCGGCGAAGGTCTTGCGCCTGAGGCCCAGGGCCTCGGGGGGCGGGCCGCCGCCGTGGTGGGCGGACAGGGCGGTCTCCAGCTCGGCCTCGGCCTCGGCCTGGTCGTGGGTCTTCTGTTCCTGGATCTCGCGCCACATCTTCCAGCAGACCCAGAGCAGCAGGATGCCGCCGGCGAGCAGCAGGCCGATGATGGCCAGCAGTTGCACGGTGACCAGGGCGAAGCCGATGCGCAGGACCACGGCGGCGGCCAGGCCGACCAGGATGGCCTTCCTGCGCTGATCCGGGGCCAGGGCGGCGGCGGCGAGGCCGACGGCGACGGCATTGTCGCCGGCCAGCACCAGATCGATCATCAGCACCTGGCCCAGCGCGGTGGCCTGGCTGGCGAATTCGGGCGAGCCGAGGAATTCCATGGGCAGTTTTAGGGCCGGGGGCGGGACCTAGGCAAGCGACCGTTGCTTCTTGCCGGCCTCATAGAGCGCGATGGCGGCCGCGTTCGACACATTCAGGCTCTGGAAGCCGCCCGGCATGGGGATGCGCGCCAGGGCGTCGCAATGCTCGGCCACCAGCCGGCGCAGGCCGTCGCCCTCCGAGCCCAGCACCAGCACGGTCGGGCGGTGATCCAGCGTGGTCTCCAGCGTCTCCTCCGACGCGCCATCCAGTCCGACCGCGCGCCAGCCAAGGTCTGCCAGCCGTTCCAGCGCCCGGCTCAGATTGGTCACCCGGGCGCAGGGCAGGCGTTCGGTCGCCCCCGCCGAAGCCTTGGCCAGGGCCCCGGCGAGGGCGGGGGAGTGGCGATCCTGGACCACGATGCCGCGCGCCCCGAAGGCCAGGGCCGAGCGGAAGATGGCCCCGACATTCTGGGGATCGGTCAGCTGGTCCAGCATGACGATGATCCCGTCCGCCGGATCGGCGAGGTCGTCCAGCGACACGCCTTCCAGCGGCTGCACCTTGAAGGCCAGTCCCTGATGGACCGCGCCGGCCGGCAGCATCCGTTCCAGCGCCTGGAGCTCGATCACCTCGATCGCGTGGCCGTGGGCCAGACCCTCGCGCTCGATCTCGGCGGCGCGATCGGCGGTGGCGAGCAGCCGGCCCATGCCCTTCCTCGCCGGGTTGGCGAGCGCGGCCAGCACCGGATGGCGGCCCCAGACGAAGCCGTCGGCATCGACCTTGCCGCGCCCGGCGCTTGCGCCGCTTCTGGGCGCAGAGGTCGAAAAGGCCTTGGCCGGCGGATTGGGGTTCCATCCCCCCCGGTCCGGTCCGCCCTTTGAGGCGGGCGAAGCGTCGCCGGCACCGCCCCTTGAGGGCGGCTTTCGGGCCGGCTTCTGACCCGATTTCCGGTCGTTGCGTTCTGGATTTCTCGACACTATAAGACGCCCTCCGATTTGGAGCCCTAGGGCTTTCGGGTCTGGCGCTCCCTCTATCTCAGGCGTGTCCCGACCCCGAAGCCTTTTGTTCCGAAGCCGGTCGAAAGATTGGTTTCGGGACGGTTCGACGGTTCGAAACGCGCGCGGGGGAATGTCCCGAGCGGCAAAGGGGGGGGACTGTAAATCCCCTGCGTAAGCTTCGCAGGTTCGAGTCCTGCTTCCCCCACCACGCGGTTTCGAGGCGGCGAACAGGCGCGAAAATGAGGATCGGCTGCGGAAGTTCTCTCGTGAAAACAAGGGGCTAATGCGGTTTCTGTGCGGGTATAGTATAATGGTAATACAGCAGCCTTCCAAGCTGAATATGTCGGTTCGATTCCGTCTACCCGCTCCAGGTTTTTGAAAGCACCAGCGCCCCACTTCCCGTTTCCGGGCCAGGGCCATCAGGAGTTTGGCCATGGCCAAGGAAAAGTTCGAACGTAACAAGCCGCACTGCAACATTGGCACGATTGGTCACGTTGACCACGGCAAGACGACGCTGACGGCGGCGATCACGATGGTGCTGGCCAAGGCGAGCGGCGGCAAGGCGATGGCCTATGCCGACATTGACGCGGCCCCGGAAGAAAAGGCGCGCGGCATCACGATCAATACGGCGCACGTC
>JBBSCK010000049.1:0-18553 GCA_038250335.1 Caulobacterales bacterium
GCCGTACCAGACGGCGCGCTTGGCGCTTTCCTGCCCCGACAGGCCCCCGAGCGACAGAATGAACAGAACTGCGCCGACAACATAGGCGGCCGTGGTAAATCCGTAATCCATACCGGCCTCCTTATGACTTCTGGAACATGGCGAGCATCCGCCGGGTGACCATGAAGCCACCGAAGATGTTGACGCTGGCCAGGGTCACGGCCGCGACGCCCGCGCCCTTGGCGATCCAGGCATTGGGGCCCGTCGCCTCACCCGATACGGCGGCCGCCGCGATCAGGCCGCCGACGATGATGACGCTGGAGATGGCGTTGGTCACGGCCATCAGGGGCGTGTGCAGCGCCGGGGTCACCGACCAGACCACATAGGAGCCAACAAAGATCGCCAGCACGAAACTGGCCAAGCGAAAAACGGTGGGATCAACATGTTCCATCAGCGAGTCTTTCGATTGTGGGGGGCAGCAGGGTCGTCCTTGGGCTCGAGCCCCAGCCGCCGGGCCAGATCCACCGCGGCAAGCATGGCGCAAAGCCCCCCCAGCTGGGCGGCAAAATGCTCGCCCGAGGGCTCCACGCGCCACAGAACGACCGCGACCGCCGCCGCACCGGCCAAAATGGCCAGCAGGTGGAACGGGTATCGGAGCACGCTCACCCCCGCACCCCTTCATGCACCACGGCCCCGCCGTGGGTGACCACCGACGCCTTCAGGATCTCGTCCTCCAGATCGACCGTCATCGCCCCGTCCTTGATCAGCAGGCCCGCGAACGCCACGAGGTTCTTGGCGTACAGGCTGGAGGCGTCCGACGGGATCCGACCCGGCAGGTTGGTGTAGCCAACGATCAACACGCCGTTCGCCGTGGTCACGACCTCGCCCGGCTTCGAGCCCGCGACATTGCCGCCCGCCTCGACCGCCAGGTCGATCAGCACGCTGCCCGGCTTCATCGAGGCCACCTGTTCGGCGCTGACCAGAACCGGTGCCGCGCGCCCGGGGATCAGGGCGGTGGTGATGACGATGTCCTGCTTCTTGATATGTTCGCCGGTCAGGGCCGCCTGTTTGGCCTGATACTCCGGGCTCATCGGCTTGGCATAGCCGCCGGCGGTCTGGGCGTTCCTGAACTCCTCGTCCTCGACCGCGAGGAATTTGGCACCCAGCGATTCGACCTGTTCCTTGGTCGCCGGCCGCACGTCGGTGGCCGTGACCACCGCGCCCAGACGCCGCGCCGTGGCGATGGCCTGCAGCCCGGCAACGCCCACACCCATGATGAAGACCTTGGCCGGGGCGACCGTGCCCGCCGCCGTCATCATCATCGGAAAGCCCTTGCCATAGGCATAGGCCCCCTCGATCACCGCCCGGTAGCCGGCCAGATTGGCCTGGGATGACAGGGCATCCATGACCTGGGCCCGGGTGATCCGGGGCACGAACTCCATGGCGAAGGCCGTGACATTGGCCCCGGCCATGGCCGCGACCGTGTCCTTTTCGCGCCAGGCGTCCAGCAGGGCGACGACGACGGCCCCCGGCTTCATCGCCGAAACCTCCTGCGCCGTCGGCCCCCGAACCTTCAGCACCAGATCGGCGCCCTCCAGCACGGCGCGGGTATCCGGCTTCACCGCAGCGCCGGCATCGGTGTATTCGCTGTCGGGGATAGCGGCCCCTGCGCCCGTGCCCGCCTCGACCGTCACGGTCGCACCCATGGCAATCAGCTTCTTGACCGTTTCGGGCGTGACGGCACAGCGCGTCTCGCCTTCACGGCGTTCCCGGGTCACGGCAATGGCTAGGCCCACACGAATCTCCCATCCAGATCTGGACGGACAACGTTAGGCGTTCGGACGGGACCGCGTCAAAGGCGCAGGCGTCGCGCCCGCGCGGATCCTAGTGGGAGGCGGCCTTGCCACTCTTGAGGAAGAACCATCCGGCGACCGCCAGCCCGACGCCGCCCATCAGTCCGACGATCAGGCTGCCGCCCGGCTGGAACCACAGAATGAGGAACAGCAGGATCGAGGCCACCGCCAGCGAGCCCCACTTGGCCAGCGTCATGAATAACCCGAAGGTCGAGGTCTGCTCCTCGATCGTCATCGTCCCGTGGGTATAGGCCTGCGCGTCGTGATCGGCGGCTTCGGTCGGAGTGTGATGAAGGTGCGGTTCGGCCATGGGGAGGTGTCCGGTCGGAAAGCGGTTGGCCGGTCTTATAGCGATGCGGGGCCCCGGCTCAAGGGCTGTAGCTCAGGCGGCGATCCAGCCGACCCGGCGATGGCCCGTCCAGAGCCGTTCGGCGCGAGCGCGAGGGCGGTCCAGCATTTCGGCTCCACGCTCCTGAACGAAGCCACGACGTCAGCGTCGAAACAGACCGTCACTCCAGCGCAGCCAGCACGTCGCGGGTAAAGGCGATCACGTCGAACCGCCTGCCCGCCGGATCCTCGCCCCGGCGCACGATGACAATGTTCCGGCCGGGCACGATGACCACATACTGTCCGCGATTGCCGTTGGCCGAGATCGTGTCCGCCGGAATGCCTTCGGATCGGTTCATCAGCCAGAAGGTCGCGCCATAGCCCTGATCGCCGGCCGGCTGCGGTCCCGATGCCCGCGAGACATAATCGCGCCAGCCCACCGGCAGGATCCGCTCTCCGCCCATCATTCCGTCATGCAGGTACAGTTGGCCGAAGCGGGCGAGGTCACGCGCGGTCGTCCAGACCTGGCTGGACAGCATGTAGTTCCCGCGCCAGTCGGTCTCGGCCCAGGTGTCATTCATCCCCAGCCGCTGGAACAGTTCGGCGGGCGGATGCGCCTCGAACGTCGGCGCGATCGCCTGGATCGCCAGCAGGATATCGTTGTTGGCGTACCGGAACTGCGTCCCCGGCCTGCCGATCAGCGGCCAGGTCGTGACCTGTTCGTCCACCCCGACGCCGCCGAAATACAGGGCGTCGGTGCGGTTGCCCGCCGTGTCGCTGGTCAGGCCCGACGCCATCCGCATCAGCTGGTCCAGGGTGATGGCTGCGCGCGGATCGCCCTCGCGGCTCCAGTCCGGAATGGCGGCCGGGGCGTTGACATCAGCCTCGCCGCGCTGGACGGCAGCACCGATGATCGTACCAGCCAGCGATTTGGCGACGGACCAGGTCCGCTGCGGCGTCTCGGGACTGAAGCCCGGGGCATACTGCTCGGCCACCAGCCGATCATTCTGCAGGATGACCACGCCGGTCGTGTTGCTGCCCTCGCCATAGCTGCCGTCGCGGGCGCGGGTCAGGACGGCGGCGAGTGCGGCGGGATCGCTCGCGCTCCCGGTCGAAAACCCCGGATCGCGGCGCACGTCCGAGGGCTCCGGCGCGGTCTGATCGCCGGACCATCCCACCGGCAGGATGGCGCAGCCTTGATCGGGCCGCCACACCGCAACCCGCGGCGGCATGGCGTCGTCCCAATCGACCACGACACGAGCCGGAAAGATATCGACTGTCATCTGGCGCACCAGGGCGTCCAGTTCCGGATAGACGCCGACCAGTTCATTGGCCTCGACGCTGTCCAGCGTGCGGCTTCCGCCCGCCGCCTCTGCAGTCTTCAGGGCACTGCAGACGGTCAGGGCCTTATAGCCCGCCGCCATCGCGCGGACGGACGCAGACGGCGCAGACGCGGGGCTCTGGGCGAGCGAAGGGAAGGCGATGGCGGCGGCGGCCGCGAGGATCAGGGTGCGCATGCCGGGACGCTTGCCCGGCCCGACGCCCGCGTCAACTCGGACCGGCGTCTCGAACCGAGGGCCTGGGCCCAGGCGGCGATCAGTCCGACCGGGCGTGGGCCAGCATATAGTCGCGCAGCACGCGGTTGACGGCGGTCTGGTATTTCGGCTCGGAGCCCTTGAACCAGGCGACCACATCGGCATCGAGGCGAATGGTCACTGTCTGCTTTTCCGGGCGATAGAATTTACCGCGAGCGGCACCGGTCCAGTCCTTCTGTTGGGGAATGTCGCTGTAATCTATGTCCTCGTCCGTCATCGCATCCAGACGCGCGAGCTCAGCGGACCGGCGCTCCATCGCCTCCTTCATATGATCTTCGCTCATGCCTGTCCGCCTTTCGCGCTGATATGACCCGGACGATAACCTCGCCATCCTCGTCCTCGTAAGTGTGTGCGACGATGAGAACGGTGATGAAACTGACTCTGCCCAGCGTCCGCCATCTCATCTCGCCATCGACGACGCGATCCTGCACGGTGATGCTGTCAGGATCATCAAAGGCTTCCCGAGCGCGCTCGAAGCTGACGTCGTGTTTGGCCAGGTTGCTCCGGGCCTTGGCTTCATCCCATTCGAACCTCACCGCTCCGCTCTGTTTGTATTTACATTTTTGTATTTACAAAATCAACCCAACGCCTCGAACTGATCGACCAGCCGTTCCAGCCTTCGCGTGCCGATGGTCCAGAAAACGGGGTCCCTCGGGTTGAGCCCGAACGGCTTCAGCGCCTCGACGTAGGTCCGGGTCCCGCCGGCCGCCAGAAGCTCGCGATAGAGCGGTGCAAACCCGTCCGGATCGGCCCGCCGCGTCTCCATCAGCGCCGCCACCAGCAGGTCTCCGAAGGCATAGGCATAGACGTAGAAGGGTGAGTGCACGAAATGGCTGACATAGCTCCACCAGGCTTCGTAGCCGGGGTTCAGCGTCACCGCCGGGCCCAGTGACGCGCCCATTTCTTCAAGGAACAGTTCGCCGAGCCGGTCGGCCGACACCTCGCCCTTTGCCCGTTCGTCGTGGAACCGGGTCTCGAACCGGTGGAAGGCGATCTGGCGCACGACCGTGTTCAGCCCGTCCTCAATCCGCCCGGCCAGCAGGCCACGCTGTTCGGCCCTGGGCGCAGTGGCCAGAAGCCGGTCGAACGTCAGTCCCTCGGCGAAGATCGACGCCGTTTCCGCCAGCGTCAGCGGGGTGTCGGCCAGTAGCGTGCCCTTTTCGGCCGCGAGGGTCTGGTGCACCCCATGGCCAAGCTCGTGCGCCAGCGTCAGGACGTCACGCCGCTCGCCCATCCAGTTCAGGAACACATACGGGTGCCGGTTCGCCGTCACCGGATGGGCATAGGCCCCCGACTGTTTGCCCGCCCGCGCCCGGCCGTCGATCCATGGCTGGTCGAAGAACCGCCCGGCCGCTTGCGCGAACTCCCCGCCCAGGTCGCCGAAACTCTCCAGCACCAACTCGCGGCCCTGTTTCCAGTCGAAGCTGCGCGGGGCGCTCGTTTCCAGCGGCGCGTTGCGATCCCACTGGTCCAGCGTCGCCTTGCCCAGGGCCTTCGCCTTCAGCGCGTAGTAGCGATGCGACAGCTTCGGATAGGCGGCGGCGACCGCGTCGGCCATGGCGTCCACCGCCTCACCGTCGACCTCGTTCGACAGATGCCGGCTGTCGGCGGGTCGCTTGAAGCCGCGCCAGCGGTCCTCCATCGCCTTATCGGCCGCGACCGTGTTCAGCACCAGAGCGAGGGTCGAGGTCCGAGCCGCCAGCGCCGCGTTCAAGCCCTCTGCGGCCCTGCGCCGTTTCGCCTCCTTCGGATCGGACAGCTGGTTCAGTGCCTCTGCCAGCGTCAATTTTTGCTTGCCGCTCTCGACACGTAACGCCGCCAAGGTCTCGTCGAACAGCCGGGGCCATTGGGCGGCGATCGGCATGCGTTCGGCGATGAAGGTCTCAAGCTCCGACGACAGCTCATGCGGCTTCATCGCCCGGACCCGGCGCAGCCACGGCCGCCATTTCGCTGCACCCGGATCCGCCGCCAGCGCCGCCTCGATCTCGGCCTCGTCCAGCTGGTTGATCTCCAGCGTCAGCCAGACCGTCGGGGTGGCGATGGCCGTGATCTTCTCGCGCAGGTCCGCTTCAAACCCTTGGGCCCCCGCATCGTCCCGCGCCGTCGACGCCGCCAGAAAGCCATAGGCCCCCAGCGCGCCCAGCCGCTCCGACGCCCGTTCGTAAAGGGTGATGGCCCGATCCAGCGTCGCCGCCAGCGCCGCCGCATCGGCGCGGCCAGCGATAAACGTGCCCTGCAACGCATTCATCTCGGCCACCGCCGCCCGCGCGTCGTCCAGATCCGTCGCGATCCGGGCGTCCTCGCGTGAATCATACAGGTCGGACAGGTCCCACAGCGGTGGCTCGGCGGGATCGATGTGGGGCGGGGCTTTGAAGGGTGCGTTCATGGACTTCGTTGTGGGGTCGGCAGCGGTCAGGCGCAACGGCCGAAACCCGCCAGACGCGCGGCGCGGTTCGTCGCATCCCTCCCGGCGAACACGGAGAGACACCCATGACCTACCGCATCGAAGCCCTGCCGCTGGAACCCTTCACCGCCTATTTCGCCATGACCGACGCCGAACTGGCCGAGGTCGGGGCCCGCCGCTGGGTCGCCGACGCCCCCGGCCGGGCACCCTGCCGCGTCAGCCTGCAGGACGCCGACGCGGGCGAGGCCCTCGTGCTCGTCAACCACGCCCACCTGACCGATCCCGCCTCACCCTATCGCGCCTCCGGCCCGATCTTCGTGCGCGAGACCGCCGTCAGGGCCGAACCGGCGGCCGAGGCGCCCGAGATGCTGCGCAAACGCCCCCTGTCCCTGCGGGTCTACGACCGCCGCAACATAATGATCGATGGTCAGGTCATCGAGGGCGCCGACCTCGACGACCGGCTGGCTGAGTGGTTCCAGAACCCGGCGGTCGAACAGGCCCACATCCATTTCGCCCCGCGCGGCTGCTACCTGGCTCGCGCCGTGCGTCAGGAAACGTAGCTTCCCGGACGCCTCACCCCGGTCCATGGTCACGCTCCGGGGGGAGACACGACATGACCGACCAGACAGACACTGCGGGCCGCAGCGACCTGGGCCAGAGCGACCGCCTCGTCGGACTGGTCCGGCTGGCCATCGGTCTGGCGCAGGGGATCGCCCTCTATCTGCTGGTCCGCGCCTCCGAGGGCGAGGGCGCGACCTGGTCCTCGCGCTTCCCCGAGACCTTCGGCCCCCTGGTGCTGGTCGCCCTCTTCCTGCCGCCGCCCCTGCTGGCGGGCGTCGGGCGGTTGCGCTGGCCGACCCTGGCGATCTGGGGCGCCGTCGCGGCGGCGGCCCTGGCCTTCCTCGCCTGGCATGACGTGGCGCGTCAGGCGGGCGACGTCGGCCGTCAGATGACCTTCCCCCTGTTCGCCTTCTCGGCGGCGGCCCTGTTCATCGCCCACCATCTAATCGTCCCGGCCGATCGCGAGCGGAAGCCGATCGCCTCCTTCCCCGCCTATTTCGATGCCGCCTGGATGGCGGGGGTGCAGTTGCTGCTGTCGATCGCCTTCGCCGGCGCCTTCTGGCTGCTGCTGTTCCTCGGGGCCGCCCTGTTCAACATCATCGGCCTCAGCTTCCTCGGCGACCTGATCGAGGAGGGCTGGTTCTCCCTGCCCCTGACCGGCCTCGCCTTCGCCACGGCCGTCCATCTGACCGACGTTCGCGACGGCCTGATCCGGGGCGTGCGCACCGTCGCCCTGATGCTGCTGTCCTGGCTGCTGCTGGTCCTGACCGTCCTGGTCGGAGGCTTCCTCGCCGCCCTGCCCTTCACCGGTCTCGACGGCCTGTGGGAGACCGGCAGCGCCACCGCCCTGGTCCTGTCGGCGGCGGGCGGCCTGATCATCCTCATCAACGCCGCCTATCAGGACGGCCGCCCCGACAACCTGCCGCCCGCCGTGCTCCGGATCGCCGTCCGCGTCGCCTCGGTCCTGCTGACGCCCCTGGTCCTGATCGCCTTCTGGGGTCTCAGCCTGCGTATCGGCCAGCACGGCCTGACGCCCGACAGGATCATCGCCGTCGCCTGCGCCCTCGTCGGCGCGGCCTATGCCATCGGCTATGGCATGGGCGCGATCATTCCCCTGATCCGCACGGGCTCGCCGTGGATGAAGGCGCTGGAGATGACCAATATCGTCACCGCCGTCCTCGTGGTCGCCGTCATCCTGGCCCTGTTCACGCCGCTGGCCGATCCGGCGCGCCTGTCGGTCGCCGATCAGGTCGCGCGCCTGAACAGCGGCAAGGTCGCGCCGGACAAGTTCGACTACGCCTTCCTGCAGAACAGCAGCGGCAAGATTGGCCGCGCCGCCCTCGCCCGTCTCGCCGACTCGAATGACGCCGACGTCGCTGAGCGCGCCCGACAAGCCGAGGCCGACATCTTCCCCGTCGCCGACGCTCCCGCTGATGAGGACGTCAAGCCGGTGATCGCCACCCTCCCCGGCGCCCCCGCCCTGCCCGACGTCTTCTTCCAGCCGGTCACCGACGACGACGCCCGTCGCGAGTGCCGGGCGGAAGGCGACTGTCTGGCTACGGTCGGCGAGGCCATCGGCTTCCAGCCGAACACCGTCCTGCTGGTCCAGTCCTACCGGGTCACGATCTATGGGGAGGACGCCGAGTTCGGGACCTACATCCCGCTCGGAACCTACGTCCCGGTGCGGTGCGGCGACGAGACGGCGACCACGGACGCGCGCGACCTGCTGCGTCAGGGCAAGCTCAAGGCCGGCTACAGCGACACTCTGCCCGACCTCGATACCGGCGGAGAGCGTCAGTCGCCCCTGTCGCCCGCCGCCCCGTTCGCCTGTCCGCCGCCCCGTTAACCCACCGCACACCACGCCCTCTCACCCGATCTTCACCGCATCGGGCCTAAAACCGTCCCGAAACGGGTCAGTCGCGCAGCTCAGACGCAGGCGGCCCCCGGTGATGACAAAGGGCGCCCTTCCATGGCCAAGACCGTTCTGGTGGTCGACGACGATCCGACCCAGCGCCGCCTCGTTCAGGCCGTGCTGGACCGCGAGGGCTATGACGTCGTTCACGCCCCGTCGGGTGGCGAGGCCATCGACCGCCTGACAAGGGGGGGCGGAGCCGACGTGGTCCTGCTGGACCTGGTCATGCCCGGCATGAGCGGCATGGAGGCCCTGGCCGAGATCCGCACCGCAGGGGTCACCACCCCCGTCATTGTCCTGACCGCCAACGGCGGCATCGAGACCGTGGTCAAGGCCATGCAGGCCGGGGCCCAGGACTTCTTCATCAAGCCCGCCAGCCCCGAACGCATCCTGGTCGGCATCAGGAACGCCCTGCAGCTGACCCAGCTGACCGCCGAGGTCGGGCGGCTCAAGAAGCACGTTTCCGGCCGCGTCACCTTCGCCGATCTGGTCGGCGACAGCCGTCCCATGCAGATGGTCAAGCAGCTGGGAGCCCGGGCCGCAAAATCCACGATCCCCGTGCTGATCACCGGCGAGAGCGGCGTCGGCAAGGAGGTCATCGCCCGCGCCCTTCACGGGGCCTCCGACCGCGCCGGCAAGCCGTTCGTCGCCGTCAACTGCGGTGCCCTGCCCGTCAACCTGGTCGAGTCGATCCTGTTCGGCCACGAAAAAGGGTCGTTCACCGGTGCCTCCGACAAACACCTCGGCAAGTTCGCCGAGGCCAATGGCGGCACCCTGTTTCTGGATGAGATCGGCGAACTGCCGCTGGACATGCAGGTCAAGCTGCTGCGCGCCCTCCAGGAAGGCGAGATCGATCCAGTCGGATCCAGGCGCTCGGTCAAGGTCGATGTCCGCATCGTCTCGGCCACCAATCGCGACCTCTCGACGGCGGCTTCGGAAGGCCGCTTCCGCGAGGACCTGTTCTATCGCCTCAACGTCTTTCCGATCGAGGCCCCGTCCCTGCGCGAGCGGCGCGAGGACATCCCCGCCCTGGTCGATCATTTCGTCGGCCGCTTCAATGTCGAGGAGGGCCGGCGCATCGCCGGGGCCTCGCCCGAGACCCTGGCCCTGCTGACAGCCTTCGACTGGCCCGGCAACGTCCGCCAGCTGGAGAACGCCATCTATCGCGCCATCGTCCTGGCCGACGCCCCCTTCCTGCAGCCGCATGACTTCCCGGCCATCTCGGGCGTGGCCATGCCCCTGGAAGCCGGCGCGCCGTCCTCTGCCGTCACCACCTACGCCGACCTGCCGCCGCTGCCGGACCAGCCGATCCGCATCCTCGACGAGCGCGGCCACCTGCGCACTCTGGAGCACATCGAGCGAGACCTGATCCAGCATGCCATTGAGGTCTATGCCGGCCACATGTCCGAGATCGCCCGTCGCCTGGGCATCGGCCGCTCGACCCTGTACCGCAAGGTCCGCGAGCAGGGGCTGGAAGGCGCGCTCAGGGACAACGGCTGACCGAAAGGACACACCTGCCGCACGGAAGTCACGGCTGACACAATCCGCCTCATTGACGCCGCGACGGATGCCGACGACTGCGACGTATAAGGCAGGCCGTCGGAGTGTTTTCACTTGGACGAGCACCTCCTCACGCCTCGTCCGGATTCTTGTATGACCCTCGCCGTTGCCCTGCTCTACGCCCTCGCCTCGGGCGCAATCCAGACTGCGCCAGCGCCGCAGACGGCGGCCCCCGGCCGTGAGGACGACGATCAGCAGGCCCAGCGTCCGACCGGTGCGCCTGCGGCCGGCTTCCGACTCGACGACGTCGTCGTCACCGCCGGCCGGCCGCGCGGCAGCGTCCAGGGCGACATCGAGCCGGAGATCACCCTCAGTGCCGAACAGCTGCGCGCCTACGGGGCCAGCAATGTCGCCGAGCTTCTGGCGGCGCTCGAGCCCCTGACCCGCAGCGCCCGGGGACGCGGCGGCGGCGGCCCCGTCGTGCTGCTGAACGGACGGCGCACCTCCGGTTTCCAGGAAATCCGCAACATCCCGTTCGAGGCCATCGAGCGGACCGAGATCCTGCCCGAAGAGGTCGCCCTGACCTATGGCTTCAGCGCCGATCAGCGCGTCGTCAACATCGTGCTCAAGGCGCAGTTCCGTCAGGCCTCGGCCGAGATCAGCGCGCGCGGACCGTCCCAGGGCGGCCGCCTCTCGACCGAGGCTGAAAGCGGCTATTTCAGCGTCATCGACGGCAACCGCATCAATGTCAGCCTCGAATACGAGCATGACACGGCCCTGTTCGAGGACGAGCGCGACATCACCCGGTCGCCGGGGTCCCAGCCGTTCGACAGCATCGGCAATGTCGGCGGCCTGCCCTCCGGGTCCCAGATCGACCCCGCCCTGTCAGCCCTGACCGGCCAGACGGTGACGGTGACCGCCAATCCCGGCGGGGCCAATCCCGCGCTGGCCGCCTTCGTCGCCGGTGCCAACACGCCCCGCACCGGCGATCTCGGCGACTATCGCACCCTGCTGCCGCGCGGCGACAGCGCCACGCTCAACGCCTCCATCGCGCGCGATCTGAACGAGACCACCAAGGGCACGGTCAGCCTGAACCTGGTCGACAGATCCAGCTTCTCCTACCTCGGCCTGCCGGGGGTCACCCTGACCGCCCCGGCCGGGCGTAACGGCTCGCCCTTTAGCCGTGAAGTGCTGGTCTATCGTTACCTGGATGATCCGGGAGCGCTCACGCGCGATACCCTGACCCTGACCGCCAACCTCGGCCTGCTGCTGGACGGCTTCCTCGGCGACTGGCGCTGGACGGTGTCGGGGGCCTACGACCGGGTCGAAAACGACACCACCACCGGGCGTGGCCTGAACGCCACGGCCGCCCAGACCGCCGTCACCGCCGGGACCCTGAACCCCTTCGGGCCCCTGTCCCCGTCCAGCTTCACCCGTCTCAGCGACACCGCCAATTCCGTCGCCAGCGGCGGCAATCTGGAGGCGGTCTTTACCGGCAACCTGCTGGACGCCCCGGCGGGCGGTCTCAACTCCACCTTCAAGGTCGGGGTCGACACCCGTGACCTGAGCTCGCAAAGCACCCGGTCGGGCGTGTTCAGCGCACGCTCGATCGGCCGCGACCGCGTCTATGGCACCGCCAGCGTGACCCTGCCGGTCGCAAGCCGGAGCCGCGACGTGCTCGGCCGGTTCGGCGACCTCTCGTTTAACGCCAACGCCGGCTATGACGAGGCGTCCGACTTCGGCGGCATCGTCACCCTGGGTGTCGGGGTCAACTGGACCCCGGTCGAACCCCTGTCCCTGATTGCCAGCTACACAGACGAGGACGGCGCGCCCTCGATCCAGCAGCTGAACGATCCGGTCATCTCGACCCCCAACAGCCCGGTGTTCGACTTCCGCACAGGCCAGACGGTGCTGGTCACCCGCATCAGCGGCGGCAACGCCGGCCTGACCGCCGACAATCGCCGGGTCCTGAAGCTGGGCGCGAACTGGAAGCCCTGGTCGGAACGCGACCTCACCTTCTCCTCCAACTACACCCGCTCGACCATCGACGACGCCATCACCACCTTTCCGACCATCACGCCGGACCTCGAGGCGGCCCTTCCCGGACGGTTCGTGCGCGACGCCACCGGTCAGCTGATCTCGATCGACGCCCGGGCGCTGAACTTCACCCAGACCGAGCGATCCGAGCTGCGCAGCGGCTTCAACTTCTCCCGCGCCTTCGGGACGGCGACGCCGCCGGCGGCAGGGTTCGGCGGGCGTCCGGGCGCAGGCGGCCCTCCGGCAGGCGCTGTCCGGCCCCAGGGCGCGACCGGCGGGCGTCCCGCCGCAGGCGGCCCCCCGGCCGGAGGCGGCGGTCAGTTCCGCTTCGGCGGCGGCTTCGGTGGCGGGCGGGGCGGCGGCATGATGCCCGGTCAGGGCCGCTTCAACCTGTCGGTCTTTCACACCGTCCGCTTCACCGACACGGTGACCCTCCGGCCTGGCCTGCCGGTTCTGGACCTGCTCGATGGCAATGCCACCGGCAGCCGGGGCGGCACCTCGCGCAACGAGCTCCAGGTCCAGGGCGGGGTCTTCCGCAACGGCCTGGGGGCCTTCATGAACACCAACTGGCGCGAGGCCACCCGGGTCGACGGCGGTCCCGACGGCTCGGACCTGAACTTCAGCGACCAGACGACGGTCAACCTGACCGTCTTCGCCGACCTGTCGTCGCGCACCACCTGGGTCGCACGCTTCCCGATCCTGAAGGGGGCCCGGATCAATTTCGGGGTGGAGAACCTGTTCGACACCCGCACCGAAGTGACCTCCTCGACCGGCGACGTCGCCCTGAACTACCAGCCCGACTTCCTCGACCCCCAGGGCCGCATCCTGCGGGTCAGCCTGCGCAAGGTGCTGTTCTAGATGAAGAGGCTGACGGCTGCGTCCCGGCTGAGCAGGGGGCATTCCGGATAATCGGGTCGGGTGGGAAGACGACATTTGCCTGCTGCGAACTTCACGGCAGCGTCCGCGGCCAAGTCCAGTGGCTCGTTCGTTACTGAAGCCGGATTTCGGCCGCTATCCGGTCCAGATAGCTGGACAGTTCGACCACCCAGCGCCGCGATTCATTAACGTCCGCGTCGTCCGCCGCCTGCTCCAGCCGCGCGCCGATGTCGGTGATGATCTGATGTCCGAAACCGCCGCCGGATCCGCGCAGATTGTGTCCCAGGATCGTCACGGTCTGGAAGTCGGAGCGATCCAGCGCCGCCTGCATCGCGACAGCATTGAGCCGGCAGCTTTCCAGATAGGCAGGCGTGCGTTCCGCCAGCCTGGAGGCCGTCCTCAAGGCCCGATCCTCCGCGGTGATGACCGCTTGCGCCGCCGACGCCCCAAACGCCGAGTAGTCCTTGATCGCCTGCAGCAGCACATCCTGCTTGATGGGTTTGGTCAGGTACGCTGTGCACCCGGCGGCGAGGCAGGTCTCCCGGTCGCCCTTCAGCGCGGACGCCGTCAAGGCGATGATGGGGGTGGGCGATCGGCCGTTGGCCTTTTCCCAGGCCCGGATGGACCGGGTCGCCGTCAAACCGTCCATGACCGGCATCTGTCGGTCCATCAGAACCAGATCATACCGTCCCGCCATGAACATCTCACAGGCGATGGCCCCGGTTTCGGCCACGGCGATCTGGTAGGGCGTGTGCTCCAGATAGGCGAGCGTGATCGTGCAGTTGTTGGCGGAGTCCTCCGCCATCAGGATGCGAAGTGCCGGCAAGAGTTCTTCCGAATCCGCGCCGACCTCCATCGCGACCGGACGGCTGACGGCCAGCCAAGGCTCGAAAGGCACAGCGAAGGCGAACACGCTGCCCCTGTCGACCTCGCTCTCGGCCCAGACGCTGCCGCCCATAAGTTCCACCAGACGTTTGGAGATCGTAAGGCCCAGCCCGGAACCCCCAAACCTGCGCGTCGTGGACGAGTCCGCCTGGGTGAATCGTTCGAACACCCGGGCCAGAACTTCGCCGGGAATGCCGATGCCCGTGTCGGAGACGGTGAACCTCAGGGTCGTGGGAACCGGGGCGGCTTCATGGGGCACCACCCTCAGCGCAACGGAGCCGGACTCGGTAAACTTGATGGCGTTGCCGAGCAGATTCAGCAGCACCTGCCGCAGGCGTGTGGGGTCGCCCATCAGGTCGTTGGTCACGCCGGGCGCGATTTCACAGGTCAGGGTCAGACCCTTTTCTTGGGCGCGCGGCGCGACCATCTCGATCACCTTTTCCAGGTGGTCGCCCAGCGAAAAGCCCGTCCGTTCCAGATCGAGCTGGGAGGCCTCGACCTTGGACAGGTCGAGGATGTCGTTGATGAGGTTGAGCAGATTGTCACCGGACCGGCGGAAGATCTGGACGAACTTGTCCTGTTCCGGCGTCAGGCTGGTTTTGGCCAACAGGTCGGCGATGCCCATGATTGCATTCATGGGTGTTCGGATTTCGTGGCTCATGCTGGCCAGGAAGTCGGACTTCGTCTGGTTGGCGCTTTCCGCAGCTGCTTTGGCCTGCTGCAGTTCAGCCTCGACCCGCTTGCGCTCGGTGACATCCCGCGCGGCGGCGAACACGCCCTGCAGCTTCCGGTTCCGGTCATAGAAGGTCGTGGCGTTGTAGGAGACGACGGTCTGTTTGCCGTCGCGGGCGCGGGCGGTCAGCTCGTAGTCTGTGACCGACTTCTCGCTCAGCACTCGCCTGATGCCGGCCTCGGCCCGCACGGGATCGGTGAAGAAATCCTTGAAGGGCGCGCCGATCAGCTCGTCGCGGGTGCAGCCGGTCAGCGCCTCCATCTGCTTGTTGACGTCGGTGATGATGCCCGCCGGATCGGTGGTCATCAGGGCGTCGATGTTCGATTCGATTAGCGAGCGGGTGTAGAACTGCTGGTCGCGAAGCCGCTGGTCAGACTGCTGCTGCTCTTCCTCGACCAGTTTGCGCGCGGTGTTGTCTGTGCCGATCAACAGGTAGCCGAGGATCGCGTCCTGGGCATCGCGAAGGGCAGTCACGGACACAACGGCCGGGAACCGTGTGCCGTCCTTGCGGATGTAGGTCAGCTCGTAGATGTCCTCGATCCCGCGCGAGGCCTTGAACACGAGCGCCTCGAAGCCGGGCGTGATCGACGTGTGCAGTTCCGCGCTCAGGGTCTCCGCCCGCGCGATCAGTTCCTGGGGGTCGGAAATGTCCGCCGGCGTGATGGTGTTCATCACCTCGGCGGCCGTGTAGCCCAGCATGCGCTCGGCCCCGACGTTGAAGATCTGAATTACCCCCTTGGCGTCAGTGGCAATGCTGGAAAAGTTAGCGCTGTTGAAGATGGCGCTCTGCAGGGCTCCGGCCTTGAGCAGAGTCTCTTCCGTACGCTGATACGCGGCCTCGTCGGATGCGTGCGGGAGCGACTGTGACTGGCCCACCGCGATGTCTGGGTTTGAGATGGTGCGCCCTGACTCAGCTGCGTGCGCACGGTGTGCGCCGCTTCATTCGATTATTGGGAAAGGAGTCCGCCGACAGAAAACTCAAGCTGTTGCGCCGTATAGGGCTTCTGGAGAAACTGGCCGCTGCGGACAAACAGACCTTTCATGCCGTCCGTAAGCTCGCTGCCGGAGGTGTAGAGAACGCGCAGATCCGGCCTGAGCACGACCGCCTGGTTGGCGACGTCACAGCCGCCCAAGGCCAGTGTGTTCAGACGAATGTCGACAAAAAGGGCGTCGATCCAGCCCTGCGCCGAGAGATGCACCAGCGCTTCCCCCAAGTCGGAGGCGATGAGCGCACTGTGGCCCAGGTCCTGCAGGATCCACTCGGCGTTCTGCAGAATGAACGGCTCGTCTTCAACGACCAAAATACAGGCCATCAGGCCGCTTGTGGGTGTGAACTTTGCATTGCCTGACCCCCCGGCCCAACCTCGGTAATTTGGCTTACCAGCATCGCCAGCGCGTTAAGAGACAGAAGGTTCCGCTGGATTGTTAAAATAATTGTTGCGGGGCGACCAGTTCTGCGGCTCAGCGTCGGAATGTGATGGCGATGGCTCCCCGGGAAGTTGCCGGGTTTCGGTCGAAACGGGTTGTAATACGCGCGCGGCCCCCACGGCCGATGGAGGCGCGATGTGGTCCTCTCCGGAAGCGGAGCTTCCGAACATCACAGATGGGTCGAACCGCGACATCGGTCTGGTGCCACGAAGCGGACATTCGGCGCGGCTGTCGGCATCAATCCGCCCGGTGCCTGATCCGGCGTGCCCCGCGAAGGCCGCGAGCGCACAGAACCAGGAATAATTTCCTTCCACCTCTTGACCCGAACTCGCGAGGGGCCATGTCAATCCCGGTCTTTGACAGGTCTATCCGGCAGCGACGCCCGAAACAGGCGCGCCTGAATTTCCGATAATCCCGTCATAGTGACATTTCCGCGTCTCGTAACTTACTGAATTTGCTAAGGCCGGCTTCGAAATGTCACGCCATGTCATGGTGTTTTCGCGGACGCCACCCCGACCACCCCGTGGGCTTGCTCCCCCCGGAACGACGGCGTGACAGGGCCTGCGGCTCAGGATCCCGGATCACGGGGCGGCTTGCGGCCCCAGCGCGGCCTGGGCGTCTCACCCCTGGCCTTGGCGGTGATCTCCTTCAGCTTTCGCCCCTGCAGCGACGACAGGGCCTGGCCCGCCGCGCCCTTCTCGGGATCGCCGAACGCGCGGCCGTACGTCTTCACCCGTTCGCCCACCGAATCGAGGAACTCGCCCTCCCATTCGGACAGCGGAACGCCCGCCTTCTCGGCCGAGCGGCGGGCGCGCTTCAGCGCGTTCAGCGCGGCCCGTTTGGCGGCCTCGCGCTGGGCTTCGTATGGACTGGGTGGAGGTTTGCGCTTCACACCCGCGAGGGTGTCAGATTTCGCCCAGCGCCGACAGATACAGGTCCAGGATCGCATCCTCTTCCTGACGCTTGGCCTTGTCCTGTTTCCTGATCCGGACGACCTTCCTCAGGATCTTGACGTCATAGCCCTCGCCCTTGGCCTCGGCGAAGACCTCCTTCATGTCTTCCATCACGGCGGCCTTGTCCTCTTCCAGGCGCTCGATTCGCTCGATGATCGTGCGCAGCCGGCCTTGGGCCGCCGAGTTCAGAACGTCGGGCGAGGCGTCGAAGGCGGCGTCGTCGGCCATGGGAAAGTCTCCGGAAAAGCGAGCCCGGACGCTAACCATGCCCGGCCAGCCGGCTCAACGCCGGACACGAAAAAGGTCGCGGACAAAGCCCGCGACCTGTGGATAGACCCTGCGCTCAAGCAGCGCGCGACCGGGTCGCGCGCATTAGCGCACCAAGAGGATCAGCCCTGCTTCGCCTTGAAGCGCGGGTCGGTCTTGTTGATCACGAAGACGACGCCCTTGCGGCGCACGACCTTGCAGTCGCGGTGGCGGGTCTTGAGCGACTTGAGCGAGCTGCGGACCTTCATGGTCGGACGTCCTGAGGCAAAAGCAAAACAGAAAGGCCGCAGGGCGAAGCTGCGGCGGAGCGGTGCGTATAGAGACCCCCCCCCGCCGCGTCAAGCCGACCGGGCCTAAGGCGTGCCGGGGGTCTGAGAGCCGCCCGAAAGCTCGGCCGCGCGGGCCGGAGACACTGCGGCCTCGACCTGTTCGGCTGTGGCGTCGTCCATCGACTCCGGTGCCGGGGTGACGCCCCCGTCGGTCGGCAGTTGCGCCGGTCCGCCGATGGCGGGTGCCGTACTGGACTCGATCTCGGCCTGGGCCGGCGCGGTCGCGGGGGCCTCGGCTGCGGGCGTACAGGCGGCAATGGCCAGGGCGGCGGCGGCCACGGGCACGGCGAACAGGATACGCATGGGTCGGTCTCCTTCTGAAGTGTCGGCGTTCGACGACAAACGGCAAAGGTCGCCGATTGGTTGCCTCGGCACCGGCGAGATCAGTCGCCGACGAAGTCCTGGGCGAACTCCGGGGCCTCACCCTCCTCGATCGGGTCTTCCTCGTCGGGGCCCGTGCGCGACGGGTCTGGCACCTCGAACCCGACCGGCAGCGACAGGTCCAGCAGCCCCGCCGCCTTCATCTCCGACGCGCCCGGCAGGTCGTAAAGGCTGGCCAGGCCGAAATGCTCCAGGAACCGGTCGGCGGTCGCATAGGTCACGGGCCGCCCCGGCGTGCGTCTGCGGCCGCGCAACCGCACGAACCCCATCTCCAGCAGCAGGTCCAGGGTCCCGCGCGACAGCGACACACCGCGCACGCTCTCGATCTCGGCCCGGGTCACGGGCTGGTGGTAGGCGATGATGGCCAGGGTCTCGAGCGCGGCCTTCGACAGCCGGCGCGGCTCCTCGCGCGTCTCGGTCATCAGGAAGGACAGGTCGGCGGCGGTGCGGAAACGCCAGCGGTCGGCGACGCAGTCCAGCTCGACGCCCCGGCCTTCATAGCGCCCTCTCAGGGCCGCGATGGCCCGCCCGAC
>JBBSCK010000050.1:0-18348 GCA_038250335.1 Caulobacterales bacterium
CTGTCGCTGATCTTCGTCAATACCCGCTGGCAGTGCGAGTTCGTGTTCCAGCAGCTGTGGGCCATCAATGACGACAACCTGCCGATCGGCCTGCATCACGGATCGCTGGCGGCCGAGCAACGGCGCAAGGTCGAGGCGGCGATGGCGCGGGGAGAGCTGCGGGCCGTGGTCTGCACCTCGACGCTGGATCTCGGCATCGACTGGGGCGATGTCGATCTGGTCATCCAGATGGCGGCCCCCAAGGGCTCCAGTCGCCTGGTCCAGCGGATCGGGCGGGCCAACCACCGGCTGGACGAGCCCTCCAGAGCCCTCATGGTGCCCGCCAGCCGGTTCGAACTGCTGGAATGCCAGGCGGCCAAGGAGGCGGTGGCCGAGAACGCCTTTGACTGGGAGCCGCACCACATCGGCACGCTGGATACCCTGGCCCAGCATGTCATGGGCGTGGCCTGTTCGGAACCGTTCGACCTTGAGGCGCTGCATGCCGAGGTCACGTCCTGCGCTCCGTATCGCGACCTGACATACGAAGCGTTCGAGGAGGTGGTCGATTTCGTCGCCACCGGCGGATACGCCCTGCGCACCTACGACCGGTTCGCCCGCATCGTGCGCACGCCCGAGGGTCAGTGGACCGTGCGCAACCAACTGGTCGCCCAGCGCCACCGGATGAACGTCGGGGCCATCGTGGCGGCGGGGACGCTGAACGTGAAGGTGGCCTCGCGCCGGGGTGGAGCGTCGAAACAGCTGATCGGGGGCCGAAAGGTCGGAGAGGCGGAAGAGTATTATTTCGAGCAGATGTCGCCGGGCGACACCTTCGTCTTCGCCGGACAGGTCTGGGCGTTTCAGGGCATCAACGGCATGGATGCGCTGGTGACCCATGCGACCGACAGGGACCCCAAGATCCCGTCCTGGGGCGGAGCGCAGTTCCCGCTGGGGACCTCGCTGGCCGCGCGGGTGCGGGCCATGGTGCAGGACCGCGACCACTGGCGCGTCCTGCCGCCCGACGTGCAGGAGTGGCTGGAGCTTCAGGCCGACCGGTCGATGATCCCGGACGCCGACAGTCTGCTGGTCGAGACCTTTCCGCGCGGCAGCCGCCATTTCATGGTTGCCTATCCGTTCGAGGGCCGTGTCGCCCATTCGACCCTGTGCATGCTGCTGACCCGCAGGCTGGACCGGCTGGGCGTCGGACCACTGGGCTTTGTGGTCACCGACTACGCCCTGGCCATCTGGGCCATCCGGCCGATGGACGCCCTCGACCGGGATGCCCTGTTCCAGCCCGACATGCTGGGTGATGATCTGGAGGCGTGGCTGGAGGAGAGCTTCCTGATGAAGCGGTCGTTCCGCAATTGCGCCCTGATCTCGGGGCTGATCGAGCGACGCCAGCCGGGGGCCGAGAAGACCGGCCGTCAGGTGACCTTTTCCACCGACCTGATCTACGACGTGCTCCGCCGCCATCAGCCCGATCACCTGCTGTTGCGAACCGCGCGAACGGATGCGGCGTCCGGCCTGCTGGACGTGGCGCGGCTGGGGCAGTTGCTGACACGGATCGCCGGCCATATTCGCCATACGCCGATGGAGCGGCCCTCGCCTTTCAGCGTGCCCGTCCTGGTCCAGATCGGGCGCGAGCGGGTGGGCGGGGACGCCGCCGACATGATCCTGGAAGCCTCGGCCCAGGCGTTGATCGACGAGGTCATGGAAGATGCGCCGCCCGAACTGAGGGGGGCGGCATGAACGCGGCCCTGCGTGAAACCCTGTCGCCGGCCCGGCGGCCGTGCGGGTCGCTGTCGGTGCGAGTCATGGCCGAGCTGTGCGTGCTGCGGTGCTCGGGCGCGCTGTGGTTGCCCGCCCACGGGACGCTGGTCGCGGCCGACCTGCATCTGGAGAAGGGTTCGGCCTTTGCCGAACGGGGCCAGATGCTGCCGCCCTATGACAGCCGCGCCACGCTGGACCGGCTGGAAGCGGAGATCACAGACCTGATGCCCGCGCGGGTCGTGCTGCTGGGCGACAGTTTCCACGACAGCCGCTCGATCGGGCGGATGGCGGGCGACGACCGGGCGCGACTGGACGGGCTGGCGGCGGGGCGCGACTGGGTCTGGCTGGAGGGCAATCACGACCGCGAGGCGCTGGTTCAGGCCGATGACGGTGCCGTGTCGCGCCTCCCGGGGCGGGTGGTCGGCGACATGGCACTGGGTGCCCTGTTCCTGACCCATGAGCCGATGCCGCAGGCCCGGCCCGGAGAGGTGGCAGGCCATCTGCACCCCTGCGCGCGCGTCGTCGCCCATGCGCGAAGGGTGCGCAGGCCCTGTTTCGTGACGGACGGCCGGCGGCTGATCCTTCCCGCATTCGGGGCCTTCACCGGCGGACTGAACGTGCTGGACGTCGCCATCGCGGGGCTGTTCTCGGAACGCCCGATGGCGGCGGCCCTGGGCAAGGATCGCGTCCATGCCCTGGCGTGGGCCGGGCTGGTCTAGAGCCTGATCGGCTGAAGTGGAATCGCTTCGCGATTCCGCTGATGCCGTGAATCAGGCTCCAGGTATGAGTGAGAGCTTGATTCACGCTTTCAGCGGACCCACGAAGTGGGTCCACCTCAAACGACCAAGCTCTAGAGCGCCACCAGAACGATCCCGAGCGACAGAACGGCCCCCGCCGACGCGGTCAGCCGCAGGGTCCGGTACCAGCCCGGCGCGGATCGCCAGTCCCAGATCAGCATGGCCACAAGCCCGGCGATCAGCACGCCGACCTGCAGGGTGTCGGGCACCGACGGCAGGTAGGTCAGCCAGGCCGCGACGGCAGGCAGGTTGCTGAGGATCAGCGTCGAGGCGTCGGGGACCGGTTCGGCCAGCGCTCGACCCCAGCGGGCTCCGCCGAGGACTGAGAGGATGATCGCGGCATAGGCGATCAAGGCCTCCAGCCAGACCTCGCGGTCGCCGGCTCCGGTCGCGACCATGATCGCGCAACCCGCGAACGGGACCAGTCCCGCCAGCGCCAGACCCCAGGCCGTCGCCTTCGCCCGATCCATCAGCTTCTCCGGAACACGCGGCTGGCCAGATACCCCATCCCGCCCGCCAGCAGCACGCACAGCACGCCGTAGATCCAGGGCCGGCGGTGGGCCAGTTCATAGACCTCCCGCTCGAAGCCGACCTTCTCGACCGTCAGGGTCAGGTTCGAGACCCCTGCGGGCGCGCCCTCGCGAAACAGCCAGACCTCGGCATGATACTCGCCCGTCGGGGCGGTGGCGGGCAGCTCGACCTGGGCGCGGAACAGGCCGCGATCGACGAAGCTCACACCCTCGGGGTCGGTGTCGTAGAGCTGCGCCGCCTCTCGCAGCCGGATGACGGCGCGGCGCCAGTCGAGATAGTCCTCGCCCAGCCGGCTGATGACCACGTCGCGCACGCCGTAGCGGGTGACGGTACGGCTCTCTTCCGGAGCATTGATTCTCAGGTGGTCGACGCCGACGCCAAGCCGGCGCAACTGGCCGAAACCGGCGATATCCGCAAGCGGCCGGGTCGAGGCGGTCATGTAGAAGCCGGGGGCCCCCTCGAACAGCACCGGCCGGCTGTTGAGCCAGACCCCCAGGTTGCGGGTCTTCTTGACCAGACGGACCGGCGCGTCCGGGCCGCGCACCACCACGACGACATCGGTCGGATCGTCGGTCGGATTGAACACAGCCCCGTAGAGAACGATCGTGGCCCCGCGGAAGCGCGAATCGACCTGGACCCGCGCATCGGTCAGGGCGGCGGCGACGCGCAACTCGGCCTCGGTCCCGACCGACATTTCGGGTGCCGGGGCCGCGACCACGGGCGGCGGAGGGGGAGGGGCCTGGATCATCCGTCCGAGATCCCCGGGGCCAGCAGGAAGATGTCCGAAGGCCGTACAAACAGGTCCAGGCCCATCTGAATGCCCACAAACAGGATCAGCAGGCCCAGGACCGCCCGCAGTTCCTCCGCCCGGAACCGGCCAGCGTAGAGGGCTCCTGCCTGAGCCCCCACCACCCCGCCGACCAGCAGCAGGGTCGACAGCACGATGTCGACCGTCTGGTTGCGGCCGGCCTGCAGGATAGTGGTGATGGCCGTGGTGATGATGATCTGGAACAGGCTGGTGCCGACCACCACACCCGCCTTCATGCGCAGGGCATAGAGCATGACGGGCACCAGGATGAAGCCGCCCCCGACCCCCATGATCGCCGACAGCACCCCTGCGACCACGCCCAGGCCGAGCGGCGGTATGGCGCTGATGTAAAGACCCGACTTGGGAAACCGCATCTTCCACGGCAGACCATAGAGCCACAGGGGCCGGCGGCGCTCCTTGTGCGGCGCGATCTCGCCGCGACGGCGGCGCAGGATCTCGGTCAGGCTCTCGTAGAGCATCAACAGCCCGATGGCCCCGAGGAAGATCAGATAGGACAGGGCCACAACCAGATCGGCCTGACCCAGCAGCCGCAGATAGCGGAACAGTTCCACCCCGCCGATCGCGCCGATCGCGCCGCCGACGGCCATGATCCCGCCCATGCGGAAATCGACGGCCCCCTGGCCGGAATAGCGGATCACGCCGGACGTCGAGGAGGCGACGACGTGGCTGGCCTGACTGGCGACGGCCACGGTCGGGGGAATGCCCATGAAGATCAGCACCGGTGCCATCAGGAAGCCCCCGCCGATGCCGAACAGGCCGGACACAAAGCCGACCAGCGCGCCCAGCAGCACCAGGAGCGGCCAGTTCACCGAAACCTCGGCGATCGGCAGATAGATTTCCAAAGGTCAGGCCTTCGGCTGGAAAGGAACGCTAGGCGCCGGAAGGCGAGCGCGGGTGTCTTAGCCGGAGGACCCGCAAAGGGCCACCCGGATCAGGTGTCAGGCGAGCGGCTCAAGGGCGAAGGCCTCGGCCTGGGCGCGCGCGGTCTGGCGCTGTGCCGCCGGAATGCCCGGAGCCAGCCGATCGACCGCCGCCTGGGCCTGGGGATCACCGGCGCGCGAGGCGATCAGGTACCAGCGATAGGCCTGGGTCGGATTGGGCGCGATGCCTTCGTCGCCGTTCTCGTAGATGCGGGCAACGTTGTACTGGCTGTCGACGAGGCCGAGATCGGCCGCCTTCTTCAGCCAGTCGAGGGCCTCGGGACGGTTGCGACCACCGCCGACACCGTCGAACAGATACATGCCAAAGGCGTGCATGCCGCGCGGATCACCGCCCTCGGCGGCGCGACGGGCCCACAGACGGCTTTCCTGCGCGTTGACGCCGACGCCGTTGTCGCCGGTCTGGTACAGGCCGGCGAGCTTCAACTGGGCCTGGGGTTCGCCGAGATTGGCAGCGCGGGTCAGGGTCTCGACGCCGGCGTCGTCGCCCCGGTCCAGCTGTTCGACGGCCTGGGCGAACAGGGTCTCGGCCTCGGTTGCATCGGCGGGGGCTGCCTCAAGCGGTGCATCAGCCGGGCTGATCGCCAGGGCCGCAATCGGGGTCGCGCTCGCCCCGCCATTCGCCTCGTCGAGCAGTCGGCCGAAATCAAGGACATCGTAGCCCGTAAGACGACCGGTGGCGTAGAGCCCGCCGATCACGGCCATACCGGTGACCGAGGCCATGAAGGCCTTCTTGACGGTGCCGCCGTCGCGGGAGGCCTGTTTGTCCAGCCGTTCCTGCAGGCGGGACTTGCCCCCCTTGCGCAGTCCCCCCAGCCCGAACGCCGCGCGGGGCGTCTCCGCCGCCGGCGTGTTCATGGCCGCGCGGGCCGCTTCGATGGCGTCGCGCGTAGAGGCCGTACGCCCGGCGGCGGCCCCTGAACTGATCCCGGCGCGCAGGCTGCGTGGATCCACAAACTCGGTCTCGGCGGCGAAGTCGTCATGGCTGTCGTCGAAGGCGCGCGGGGCCGCGACGCTTTGCTCGACAGGTGCCACCTCGGCAATCGCCTCCAGGGCATCGGTGACATCGGCACCGCCGAAACCCTTGAAGGCCGCCGGGACTGCACCGAACGGTATGGCCTCGGGGACAGGCTGGGGGGCAGGCTCGGGGGTGGGCTGGACCTGGAAAACCGGCGGGTCGGGCTGGAGAGCCGGCTCGAAACGGCGAGGCAGGGTATCGAAGCCCGGCTCCGGCTCGACCGCCTCCGATGCCTGGGGAAACGGGTCCAGATCGGCCGACAGCGAGTCAATCGACCAGCCATCAGAAGGCCCCGGCTGTTCCAGATCGTCTGCCGGAAAGGCCGAGGCTCGCCAGTCCGGCTGTCCGAATTCGACCTCGGCGCGGGTCTGCGCGACGGGCAGGGGTGCCGGTGCCGGCGCTTCGGCAAGCCGCTGTTCGAGGGTTTCGCGGGCCTCGGTCAGCAGTTTCGCCGTCCGTTCCTCGGACTGGCGCATGCGTTCGGCCAACTCACCGGAAGCACGGTCGTAGCGCTGCTCGATGCGGTCAGAGCCCTCGCCCATGCGGCGGCCGATATCCTCCAGCGCCTGGGCAGACTTGCGTTCCGACTGGGCGATACGGTCGGCCAGCCGATCGGAGATGCGGGTAATCTCGAGGCCCAGCTTCTCGAGTGCGATCGCGTGCTGGTCGTCGGCGCGGTTCAGGCGGTGCTCGATCGCCTGGCCATAGCGACCCATGTCGCGCTCGATCTTGTCGGACAGGGCTGTGGTCAGGGCCTGCTCGAACTTTTCCAGACGGGCGTCGCCGGCGGTTTCGATCCGGTCGACGCGGGTATCCAGGTTCTGGGCGATGCGCAGGACCTCGCGCCCCATGGCGTCGATGCCCTGGGCGGCGCGCTGTTCGGCGGCGCGGGCCTGTTCTCCGAGCGATTGCACAGCCGTTTCGATACGGACCATGCGGCCCTCGCTCTCGGCCGTCTCCAGCCGACGCATCATCTCGGCGCGGTTGGCGTCCATCTGGCGCGACAGGGTTTCGGCGAGCTTGTCGAAGCGGGCCGCCTCGCGCACGCCTTCGGGTTCGGCCCGGGTCTCGGTCGCCCGCAGCCGCTGGTCGAGGCCGGCAAAGGCCCGTTCGAGGCTGCGGAGCGCCTCGGTGGTCTCGCCCTGCGCCGCATCCAGACGCCGACCGACCTGGGCCAGCACATCGGCACCCGGCCCCGGCCCGGCCCCCTTCTCGATCGCGTCCAGTCGCTGCAGAAGGGTCTGGCTGTGCGCCCGGTTGCGCTCCTCCAGATCATAGAGCCGACTGGTCAGGGCGGCGACGGCGGTGTCGGTCCTGACCCCGGCGTCGAGGCTCTCGACCTCATCCAGACGCTGGCGCAGTTCGTTCACGCCCGAGCGCTGGCGTTCCTCGATGTCGTACAGCCGCCCGGCCAGGGCCCCCACGGCCTGCTCGACCTTGCCGACCATTTCGGTGGTCCGGGGGCCGGCGTCCTGCTCGAACCGGCGCAGTCGCTTGTGACCCTCCTTCAGCTCTTCGGAGATGTCGTCGATGCGGCGAGCGTACTGACCGGCCTGATGATCCTGGGCCTCCATACGTCGCACCAGTCCGGAGACGGCCTGGTCGACGCCCTGGATGGCCACGGTCGAGCGGCGTTCCGCAGCCTCCAGCCGGGCGGCGATGGCGTCGACCGAGGCAGCCACCCGCTGCAGCGGGTCCCCGTCTCGGGCAAAGCCGCGCGGCTCGGTGTCATAGACGTCGTCCAGCCGGCGCGAGCGGCCGCGACGGTCGATGGTTTCGGAGGCGTGGGGACGGCGCGGCAGCGGGTAGACGCCCTCGTCCTCGTCGCCATCGTCCATGATCATGGTGTTGAGCCACTCGCCCAGGGTCATGCCCGAGCGACGCGCAAGGTCCTTGGCGACTTCGCGCGCCTTGGGATCGATGCCCTTGACGCTCCAAGGCGCGGCGGCTGCGCTCACTGATTCGGCTCCCGACCCATACTCATCACGCTAATCGCCCATATCCGGGGTGTAAACGTGTGGTTAACCCCAACATCTTGACGCCCCCCATTCTCCTGTGGACAGCGCCCCGAGCCCCGCTTTCTGTCGGGCTGACACGGTTAACGCGCCGTTAAGATTAAGACACTGGAAAGGGTTCGCTTGCGCTGGAGCGGACTTGCAGCCACATCGCCGCCATGTCGTTGACACTGACGCTTTCGCTGCTCGCCTGCGCCCTGATCGTCGGCGTCTTCGCCGGCTGGCGCGGAGCCCAACCCACCAACCTGTTAAGGCCGCGCCTGGTGCCATGGCGGTTCGTCATGCTGCTGGCGGGCGCGCTGTCCTTCCTTTTGCTGGTGCATCTGGGGGCACTTGCGGGGTTCACCCGGCCATCCTGACGCACCTGCCGGACGGAACGGTGTTGCGGCTGAGCGGTTATCGGCACCGAACCCAATCGCCAAGGAGCCCCACGATGTCCGACAAGACCCTGACGGCCGACGACGCCAAGGACCATTTCTGGAAGGGGCTGAAAGAGTCCAACACGGGCCTTCTGGGCCTCGACCAGCCCGGCTACCACGCCCAGCCGATGACGGCCTTCCGTGAAGAGGAGACCGGCACGATCTGGTTCTTCACCCGCGACGACACCGACCTGGCCCGGGATGCGGGCATCGGCGGGGGTCAGAGCGCCATGTTCCATTATGGCTCCAAGGACCAGAAGGTCTGGGCCTGCATCCACGGCGAACTGTCGATCCACGGCGACGACCGTGCGATCATCGACCGCTACTGGAACCCCGTGCTGTCCGCCTGGTTTCCCGAGGGCAAGGACGATCCACACCTGACCATCCTGCGCTTCGACGGCGACGACGGCCGCGTCTGGGTCAGCGACGGCGGCCTGTTCAAGTTCGCCTTCGAGATCGCCAAGGCCAACATCGCCAACACCGCGCCGAATGTTGGCGGCGTGGCGGACGTGCACCTGCAGTAGGCACCGCAGACCCGGTCAGGCGAAGGTCGTTTGCCCTGCGAAGCACCAGGCGAGCACAGCTTTCTGCGCATGGATACGGTTCTCGGCCTCGTCCCAGACCAGCGATCTCGGTCCGTCGATGACCGCATCGGTGACCTCCTCGCCCCGGTGGGCGGGCAAGCAGTGCAGGAACACGGCGTCGGGGCCGGCCAGGTTCATCAAGGTCTCGTCGACCGTGAAGCTTTCGAAGGCCTGTAGCCGCGCCTCGTAGTCACTGTCACCCATCGACACCCAGGTGTCGGTAAGGACCACGTCCGCGCCCCGCACCGCGTCCTTCGGGTCGCTGGTGAGGCTCACGGCGTTTGCCCCCTTTGCGAGATCATGCAGGTCTGGATGATAATCCGCCGGACAGGCCACGTTCAGGTGGAAACCCAGCCGGGGCGCAGCATGCATGAAGCTGTGGCAGACGTTGTTGCCGTCGCCGATCCAGGCCAGCGTCTTGCCCGCGATCGGGCCACGCTGTTCCTCGATGGTCATGATGTCCGCCAGGATCTGGCAGGGGTGCGAGCGGTCGGTCAGGCCGTTGATCACCGGCACGGTCGAGACCCGGGCAAAGCGTTCGACGTCCTCGTGGCTGTTGGCCCGGATCATCACGGCGTCGACCATCCGCGAGAGCACCCGCGCGGTATCTTCGACCGGTTCGCCGCGACCCAGTTGCATGTCGCCGGCGTTGGCGATGATGGCGTCCCCGCCCAGCTGGCGGATCGCGGCATCGAAGCTGAACCGCGTGCGGGTCGAGTTCTTCTCGAAGATCATTGCCAGGACGTGGTCGCGGCCGGGCGCGTCGGCGTCAACCCGGCCCTTGGGCCAGCCCTTGCGGGCGGCCTTGCGGGCATGGGCGTCGTCCAGAATGGCGCGAAGTTCGGCACCGTCCAGCCGGTGGATGTCGAGGAAATGTCTGACCATCAAAATCACCGCTCATCCCGGTGAAAGCCGGGACCCAGTCCTTTCGTGAGGCATGCCGGCTGGGATGACCAGCAGCGTCGGATGTCCCCGTCCGATCGCCCGAAACACGGGGTCCCCGCTTTGGCCGGGATGAGCGGAGGGGGTTTGGTCTAGGCCGCCGACTTCATCTTGCCTCGCGCGGCCTCGCAGGTGCGCTCCAGCTTCTCGACCGCTTCGCGGGCTTCGTCGAGGGTGAGGTTCAGCGGCGGCAACAGGCGCACGCAGTTGTCGCCACCGCCTGCGATCAGCAGATGCTGCTCCTCGCGGGCCAGGGCCATGAACTCGCGATTGTTGGGAATCAGCTTGAGGCCGATCAGCAGGCCCTTGCCGCGCACGTCCTCGATGATGTCCGGGAAGCGCTCCTTCAACCCGTGCAGTTGCTGCTTCAGATAGCCGGAAATCTCGTTCACATTGCCCAGTATCGCGGGGGTGTTGATGGCCCCGAGGGCGGCCAGTCCGACCGCCATCGCCAGCGGATTACCGCCGAAGGTCGAGCCGTGGGTGCCGACCGTCATACCCTTGGCGGCTTCTGTGGTGGCGAGGCAGGCCCCGACGGGGAACCCTCCGCCCAGCGCCTTGGCCACCGCCATGATGTCGGGGGCCATGCCAGCCCATTCGTGGGCCCACAGCTTGCCCGACCGGCCCATGCCGCACTGGACTTCATCGAAGATGATCAGCACGCCGTGCTGGTCGCACAGGTCGCGAAGGCCCCGCAGGCAGACGTCGGGCATCGCGCGGCAGCCGCCCTCGCCCTGCACCGGCTCGACGATGATGGCCGCGGTGTTGGGCTCGGCGATCGCGGCCTTCAGCGCGTCATGGTCGCCCCATTTCAGCTGATGAAAGCCCTGCATCTTGGGCCCGAAGCCCTCGGTGTAGCTGGGGTTGGCCGCCGCATTGATCGCGCCATAGGTCCGGCCGTGGAAGGCCCCGTCGAAGCCGTAGATGTCGATGCGTTCCGGCTGGCCGTTGGCGGCATGGTATTTCCGCGCCGTCTTCAGGGCGCACTCGACGGCCTCCGTGCCCGAATTGGTGAAGAAGACCACGTCGGCAAAGCTGGATTCGGTCAGGCGGTCGGCCAGGTCTTCCTGGCCCGGAATCCGGAAGATGTTGGAGACGTGCCACAGCTTCTCGGCCTGGGCCTGGACCGCCTCGACCAGCACCGGGTGGGCGTGACCGAGGCCGTTGGTCGAAATGCCCTGGACGCAGTCCAGATACTCGGTCCCGTCCGTCGCCCACAGACGCGCGCCTCGCCCGCGATCCACTTCCAGCGGCGCGCGATTGTAGACACCCATCAAATGACCGGACACGGACAGACCTCCAAAAGAAACGAAGCCCCGGCGCGGGGTGCGACGGGACTTTTCAGCAGGCCGTGGTTGTCGGACGGGGGCGGGGGGTAAGTCAACACACTGCGTTCCCCCTTCCTTTGGGAGAGGGCTTGAGCGCTACAGCAGGGCGTTCGACGCCGTCTCGATGCGGTGTTCCAGTTCGGCCATGAAGGCCGGGCGTTTCAGTCCCGCCTCGATCGGGGGCAGGAATTCGTAGACGATCACGCCGGGATAGCGCCGGAAGCCATGGGCGGGCCAGTGGACGCCGGCGTTGGTGGCCACGGGCGAGCACGGTCCGTCGATCTCCCGGTACAGGGCCGCGACCCCTGGCTTGTAGTCGGGGGTCGCACCCACCTCGGCGCGTGTGCCCTCGGGAAAGATCCAGATCTGGCGGCCCTCGGCGACGCGGGCGCGCGCCTGTTTGACCATGTCGCGCAGGGCCTTTGACGCCGCCGACCGATCAACCGAGATCATCCTGGTCTTCGAGGCGAACCAGCCGAAGAAGGGCACGATCATCAGCTCCTTCTTGGTGATGATGCAGGGATCGTCCAGCACCACAAAGGGGATGATGACATCCAGCATCGCCTGATGCTTGCAGGCCAGCAGGGCCCGGCCGGTCGGGCGGTGCTCCAGTCCCCGGAACTCGACCCGCACGCCCGCGATCCAGCGCAGGCCGAACAGGACCGAGGCGGCCCACATCTTGACCACGCCCAGCGCGTAGCGATGCGGCAGCACCAGCGCCGGCGACATGCCGACGGCAAAGAACACCAGGGACAGATAGAGCCAGGCGACGAAGACCAGGGAGCGGACGGTCGTCACGAGGCGGCGGCTTGCGGGCTTGTGGGTCCAGCCTGCTCTGGCCGTTCGTCGTGGCCGACCACCCGGTGCAGGGCCTCGCGCGCGAGCACCGCGAGGTATTTCACATATTCCAGCGTCATCCGCCGGGCCGTGACCGCAGCCCGCCACCAGCGCGAGGTGTCGAGCGACGGGGTCGAGATGGCATATGGCGTCAGTTCCAGCCCGGGCGCAGCGCTGCGGATCTCCAGCAGGGAGCGTGGCATATGGTAGTCCGAGGTCACCACAATCAGCCGCACATAACCCTTTTCGCGCGCCCAGGCGGCAATCTCCCGGGCGTTTCCGCCCGTATCCTCGGCCTCAAAGCCCAGGTCGACGCAGCAGTTGAACAGCCGGTTGGAGCCGGGCGTGAGTTCGCGCAGTTCCTGACGGCGGACCTCGCGATTGACGCCGGAGATCAGGACGCGTTCGCCCTTGTCCTGCTCCAGCAGGCGGATCGCCGCATTGACGCGCTCGGCCGACGGGCCGGTCAGGGCGACGATGCCGTCGGCCCGGTCGGGCTCCGGCGCAGGGGTGAAGCTGCGCACCCGGTCGGCGAAGGCGAACAGCCCCACCAGCCAGATCAGGGCCACAATCCCCACAAGCGTCAGAAACTTCATGCCCGATCCTAGCCGTCGGGCCGGGAAGCGCCAAGCCTCGCCATCGCCCGCCCGGCCCCCACCCTGGCCGCCACAAGCGCCACCGTAGCGGCGAGCAGGGGACATGGCGAGAGCATCAGGGCGTCGCTCCACGCGAGCGGCAGCGCCGGCGACAGTCCGTCTGCGCCCCCCAGCGCCCTGAGGCCGGCGACAACAAGGATGGCAGCGGCGGCCCCCGCCGCCCCGGCCGACAGGGCCAGCAGGGCGAAACGGCGCTGGAACAGCCAGGCGATCGAGGCGTCGGTGGCGCCCGACAGGCTCAGGGTCTCGATCACCGACCGCCGGGCGTCCACCCCCGCCCGGGTGGCGTAGATCACGGCCGCCGCCGCCGCGAAGAGGGTGGCCAGGAAGGCCGCGAGGCCGAGGCCGGTGATCACCGTCGCCGATCGCTCGACCTCGCCGCGCCACAGGCTGTGATCGTCGACGGTGGCGTCCATACCGGCCTCGGCGAGGGCGCGGCTCAGGGTCAGGCCGCTGGCGGGGGCGGTCGGGTCCAGGCGCAGGGTCACCAGAAAGGGGACGGGCAGGTCATCGAGCGCCCCTTCCCCGATCCAGGGGCGAAGCAGATCTTCTGCGGTCTTTCGGTCCATGGCCACAGCCTCGGAGACACCATCCACGCCCGCCAGGGTCTCGGCGGCACGGGCCGCAGCCGTCGCTCCCGTTTCGCCGACGCGGGGCCGGACCTGAACCGTGGCCTCGCCGCGCAGCTCGCGCGCCCAGCCCTGCGCCGCACGGTCGGCGGCGACGGCTCCCACGGCCGCCAGACAGGCCAGGAAGCACAGGACAGCGATCACCGCCCCCAGCCAGCGTTCGCCCGCCGGATCACGGGGCAGCAGGCCGCGTTCGGGCGCGGCAGGTCGAACCGGCCGGCCAGCGCCGCCGTCGGTTCCGAACAGGGTCGACCAGCGGATCACGCCTCGCCCCCTGTGATTCGTCCGCCGGCCAGTCGCAGCAGCCGCGCCCCGGAGCGACGGGCCAGCGCCTCGTCATGCGTGGCGACCAGAACGGTGGCCCCCAGACGGTTCAGCGACTGGAACAGACTCAAAAGGCGCTCGGCCATGGCCCCGTCCACGCTGCCGGTTGGTTCGTCGGCCAGGATCAGTTCGGGGCGCGCCATGACCGCCCGGGCGATGGCAAGGCGCTGTTTTTCGCCGCCGGACAGGGCCGTTGGGCGCGCTCCGGCGCGATCGGCCAGCCCGACCCAGGCCAGCATCTCCTCGACATCGGCCGCATAGTCCGCGCGTTTTGTGCCCCGCACCCGCAGCGGCAGGGCGGCATTGTCGAACACGCTGAGATGATCCAGCAGGCGAAAGTCCTGGAACACGACGCCCATACGGCGGCGAAAGGCCGGCCGGGCATTGTTCGGGAGGGCTGTGACATCATCGCCGAACAGGGCAATCCGCCCATCCTGCGCCCGGTCAGCCAGGGTCAGAAGCCGCAGCAGCGAAGACTTTCCCGCGCCGGACGGCCCGGTAAGGAAGTGGAAAGAGCCACGCGGCAGGATGAGGTTAACGTCCCGCAGCACGCCGGGCGATTCGGCATAGCCGAAGCTCACCGCCGACAGGCGGACGGTTTCGGGCGAAGGCGCGGGTTCGGCGGCGCGACGGGGCGACAGAGGCATCGAGTGTTTTCGTTAGATATCGGGGCGCCGGGCGCTCCGACAGGAGGGGGCCGACGGCCTCGCAGTCAGCCACCATGATACTGACCTGCCCGTCCTGCGCCACCAGCTATTTCACGCCTGACGGTGCCATTCCGTCCGGCGGCCGCAAGGTGCGCTGCCAGTCCTGCGCCCATGTCTGGCACGCATCGGCTGACGAGCCCCTCGAACTGACCACTTCCGCCGATGCACCGCGTGCGCCGGAAGCGAAGGCGTTCGAGGAGGCCCCGCCGGCTGCAATGGAAACGCCGGCTCCGGAACTGCCCAGGGCCTTCCGCGCCCGGGCCGAGCAGCAGCGCCGCCTGCGTCGCGCTGCAACCCACGGCGCTGTCTGGGCCGGACTTGCGAGCCTGTTCGTCGGCCTGCTGGGGGCCGCCTGGCTGTTCAGGGTGCAAGTCGTGGACCTGTATCCGCGCACGGCCGCCGCCTACGCCATGGTCGGCTTGCCGGTCAACCCGACCGGGCTGGAGTTCGAGGCCCTGTCGGCGCGCGCCGTGGCCGACAGGCCCGACATGGTCATGGTGTCCGGTGCGCTCCGGAACGTTCGCGACCGCGAGATCCTTCCGCCTGCACTGCGGGTGCACCTGCTGGATGACCACGGGGCCGAGGTCGGTCACGCCCTCATCCGGCTCGACGGTGCGCCGGTCCTGCCCGGCGGGGTTCAGGGGTTCGCCGCGATGATAGGCGATCCGGGGGCGCACGGCGTCGACGTCGGTGTGAATTTCGTCATGCCCGGGTCGCAGTCCGGGGCCCCTGGGCACGGCACCAGTCACGCCGCCGGCCCGGCCGCCGGACACGCCCGGCCGCTGCCGACACCGGACGCACATGGGCTGAGACCCGCCCTTGAGCACGAGGCCTCGCCCTCGCATGAGCCGATCGACGCGGCTCCGGTCCATGAGGACGGGGGCCATGGTGCGCCGGCGGCCCCGAAGGACGCCGGACACGGGCCTATCGACAGCCATGGCGCCGGGGCGGTATCCGCCTCGCATGGCTGACCTCACCCCCAAGCCCGTCGTCCTCCTGTCGGAAGCGGGGATCGCGCGCATCGTCGCCGATCTGGCCGAGAGAATCGCGCCGGTCATCGATGACGAGACCGTGGCCGCCGTCTTGCTCACCGGAGGGCTGTGGTTCGCCGCCGACCTGACCCGGGCCCTCTCGCGGATCGGCCGACATGTCCGCTTCGACGCCCTGTGGCTGGCGTCCTATGGCGACGCGCAGTCGAGCCGTGGCCGGATCGACGTTCATGCACCGTTCCAGCGCTCGCTGAAGGATCGCACGGTGCTGATCCTGGACGACGTGTTCGACACCGGCCTGTCGCTGGCCGAGGCGGTGCGGATCGCCAGGGAGGCGGGCGCGGCCGAGGTTCTGACCTGCGTCTTCGCCCGCAAGCCCTGGCCGCTGCCGCGCGCCCCGGAACCGGACTTCGTGGGCTGGGAGGCCCCGGACCGGTTTCTGGTCGGATACGGTCTGGATCACGCCGGTGCGCTGCGCGGCCTGCCGGACATCTGCGCCCTGGACTAGGACTGTCCGGCAAGCACCTCGAGAACCGCCTTCCCATAGCGGTCGATCTTGGTCTGGCCGACGCCCGAGATGGCGGCGAGGGCGTCCAGTGAGCCAGGCTCGCGCTGGGCGATCTCCAGCAGTGTCCGGTCCTGGAAGATGACATAGGGCGGGACATGCTGTTCCGCCGCGCGGTCGCGCCGCCAGCCACGCAGGACCTCGAACCGGGCGCGAACATCGGCATCCAGTGCCTCCACTGCGGCATTGCGGTCGTTGCGCGTGCGCGTCCGGGGATTGCCGGACCGGCTCGAGGCGTCGAAGCCGGGCGGGGTGCGTCGCACCTCGATCGGGCGTTCACCCCGATAGACCGCACGCACCACCCCGGCGTCCCCCAGGCCCACCAGCGGCTTGCCCTCATTGGGATCTTCCACGAGCAGGCCCTCGAACAGCAGGTGGTCCACGATGTCGCGCCAGCCCGAGGGGGCGATGTCCTTGCCGATACTCCAGGTCGACAGCGCGACTTCCCACGGCTGGACATCCTTCGTCTTGCCCAGCAGGTGATCGACGATGCGGCCGCGCCCAAACCGCCCGCCCAGCCGCTGGACGGCCGCCAGGGCCTTCTGGGCCGGGACGGTGGCGTCATAGAGGGCGGGGGGGTCGGCACAGACGTCGCACACGCCGCAGGCCCCGGCGTCCGCTTCACCGAAATAGCGCCGCACGGCCTGCGGCCGGCAGACCGCCCCGTCCAGCATGGCGAACAGCTGCCGGGCCTTGCGGGTCTGCACCGCCTTGACCTCCTCGGCCATCGGCCGGCCCTCGAGCCGACGCAGGGCCCAGGCGATGTCAGAGGGGCCGTACAGGGTGATGCCCTCGGCCGGTTCGCCGTCTCGCCCGGCCCGGCCGATCTCCTGCCAGTAGGCCTCCAGACTGCCGGGCGGATCGGCGTGGATGACGAAGCGTACATCGGCCTTGTCGACCCCCATGCCGAAGGCGATGGTTGCCACCATCACCGTCCCTTCCTCGGCGAGGAACCGGGCCAGCCGCCGGTCTCGCTCCGGGCCGGCCATGCCGGCGTGATAGGCGATGGCGTTGGTGCCGGCGGCTTTCAGGGCGTCGGCGACGCGCTCGCAGCCGTCGCGGCTGCCGCAATAGACCACGCCGGACTGGCCCTTGCGCGCCCGGACCAGTTCGATGACATGGGCGTCTGTCCGGGCGCGCGAGGCGCTCTCCTTGCGGATCGCCGAGAGCTGCAGGTTCGGCCGGGCGAAACTGTCGACGAAGACCGCGGCGCCTTCCAGATGCAGGGAGGCCAGGATGTCGTCGCGGGTCCGTGCGTCAGCCGTGGCGGTGACGGCGATGCGGGGCACGCCGGGAAACAGCTCCGACAGGCGGCCGAGTGTCCGGTAGTCCGGGCGGAAATCATGACCCCACTGGCTGACGCAGTGGGCCTCGTCGATGGCGATCAGCGAAAGCGGCAGGTCACGCAGCCGGTCCAGCAGGGCCCCGCTGGCGAGACCTTCGGGCGAGACGTAGAGCAGGTCGAGCTCGCCAGATCTGGCGGCGTTCAGCACGGCCGAGCGTTCATCCAGCGACAGGCCGGAATCGAGCCGGGCCGCCGCGACACCCTGCTGTTTCAGCGCCTCGACCTGATCGGTCATCAGCGCGATCAGGGGCGAGACGACCAGGCCGAGACCGGGCCTCAGGATGGCAGGGATTTGATAGCAGACACTCTTGCCGCCGCCGGTCGGCAGCACCGCCAGCACATCGCGTCCGGCCATGATCTCGGCGACGACCTGGGCCTGCAGCCCGCGAAAATCGCCATGACCCCAGACCCGCTCCAGCGTCTGCCGCGCGGCGTCTAGGCCGGGCGCGGGGAGGGGTGAGTCGGCGAGCATCGGGGGTTTGTGCCTCCTCATCCCGTGTGGGTCAAAGGCGTCGTGACGGAACGGGTCGGTATGCGCTAGCCTGGGTCGATGTCGGATGTCCTCAGCGCAGATCGCCCCGCCGTCGCCCATGCGCGGCCTAAGCAGCCCCCCGTTCACACCAGACGAAAACCAGTGGCATCCACGAGGGTTTCTCCGTCGGTTCAACGACGAAGAAACGGAGGCCATGGTGGCGATCAGATGCCTCTACAAAGGGCCGGCGCGCATGTTTGCTGAATGGTATTGTTGATCGCAAGTTCACGTAATCCTCGCCAGTTCATCCAACGAGTAATCGGGATTTTTGTGGGGTGCTCGAGGTAAATATTGCGAGAGGATTTTTGGCTTTGGTGTTTTTCTGCTGGACGGCAAATTACCTGATCCGGAGCTCGCGGTGTATTTCGTTCGAAACGAGCTTGGCTGGTAAGCGGCCTTTGAACGCAACTCAAGTTATCCCGCGAGCTCAACCAATCTTGGCTCCTTGAGCTCGAGCGCTACGATATGGAGCACCTTTTGTCGTTATTTGTTGCGCTAAAGCGGCCGGTATTCATCGACCTAAGTCGAGACTGGACTCCGGCCCTGCGAAGAACCGAACCCAACCGTTGGCTGCTGTAGCAAGCGTCACCGTCCTTCCCGCGACCAGCGCCGCATTC
>JBBSCK010000051.1:0-17918 GCA_038250335.1 Caulobacterales bacterium
CTAGACGGTGCAATCGGGCTGCGCGCGTGGATGGGGTTCCGGTGAAGGTCAGCTTCTGATCGGTGACCGGCAGCGGCACGCCCCGACCCGAAGGTCATTTCTTCGGCTGGGCACTTCTCAAGACCCGGGCCAGGTCCTGGCCGGAGTAGGGCTTGCGGATGAAGGGCCAGGGCGCGCCGGCCAGGGCGTTGTCCACGTCTTCGCCGGCGTAGCCTGACGTCAGCACGATCCGCAGGGCCGGATAGAGGCCGGCAGCGGTGCGCGCCAGCTCGATCCCGGTCATGCCGCCTGGCATCACCACATCCGAAAGCATGATGTCGAACGTCGTGCGGGCGAGGGCTGAGAGCGCCTCGGCACCGGTTTCCACCGGCTCCACCTCAAAGCCCAGCCCGGCGAGCTGGTCCACCGCTATGGCGGCGACACTGACGTCGTCCTCGACCAGCAGAAGACGCTGACCGCCCTGGATGACGTCGGCAGCGGACGACGCCGAGGCCGTCGCCTCGGTGGCCGCCAGTGGTGCCGGACGCAGGTAGAGCCGTATTTCGGTGCCCTGGTCCGGCTTTGAGGTGATCTTGACCCCGCCCCCGCTCTGGCGCGCGAAGCCGTAGACCTGGCTGAGACCCAGACCGGTACCCTTGCCCACGGCCTTGGTGGTGAAAAAGGGCTCGAAGACGCGGTGCAGCACCTCCTCGTCCATCCCCACCCCCGTATCCGACACCGTCACACAGACATAGTCGCCGGGGGGCAGCTCAATGACCTCACCCGACGAGACCTTGCAGGCCTGAGTCTGGACGGTGATGGCGGCGCCGTCGCTCGGGCCGCGCTCGGCCACAGCGTCGCGCGCATTGACGATCAGGTTCAGCAAGGCGGCCTCGAACTGGGCCGGATCGACGATGACCCGGGCACCGCCTCGACGAAGTTTCAGCCTGTAGGACACGGTCTCGCCGACGGCGCGGCGCAGCAGGGGGTCGCTCTCGCGGATCAGGGCGTTGAGGTCGACCGTCTCCGGCCGAAGCGCCTGCCGGCGGGAGAAGGCCAGCAGCTGATGTGTCAGCCGCTCGCCGCGCCGCGCCGCCGACAGGGCGGCCTCACCCAGCTTCTGCCGACGGGCCGCGTCGTCGGGGGATTTCAGGATCAGCTCCAGCGCGCCCATCACCACGGTCAGAAGGTTGTTAAAGTCGTGGGCCACGCCGCCGGTCAGGTGGCCAATCGCCTCCATCCTCTGGGCGTGCATCAGATCAGCCTCGGCCTTGGCCTTCTCCGCGAGGGCCTCGCCGACGCGTTCCTCCAGCAGTTCGTTGATGCGTTTCAGGTCCTGCTCGACGCGGCGCGCATCCGTCACGTCGAAGGCGACGCCGACGAAACCCATGATGTCGCCATGCACGGTGAGCCTGGGCCGGGAGAAGGACTTCAGCCAGCGATAGTGACCGTCGTCCCGGCGATAGCGGGCTTCCAGAACAAAGGGCTCGCCGGTGGCTTCGCCAGCGATCGACTCAGACACTAGCCTGGCCTGGTCCTCCGGGTGAATAAAGGCGCGCCAGTCCGCCGTGCGTGCGCTTTCGTAGTCGCCGCCCATATAGTCGACATAGGCCTGATTGACGAAGGCACGGGTCCCGTCCGGGTTGGTCACCCAGATCAGAACGGGCGCCGTATCGGCCACAGCGCGGAAGCGGGCTTCGCTGTCGCGGACCTGCAGAGCGGCCCGCGCCCGTTCGACATCGGACCAGGTTCGCTCGGCGACATCCCCGATCAGGGCGACTTCGGTCGGTGTCCAGTTGCGCGGTGTGGCCGAATGGATCTGCAGGAAGGCGCGCATCTCGCCGCCCCGGAACAGGGGGACCGCGACGAGGGCGGAAATCTGGAGTGCGGCCCAGGCAGAGGCGTTCGACACCGTGCGCGGATCCGTCGCGACATCCGACACGACGGGCGTGAGGCCCCGGAAAAGCTCATCCTCCAGCGCGCCGCTGAATGCGGCCAGACCCCGCACGCCTGCAAGGCTGGGGACCCCCTCGGTCCAGTCTGGCTGAAGCGCGATCGTTTCACCGTCTGCGGCGATTTCCCCGTAGCCGACGCGGGACGCACCCAGCATGCGGCCCAGGACACTCTGGACATGGTCCATGATGGCTTGCGGATCTTCCAGTTCACGCAGGCCGTCGGCCATCTCCAGCAGGAATCTTTGGCGGCGACCCTGGGCGGCGAGCGCGTCGAGCGCTTCTCTGGTCTCGGTGACGTCGAACGACAGGCCGACATAGCCCTGGAAGACGCCATCGCCGTCAAGGCGCGGATTGACCGATACCCGCATCCAGCGCCAGACGCCGTCGTGGCGGATAAACCGACATTCGAACCCGTAGGCGGCACTGGTCTCTCGCGCCGCAGCCTGGATGAAGTTGACCTCGTCGAGGTCGTCGGGATGGACGGTGCTCTTCCAGGTCACGCCCAGGAAGCTCTCGGCGGGCTTGCCATAGAACTCGACCAGGGCGGCGTTGACGAACTCCACCTCTCCGGCTGCATTGGTCAGCCAGACGGGCGACGGCGCTGTGTCGGCCATCAGCCGGAACCGTTCCTCGCTTTCGCGCAACGCGGATTCAGCGGACTTTGCGTCGGTGATATCGACGGCGACAGCGATATAGCCTGCAGGCCGGTCGTCCTCGTCCTGCAGGGCGCGCAGGCTGGTCAGGCACCAGACCACCGAGCCGTCGGGCCGGATGTAGCGTTTCTCCAGGTGGCCGCCCCGGCCGCCGGTGAACACGTCGGACAACAGGTCGAGCGTCGGTTTTACGTCGTCGGGGTGGGAGACGACGTCGGTCGTGATGCCGACCAGGGCCTCTTGCGGCAGACCGAGGATTTCAGCGTAGCGGGCGTTGGCCGTGATCAGCCTGCCGTCCGGCCCCACGCGGGCAATACCGGCAGCGGCCTGTTCCAGTGTCGCCCGCAGTTCCGTCCGGCTGTCGCGCAGGGCCGCCTCTGCCCGGCGGGCGTCGGTCACGTCGGTATGGACGCCGACCCATTCGAGGATATCACCTTGCGCATCGACTGTCGGCACCGCCCGAACCGTGAAGGTCCGATAGTCGCCATCGGCGGTCCTGACACGGTGCTCGAACTCGAAAAGTCTGCGCCCGGTTACGGCCTCGTTCCAGGCGTCGAGCGTCGGCTGTGCGTCCTCGGGGTGGACAGCTGCGGCCCAGCCATAGTCCCGGTACTCGGCGGAGGACTGCCCCGTCAGTCGTGACCAGGCCGGCTGTGGGTCCGGCATCCGGCCGTCGGCCGAATTGGTCCAGAGCACCCCACCAACGGCGTCCACAGCGGTGCCAAATCGGGCCTCGCTGTCCTTGAGCTCGGCGATACTGCCGTCCAGCCGGGCAACGGTCCTGCGCAGGGACGCCGCGACAAGGGTACAGAACAGGCCCACGATGACGAAGTTGACCGTCGCGACACGGCCTAGCGGGGTGACGATCCCCGCGCCCATGGCATTGGGTCCTGCGACGATCCAGCCGCCCAGCAGAGAGGCGATCACGGCGACGATCCCCGCTGTCCGTCCCCCGGCAAGGGCCGCGAGAACGACCGCAGGCAGCAGGATGATAAAGCCCGTGATCTCGCCGTAGAACGCGGACGCTGACCATCGGATCGCCAATCCGCCGGCGGCGAACGCCAGTCCCGTGATCGCGTTGCGCCACCACGGGCGCAGCGGCGCGCGCGCCAGTCGGGCGAAGATCGCTTCCGGCTCAAGCATACGACCCAGCAATGCCCCCAACGCCAATTTATACCCCCGGTTCGCTCAGGCGCATTCCGTGGCAACGCTTTGTCCGGTCTCGCGTTCCCAGAACGACTGCGGACCTCTGCACGGGGGTCCGCGCCCCGGTGGGGTCGCTTCGAACACCCACCGGAACCTTACCGAATTCGATTTCCCCCATTCGATTTCCCCCCAAAGGAGCCGGCATGACTGCAACCATCCACACGGGTCTGACCAAGGCCGAGCGCACGAGTGTCGCCGAGGAGCTGAGCAAGGTCCTGGCCGACAGCTTCGCCGTCTATCTGAAGACCCATGGCTACCACTGGAACGTGCGGGGGCCCGAGTTTTTCACCCTGCATACTCTGCTCGAGCAGCAGTATCGGGACATCTGGGCCGCGCTGGACGAGATCGCCGAGCGGATCCGGGCGCTGGGCGAGTTCGCCCCGCAGGCCCAGTCCACCTTTGCCAACCTGACCTCGATCAAGGACGGCGACCCCGAGAAGGACGCCCCGACCATGCTCAAGGAGCTGATGCAGGACCACGAGACGCTCATCGCGACCTGCCGGGTGGCTCTGACTGCGGCGGATGACGAGGGCGACGATGTGACGGTCGATCTGCTGACCCAGCGACTGGCGGCGCATGAGAAGTTCGCCTGGATGCTGCGTTCGACCCTGGGCGGCCGCTGACCCGATCCGACCGCGACCCCCGGCCCGTCGCCTGAATACCGCCGTGTTGGGGGACTACAAGGCGTGCTACACGGTGCCAGGGCGCTGCAGATGCCGGGACGCATGCTTCATTTCTTTTCCAGAACCGTCGACCCGGCCCGGGTGAGGACGCTTGTCCGACGCTATGCCGCCGCCGCCCCTGCCGCCCTCGCGGCGCTGGGCGTGGCGATGGCAGCAGGCTCGACGGCGCGCTTGCCTGCGGACCGCACGGCCGAGGCCGTGGCCCGGGTGACGGAGGGCGACCTGTCAGCCCGCGGCCTGAAGGCCCTGAGTGCGCGCATGGATCCGGCGCAACTGGCTCTGGCGATCCGCTTTGACACCGGCGCGCCTGGCGTGGCCGGGCTGGGACTGACGCCCGGATGGGAAAGCCTGACGCTGGCGGGCAGGCCCACGCTGGAATTAGGGGCCAACGGCCTCGATGCCCACAGGCGCAACGCCGCCATGCCGACCCAGATCGGGTCCCTGCGCGAGGCCCGTCCGTTTGTCCTGAAAGCCGCGACACCCGCCGACCGCGCCCGCGCGGTCCGCTGCCTGACCCAAGGGGTCTACTACGAGGCGGCGCTGGAAAGCACCGGCGGCCAGGAGGCGGTCGCCCAGGTCATCCTGAACCGCGTGCGCGATCCCAACTATCCCAACACCGTTTGCGGCGTGGTGTTCGAGGGGGCCGCGCGGACCACCGGATGCCAGTTCAGCTTCACCTGTGACGGTGCGCTGTCGCAGGCACCGGTCGGCTGGGCCTGGACCCGGGCAGCCAGCGTGGCCGAGCGGGCGCTGGCGGGTCATGTGGCCGCCGACGTCGGCACCGCGACCCACTATCACGCCGACTATGTTCATCCCTGGTGGTCGCCCACCCTGGCCAAGATTACCCAGATCGGGGCGCATATCTTCTATCGCTGGAAGGGCCTGGCGGGCGAGACCGCATCCTTCCGCCAGGCCTATGCCGGACGCGAGCCCGTTATCGACGAGGCGCGGTTCGCACGGCCTCGCATGATCACGGACGCAATGCCACAAGACGCTGCGGCGGCGGATGCGCTGGGGTTCGCCGAGGGTGGAATGGCGATGCGGACGGTCGAGATTGACGGCCAGACCCGGGTGGTCGGTATCGCCAGCCTGGGCGGGCGGCGTCGCGCCACGGCCGAGGACATCGCCACCATCAATGCCCGGCTGGAGACGTTCGAGGCCCCGGCTGCCGTCGCCCCGGTCGTCCCGGGGGTTGTGTCCATGGACGTGGAAGAGGTCGGCCGCCCGTCGGCCTGACGGAGCGTCGCCCGGTACGGTGCCGCTTGCAACCCTGCGCGGGGTTCGCGCATTTCTCCGGCTCGGCCGTTCGCGGCGCCCCTCGAGATCGCGTTTGAGCCCCACGCCCCCCGACACCCCCGCCTGGACCGAAGCCGAACGTCTGCAGGCGCTTCATGCCTATGGCGTCCTCGACACCGCGCCCGAGCAGGTCTTCGACGACATGGTACAACTGGCCGCGAGGATCTGCGAAGCCCCGATTGCCGTGGTCAACCTGATCGACGCCGACCGCCAGTGGTTCAAGGCCGAGACCGGACTCGGGGTGCGGGAGACGCCGCTGGAGACCTCCTTCTGCGCCCACGCCCTGCTCCAGGCCGACGGCCTCGTGGTGCCGGACGCCACCAGCGACGCCCGGTTCGACGGCAATCCCCTGGTCACCGCTGCGGGCGGGCTTCGGTTCTATGCCGGTCGACTGCTGAAAAGCCGTGACGGTCTGCCGCTGGGCACACTGTGCGTGCTGGACACGCGCGCCCGACCCGAGGGTCTGACCCCGCTGCAGGCCGAGACGCTGGATGTGCTGGCGCGCCAGGTGATGGCCCAGCTGGAGCTGCGCCGTGTCATTTCCGAACGCGAGGAGGGTGTACGCGCCCTGTCGGAGAGCGAGGCCCGGTTTCGGGCCATCGCCGATTCCATGCCGCAGATGGTCTGGTCGACCCTCCCCGACGGCTTCCACGACTATTACAACGCGGGCTGGTACGCCTTCACCGGCGCGCCGCCGGGGTCCACGGACGGCGAGGGCTGGAACGACCTGTTCCACCCCGAGGACCAGGCGCGCGCCCGCGACGTCTGGGCCCACTCCCTGAAGACGGGAGAGCCCTACGAGATCGAGTACCGGCTGAGGCGCGCCGACGGCGTCTATCGCTGGACGCTGGGCCGGGCGACGCCGATCCGCAACGAGGCGGGCGAGATCGTCCGATGGTTCGGCACCTGCACCGATATCGACGAACTGAAGCGGATGGAGCAGGGCAAGGACCTGCTGAGCCAGGAGCTGAGCCACCGCATCAAGAACATTTTCGCGGTGGTATCGGCGCTGATCGCCCTGTCGGCGCGCCAACACCCGGGGGCGCGAGCCTTCGCCGTGGCCGTGCGCGACCGTATCGCGGCTCTCGCCCGGGCCCATGAGTTCGTCCGGTCGCATTCCGAAGTCTCGCAACCCACGGTCGGGGACACTACGCTGCACACCTTCCTCGACGCGCTGTTCAGGCCCTATTCAGACGATGGGGGGCAGCCGCGGGTGCTGATCCAGGGCGAGGATGCGGTGTTCGACGATCAGGCCGCCACGTCGGTGGCCCTACTGTTCCACGAACTGGCGACCAATGCGGCCAAATACGGTGCCCTGTCCGTGGCGCGGGGACAGGTCCGGCTGGAGACGCGCGCCCGTGACGATCGCTTTATCCTGACCTGGCGCGAGGTCGGCGGCCCGGTTTTGAGCGGTCCACCCGCCCGGCAAGGTTTCGGTTCCTCCCTTGCCACGCTGTCGGTCGAGGGCCAACTGGGCGGACGGCTGGAACGACGCTGGCTGCCGATGGGTCTGGTGGTCGAGGCCGATCTTCCGGCCACCGCGCTGTCACGCCGCAGGGCGGCGCTGAAGTTGGTTTGAAACCCATCGGGTTCCGCAGCGTTCGGTGCCCATGACTGCACGTATCCTGATCATCGAGGACGAGGCCTTGGTGGCCATGGAGCTTCGCTTCGTGCTGGAGGACCTGGGTCATGAGGTCGTCGGCACCGTGGCCGATGCGCGTTCGGCCCGCGCCCTGGCGGCCGCGACCGACATCGATCTCGCGCTGGTCGATATCCACCTGTCGGACGGTGCGACCGGGATCGAGGTCGGGCGCGAACTGGCTCAGGACTTGGGCGTGAGCGTCCTGTTCATGACCGCCAATCCCGGGATGGTGCGAAACGGCGTCGCGGGTACGATCGGCGTGCTGTGCAAACCGACCGACGAACGGGCCGTCCAGACTGCGGTGGACTATGCCCTTGGCCGCCGGCAGGGCCGCCCGGTCGAATACGCGCCGCCGGAGCTTCAGCTGTTCGCCTGACGCCGAATGAAGCGCGCGCGCTGAACGCGCTTACCAGACCCCGATTTTTTCCGCCTCATGGTGGCTGATCGGATGATTGGCCCGCGCATGGTCCTCCTCGGCGAGGAACCGCACGGCTTCAAGTGCCGCCATACAGCCCATTCCGGCGGCCGTGACGGCCTGGCGGTAGATGTCATCCGTAACATCGCCTGCGGCATAGCAGCCCTCGACACTGGTCGAGGTGGTGCCCGGTTTCACCACCAGATAACCGCTCTGCTTGGTCTCCAGCTGGTCCCGGAACAGCTCGGAGGAGGGGGCGTGTCCGATGGCGATGAAGACCCCGTCGGCGGCGATCTCATGAGTTGCGCCGGTCAGGGTATGCTTCAGCCGCACGCCGGTGACATTGGACGCCACGCCGTCGCTCTGTCCGAGGATTTCATCGACCTGATGGTTCCAGACCACCTCGACCTTGGGATTGGCGAACAGCCGGTCCTGCAGGATCTTTTCGGCTCGGAACTCGTCCTTCCTATGCACCACGGTAACCCGGGCGGCGAAGTTGGTGAGGAACAGGGCCTCCTCCACCGCTGTATTGCCGCCGCCGACGACGATCACCTGTTTGCCGCGATAGAAGAAGCCGTCGCAGGTGGCACAGGCCGAGACGCCAAAGCCCTGGTAGCGGGACTCGGACTCCAGCCCCAGCCATTTGGCCTGGGCCCCGGTGGAGATGATGACGGTCTCGGCCAGCAACTCCATGCCGCTGTCGAGCTTCAGCCGGAACGGCCGTTGCGACAGGTCACAGGACACCACGATGTCTTCGATTATCTCGGTCCCGACATGCTCGGCCTGGGCCTTCATTTGTTCCATCAGCCACGGGCCCTGAATGACCTCGGCGAAACCGGGGTAGTTCTCGACGTCGGTGGTGATGGTCAACTGGCCGCCGGGCTGGATGCCGACGATGACCACCGGGTTCAGCAGCGCGCGCGCGGCATAGATGGCCGCCGTCCAGCCGGCGGGGCCGGAACCGATAATGGCGACGCGGATCGTTCTCGGAGTGCTCATGAGTGCTATCTAGTGAATGATTCCGCCGGGCGCGATGCCGGGGCGTGATGGAAAACAGGACGGAGCGACACATGGCCGGACCGCAACAACCCGCCACCAGCTATATAGGCGTGGGAATCGCCCTTGGGGTCGCGCTCGGAGCGGGGCTCGGGCTGGCGCTGGGCAATCTGCCGATCGGCCTCGGGGTGGGACTGGCGCTTGGCGTGGTCTTCGGGTTCGCGATGGACGCCAACGGAAAGAGGACCCGCAAGGATCGCGACGGCGGTGGCGACGGCGGCGTACCCCTGGTGGCCACGACCGGGAGCAGCGGGCGATCGAAGGACGCCCAGGGCGATAGTGACCGGGGCTCTGACGGCGGCTCTGACGGCGGCGACTGACGCCTGCGCTCAGGTCCGGCCCATGGCGGCCAATATAGCGCGCGCCGCTCGGTCGGTTTCGGCCAGGGGCGGATAGGTCCAGGTCGCCAGGCTGCCGTCGAAGGGCCGGGTCGCGCCGCGACCGGCGAGGTCGGCGTGCAGCCGGGCGAACTTGCCCGCAGCCTTTCGGGCGATCATCGGCAGGACATGGACGGGCTTTCCGGTCGAGGCCGCCTCGGCGGCCATGTTGGCGCTATCTTCGGTGACCAGGATGTGGTCAGCGGCCTCAAGGAAGGCGAACAGGGGGTTGGGTCCCTGATCGTCCCAGATCAGGCCCGGCAGGGTGGCGAGGCGGGCGGTCATGACCGCCTTGGCCGCCTCCGGTGTCCGGCGCGAAAAGGTCAGCATCAGCGCCCCGCCCGCCGACCCGATGGCCGTGGCGATCCGGTCGGCGAGCGCGCCGGCGTGCTCGGCAGGCAGGTCGAACGCCTTCGAGCGCCCGCCGATCATGACAGCGACGCGCGGACGAAGCAGGCGATCCAGCCGTTCGGCGAAGGCGGGCCCAGCGTTGGCCAGGACCTCAGGCGTGATGCGGTGGGGCGAGCCGGTGATCGGGATGACATTGTCGCCGGTGAGGCGATCATGGGCGGGGGCGACGACCATATCAAAGCGGTCGGGAGACAGTCGCGGGTCCTGGGTCTGGACCACAAACGTGCGGCCGTGGCTCAGACGCCGGACGGCCAAGGACAGTGGCAGGGTTGCCCGCCCTGTCGCAATCCAAAGGTCCGGCCAGGGCGCGCCGGGCTGAGGGAAGGGCGATCCGGCGGCCGGGTCCAGCATCCACCGGGCCTTGAGGGCAACCGGCAGCCGGTCGAAGACCGGTCGCCAGCGGATGCGCTTGACGGTGACAACAGCCGCCGTCAGCCGCGCCACGGCCTCGGCGAGGCCAAGCGCTTGATTCTCCATGCCGGTCCGGCCGTCGGAGACGACCTCGATGCGAAGCGGACTGGAGCCTACTTCCACTCGACCTTGAGGATCTCGTAGGCCTTGACGCCGCCCGGGGTATTGACCTCGACCACGTCGCCTACGGCCTTGGAGATCATGGCGCGCGCGATCGGCGAGGAGATGGAAATTTTACCCAGCTTCACATCGGCTTCGTGTTCGCCGACGATCTGGTAGCGGCCCTCGTCCTCGGTGTCCTCATCGACCACAGTGACGGTGGCACCAAACTTGACCTGGTCCCCGGACAGTTTGGACACGTCGATCACCTGGGCGCGGCTGATCTTGTCCTCGATCTCGGCGATCTGGCCCTCGATCCAGCCCTGGCGCTCCTTGGCGGCATGGTATTCCGCGTTCTCGCTCAGGTCGCCGTGTTCGCGCGCCTCGGAGATGGCGGCGATCACGCTGGGCCGCTCGACCGACTTCAATTGCTTAAGCTGATCGTCGAGGGTGCGGTAACCCTCGCCCGTCATCGGCACTTTTTCCATGTGGTCGTGATTTTTCTGGGTTGTCGCCCGGTAAACCGGAGAAGGGAACGAAAAGAAACTCTGGCGAATACGCTGGTCGCTGGGCGCGCGCGACCGGCCGAAGATCATAGGGCTGCCGGGTAAAAGACTCAAGGTCCCGACGGTCGCCTGCCCGCAGCCTCAGGCTGTCGGGGGTCGCACAGGCCGGTGACGCCCGTGAGACAGTTCCTGATTGCGGGACTGGCCGCCGAACAGGACGCACGACACACCGTAGATCAAACAGGCCAGAAGCGCCGTTCCGATCAAGGCAAACAGCAGGGAGGCGACCACGGCACCGGAGGCCATGAAAGCCAGAAGGAAGGCGATGGCGGCCCCGAGGCCGGCGACGATCTGGAGGGTTTTCAGGCGCATGGGGATGCAAACGCGCGCCGGCCGCGAGGGTTGCCGCCCGTCAGGCGTAGGCGTAAGGCCCGCCGCGCTCGAGCGCCCTCTGGTAGGCCGGGCGCGAATGAATGGTCTGGAGAAAGGCCTTCAGTTTCGGCTTGTCGGAGCCATAGGGGACGCGGCTGGCACCCGCCTCCAGCGGGAAACTCATCATGATGTCGGCCGCCGAGAAGGCGTCCCCGGCGAACCACGGGCTTTTGATCAGCTCGGCCTCCCAAAAGGCCGTGTGGGCCGCGATCTGGGGGTCGATGAAGTTGGCCTGGGCCGTGTTCGAGATGGCCTTGACCAGGGGACGCAGCAGGCCGGGCGAGCGGCCGGGCAGGGCGGAAAAGACCAGCTTGAGCAACAGCGGGGTCATGGCTGATCCCTCGGCATAGTGGAGCCAGTAAGTGAAACGCCGGCCTTCGGGCGTGCCGGCGAGCGGGCGCAGACCCCGCTCCGGATAGGTTTCCAGCAGATATTCGACGATGGCCCCGGTCTCGGCGACGACGATGTCGCCGTCCTGGATCACCGGCGACTTGCCCAGCGGATGGATCGCGCGAAGCTCGGGCGGGGCCAGCATGGATTTGGCATCCCGCTCGTACCGCTTCACCTCATAGGGCAGGCCCAGTTCCTCCAGCAGCCACAGAACCCGCTGGGAGCGCGAGTTGTTCAGATGATGGACGATGATCATGGGACGGCTCCGGCGGCGGGACGATACGATCATAGAGCGGTTGACGCAGGGGCGGGCAAGGACGTTGAGGGCTATGATAGCGCGTGCTATCATAGCCCTATGGCGCAACTCCTTGTCAGAAACATTCCCGACCGGACCGTCATGGCGTTGAAGGAACGCGCCGCGAAACACGGGCGTAGCGTAGAGGCCGAGCACAGGGCAATCCTGGACGAGGTGCTCGTGTTCGACGCGCTGAGTTTCTCCGAGCAGGCCGATATTCTGAGGGCCAGAACCCAAGGGCGCTCGCTTGTGCCGAGCTGGGTCCTGATCCGCGAAGACCGGGACAGCAGGTGATCGTCGTCGACGCTTCAGTCGCTGTCAAATGGGTCTTCGACGAGGAATATGGGGATGAGGCTGTGGCGCTACGGGATGCGCCCGACGTGCCCATAGCGCCGACCTTGATGCTGGTCGAGGCCGGCAACGCGCTTTGGCGACGCGTCGGCCGTGGCGAGTTGAGCACAGAGGAGGCTGCTGAGCTGTTGGCGGTGCTGCAAGGCCTGCCCGTCGGTTACGTGGAGGAGCAGGCCCTGGTCGCCCCCGCTCTGGCGCTGGCGACGGCGATGCAGCATCCGATCTACGACTGCATCTATCTGGCCCTGGCGCTTCGGCAGGACATCCAGCTCGCCACCGCTGATGTCCGGTTCGCGCGGAAACTGATCGCAAATGGTCATGGTGAGCGGTTGCGATTGATCGGATCACTATGACCCCTGAACCCCGTCTGACCTCCCTGGCTCACGGCGGCGGCTGCGGCTGCAAGCTTTCGCCCGGCGTGTTGAAGGACATCCTGGAGGGCACGCCCCAGGGTGCGGTCTTTGCCAACCTGATGGTGGGTACCGAAACCTCGGACGACGCGGCGGTCTGGCGGCTGAACGACACCCAGGCGCTGGTGGCGACCACGGACTTCTTCATGCCGGTGGTGGACGATCCGTTCGATTTCGGCCGGATCGCGGCCACCAACGCCCTGTCCGACGTCTATGCCATGGGCGGGCGGCCGATCTTTGCCCTCGCCCTGGTCGGGATGCCGGTGAATGTGCTGTCGACCCTGACCATCGGGCGCATTCTGGCCGGCGGGGCCAGTGTCTGCGCGCAGGCGGGTATCCCCGTGGCGGGCGGCCATTCGATCGACAGCGTCGAGCCGATCTATGGACTGGTGGCGCTGGGACTGGTCCGTCCCGACCAGGTGCTGACCAATCGTGGGGCCCGGGCCGGTGATGTCCTGATCCTCACGAAGGGGCTGGGCATCGGCGTCCTCAGCGCAGCCCTGAAGTCGGAACGGCTGGATGATGCCGGCTATGCCACGATGATCGCCTCGACCACGCGGCTGAACGCCGTGGGGGCCGATCTGGCGACGATGGGCGGGGTCCACGCCATGACCGATGTGACCGGATTCGGCCTGCTGGGCCATGCGCTGGAGATGGCGCGGGGATCGGGTCTGGCGGTCGAGATCGAGGCCGGTGCCACGCCGCTGCTGGACGGGGTCGAGGCGCTGGTGCGCGACGGGGTGCGGACCGGGGCGTCGGGACGGAACTGGGCCAGCTATGGCGAGGGCGTCACCCTGCCCCTCGGGTTTGCTGACTGGCGGCGCGACCTTCTGACCGATCCCCAGACCTCGGGCGGGCTGCTGGTCGCCGTGGCGCCCGCAGCCGCCGAGGCGGTGCTGGAGGCGGTGCGGACCGCAGGCTTCGACCGGGCGGCGGTGGTCGGCCGGGTGGTCGCAGGGTCCGGGGTCCGGGTCTTTTGATCCGGCGCACCACCGACCTTTCGGCGACGGCACGGGCCGGGTTCGATGCCCTCATCGATGTCCGCAGCCCGGCCGAGTTCGCGCTGGATCACATCCCCGGTGCCATCAACCTGCCGGTGCTCGACGACGCCGAGCGGGCCGAGATCGGCACCCTCTACGTCCAGTCGTCGAAATTCGTCGCCCGACGCCTCGGCGCGGCGAAAGTCGCCCGCAATATCGCCGCCCACCTGGACGGGGCGCTGGCGGACCGCGGCGGCAGTTTCCGGCCGCTGGTCCACTGCTGGCGGGGCGGACAGCGGTCCGGGGCGATGGCGGCGGTGATGGATCAGATCGGCTGGCCGGTCACCGTGCTGGACGGCGGCTACAGGACCTGGCGGCGCACGGTACAGACGGCCCTGTACGGCGACGGGGCGGCCCTGCAGGTCGTACTGCTGGACGGCGGGACCGGATCGGGCAAGACCGCGCTGCTGGAACGGCTGGCGGCGCGGGGCATTCAGACGCTGGATCTGGAGGGCCTGGCGGCGCATCGTGGTTCCCTGTTCGGGGCCATGACCGGTCAGCCGCAGCCGTCGCAGAAACTGTTCGAAAGCCGACTTTTCGAAGCCCTGGAAGGGCTCGATCCGACCCAACCCGTGGTGGTCGAGGCCGAGTCCAGCCGGATCGGCGCGCGGACGGTCCCGCCGGCCCTGTGGACCGCCATGGGCCGGGCCGGGGTGATCGAACTGTCGGCCCCGGTTCAGGCTCGCGCCGCCTTTTCCGCCCGGGTCTATGCCGACATCGCTTCGGACGTGGCCGCGCTGGAGACCGCGCTGGGGCGGTTGCCGCCCCATCATTCGAAAGAGACGGTCGCCGGCTGGAAGGCCTTGGCCCAGGCTGGCCACACAGAGGCGCTGGCCGCCGCCCTGATCGCCGAACACTATGACCCCGCCTATGGCCGGATGTCAGAGCGGCGCGACCGGCCGGTGCTGGGACGGGTGGCGATGGCCGAGGTGTCGGACGCCGAACTTGACCGGGCGGCGGAGGCGGTGGCCGGGATGGTCGGTGGAGCCGGCCGGAGATAGCCTTCCCCCGCCGGCGGGGGAAAGCGGTCCGTCTTCGGCGCAGCATAACTGGACCGATGGGGGAATTTTCCTGCTGACGGTGAAGCACAACGCTTACCCCCTCGTCACGCGTGTCGCTGCTCGCCACGACGCGACACTTCCCCCGTGAAGAACGGGGGAAGTGCTGCTAGCCTTCCGCCATGACCCGATCCCGCACCGCCGCCCTCTTGACCTCGCTCAGCCTGTGGGTGCTGATCGCCCTGGTAGTCGGTCTGGTGGCGGGGGCGGCGGCGCAGGCCTATGGCATTCCCGGCGGGACGGGCACCATCGCGTTCGTCGATGCGTTGGGGCAGCTGTGGCTCAATGCCCTGCGCATGACGATCATCCCGCTGGTGTTCAGCCTGCTGGTGACCGGCATTGCCTCCATTGCCGACGCAGCATCGACGGGGCGGCTGGCGCTGAAGGCGGTCGGGGTGTTCGCGGTGCTGCTGGTCGGGGCGACGGTCTACGGCATCGCCGCGTCGCAAGGCCTGCACGCCCTGTGGCCCATTGATCCGCAAGGCGCGCGCCTGCTGCTGGCCGGGGCGTCCGGAGACGCGGCGGTGCGCGAGAACCTCGGCGGCGGCGGGCTGGTCGCCTTCCTGACCAATCTGGCCCCGGCCAATCCGATCCGTGCGGCGGCGGACAACGCCATCCTCGGCGTCGTCGTCTTCGCCATCGTCTTCGGCTTGGCCACCACCCGTCTGCCGGCGCGCCTGCGCCAGCCCCTTGCGGTCTTCTTCGAGGCGGTGGCCGAGACCATGATCGTCATCGTCCACTGGGTGCTGCGTGCCGCCCCCGTCGGGGTCTTCGCCCTGTCGCTGGGCGTGGGCCTGCGGGCCGGGCTGGGGGCCGCAGGGGTGCTCGGCCACTATATCGCGCTGGTGGTGCTGGCCCTGATCGGCCTGATCCTGCTGACCTATCTGGTGGCCATCGTCTTCGGGCGCATCAGTCTGGGCCGGTTCGCCCGGGCCGCCGCCCCGGTCCAGGTGGTGGCCTTCTCGACCCAGTCGTCGCTGGCCTGCCTGCCGGTGATGGTCGAGCGCGCGATCGACCATCTCGGCGTTTCCCAGGCGACGGCGGGTCTGGTCCTGCCGCTGGCGGTGGCGGTGTTCCGCATCACCTCGACGGTCGCCAACCTGGCCGTCTGCATCTATGTCGCCCACCTGTACGGCATCCCCCTGACGCCCGGGGTTCTGTTCGCCGGCGCGGTCACGGCCCTGGCCATCAGCGTCGGCACCGTCGGCCTGCCGGGTCAGGTTTCCTTCTTCGCCTCGATCGCCCCCATTGCGCTGGCCATGGGCCTGCCGCTGGAGGTCCTGCCCCTGTTGCTGGCAGTCGAGGTGGTCCCCGACATCTTCCGCACCATCGGCAATGTCACCGCCGACCTGACGGTGGCGCGGATCGTCGAGGGACAGGACGCGGAGACGGAGGCGGCCGCGGGGATCTAGGCTGCAGGCGTCTTTGCCTGGATCACCCCTCTCCCCACATGCGCAGCAGGTTCCCGATCGTCTTGTCGAGGGTCAGCGAGGCGTCATCCGCCGCGCCGTCCCGCAGGCGCGCGAGGTCCAGCAGGATCTCCCTCTGGTCGGGTCGCCGGATCAAGCTCTGGATCCAGCCGACACAGGCCAGACGTTCGCCGGCCGTGACAGGCGTCACCCGGTGGAGGTGCCCGGTGGGATAGAAGACAACGCAGCCCGCCGCTGGTCGGAACTCGCGGTCCCCCGCCGGATCCGAAATCAGCAGCGTCCCGCCTTCGTAGGTCTCCGGGTCCGACAGGAAGAGGGTGAAGCTTACGTCGGTCCTGAAAGGCCACCCGTCGACGTCAGACATCAGGGCATTGTCCGCGTGCAGCCCATACTGCTGGCCGGGCGCGTAGCGTGAAAAAATCAGGGGCGACCAACGAACGGGGCGCACCAGGTCCTGCACGATCCTGTGGTTTTCCAGCGCGATCCTCAGGCTCCGGCTCAGCGCAATCACGTCAGGGTCGTCCCCGCGCGCCTGCGCGTTTCGCTTGACCCTGGAGGCCGTCGCGCCGGCCGTGACGCCCCCGTCCCTGAAGGGCACGCGACCGAGGACCTCACGGATGGCGCGCACCGCCTCGCGATCGATCAGGTCAGCGGTTACGATCAATTGTGCCTCCGGTGGGTCATCCGCTGAGCGCCGGCGAGGATACCCACCAGAGACCCTTTGCCCCAAACCGCCCGAAAACACTCCTGGGAACCCGGAAATCCACTACCAAAAAGAAGTCGTGGGCCTTCGCCCGGTCTCTGCCTGACCTTGCCTTTTCGCCGCTGTGGCACCATTATCGACCAGCGACCCGGGCCCCTCTGACCGCAACAGCCTCCCTGGCAGCTGCGGTGATGTCGGACGCAACACGTTTCAAACGTGAGGCCCGACTGCCCCGTATGGCGTTGCGCCTCTTTTCTCGACGGGACCCGCTCATGCCTCTGATTCTCTGCCCCAACGACAACAGCCCGATGCAGACCGTGGACCGCGCCGGGGTCCAGTTCGACATATGCCCCACGTGCCGCGGCGTCTGGCTGGATCGGGGAGAACTCGAGAACCTGATGGCGGCCAGTGCTCAGGGAAGCGCCCAGCCAGCTGCCCCCACGCCGCCGCCCATGGCGGCACCCCGCCCCCAACCCTGGAGCCCGGGCTTCGGTGAACGCGGCGAGTATGGGGAACGCGGCGAGTCCGGCGAGCGCGGTGAATACGGGCAGGGCTACGGCGGGTACCGCAAGAAGCGCGGGTCGATCTTCGACATCTTCGACTGAGACCCGGCGGCGCGCCGGTCGCCCACAAGCCTGTGCGCGGCATGGCCGAAAGCAGCTGGTCCGGGCGGCCACCACCGTCTCTGCTGCACGCCTTCAACGCCGCGCGAACGTCTCCAGCGGCATCCGCAGCTCGAGCTGCCGCAGGGCTACCGCGACCTTGACCAGCGCCATCGCCTCGGTCGGCCGCCTTTCGCTGACCAGCCAGGCCGCATGCAGGGTCGCGAGCCGTACCGCCTCCGCCGGCTCCATCGTTCCCATCGGCGCATCCGAAGCCAGCAGGGCCTGCAGTCCCGGCCGCGGATCGCCCGCATCTCGCGGCAGTTGCCGGTCCAGCTGCCCCGCGATCCGTATGCGCGTCCAGCCCTCTTCCAGCGCGCGTCGCCTCAGATTGGACAGGCCCACATCGAACCGGCGCGCGACCGCCGGCCCGGATTCCCCGGCGATGTAAGCGGCCCTGACCCGGGCCCAGGTCTCGGGGCCGCGGTATTTGCGCAGACGATGGTGTTCCATGTCGC
>JBBSCK010000052.1:0-17889 GCA_038250335.1 Caulobacterales bacterium
GCACCCTGGGTCCGAACTGCAGCGTGTTCAACTTCAACCCGTTCAACTACTATCAGACCCCGCTGGAGCGTTTCGGCGGTCTGGCACTCGGCAGCTACGAGATCAACGACCATATCGAGGCCTACGCCCGGGTGTCGTTCACCCTCGACCAGTGTGCGCCAGCAGATCGCTCCTTCGGGCATCTTCGGCAACTCCTACTTCGTGCCCCTGGCCAACCCCTATCTGGTGCCGCAGGCCCGCACGACCCTGATCAACTCGGCCAATACTGCACGCCTGGCCGGCACGCTGAATGCGACCAACTGGAGAGACCTGAACTCCAACGGTGTGGTTGATACTCCCGACGATCTGTCGCTGGTCATCCGTCGCCGGACCGGCGAACTGGGTGAGCGTTCGACCACCTACAACAACGACTATTTCCAGATGGTTCTCGGCCTGCGCGGCGAGATCTGGGACGGCTGGAACTACGATATCTCGGTCCAGCGCGGCGAATCGGATCGCAGCAATGTCTTCGCCGGCTATACGAACATTGCCAACTTCGCGAACGCCATCAACGCGGTCAGCACCACGACCTGCCGCACCGGCGGTTCGGCGTGCGTTCCCGTCAACGTGTTCGCGGGCTTTGGTGCGATCACGCCGCAGCAGGCCGCCTATATCGGCGCCACGGCGATCGAGCGTCAGTCCTACGTCCAGCAACTGGCGACCGCCACGCTGGGTGGCGTGATCGAAGGCTTCAAGAGCCCCTGGGCCTCGCAGTCCGTCGCCGTCAACTTCGGTACCGAATACCGCGAAGATTTCGCCAATACCACGCCAGACGAGTGCCTGAAGCTGGCCCCGGCCAGCTGCCTCGGCGGTGCCGGCGGCAACACCCTGCCCATCGCGGGCGGCTTCAGCGTCTATGAAGTCTTCGGCGAGGCCTTCGTGCCCCTGCTGTCGGACCTGCCGTTCGCCCGCTCCCTCGATCTGGAACTGGGCTACCGCTACTCCGACTTCGATCCGTCGGGCCCGGCGCGCACCTACAAGATCGGCCTCAGCTATGAGCCGATCGACGATCTGCGCTTCCGCGTGATGCAGCAGCGCGCTGCGCGTGCGCCCAACGTGGGCGAACTGGCTGCGCCGACCGTATCCGGCCTCCGCAACGCCGTGGCCGATCCCTGCTCGATCGCCAACGCCACGATCTCGGCCACCCTGCGCGGCCTCTGCATCTCGACGGGTCAAACCGCTGCCCAGGTCGGTACGGTCCAGGACATCGTTTCGGGCCAGATCTCGACCTTCGAAGGCACCGACCTGACATCATTGCCGGGCATCGAAAAGGCCGACACCTTCACCGCCGGCTTCATCTGGACTCCGTCGTTCCTGCCGGAGTTCTGGAACAATACGGTCATCTCGATGGACTATTACGACATCGAGGTCGAAGACTTCATTGGCATCTTCAGCCCGCAGGAAGTCCTTGACCAGTGCTACGTCTCGGGTCTGGCCTCGGCCTGCTCCAAGATCGTGCGCATCAACGGTGACCTCGCGTCGCCGGCGGCCGGTATTCAGCTGTTCACGACCAACCTCTCCTATCTGAAGGCCGAGGGCATCGAGTTCGGCGCGACGACCGGGCTGGAACTGGGCACCATCGGCACCCTGCCGACCAGCCTGGATCTGTCCTTCAACGCCAACTACTACCTGTCCAACGAGAGCCTCTCGAGCGCCCAGAGCGACGTGATCGACTGCCTCGGCTTCTACGGCACGGACTGTGGCAACCCGACCCCGGAGTTCCGCTTCGTCCAGCGCACCACCTGGAACCTGGGCCCGCTCGGCCTGTCCTACCTGTGGCGTTATATGGATGGAGTTTCCATCGAGCCCGATCAACGGGCCGCCACCTTTGCTGCCTTCCGCGACGTCCCGGCCTACAACTACTTCGACCTGGTCGCGACCTACGACATCAACGACACCGCGCGTCTGACGCTCGGGGTCCAGAACGTCACGGACGAGGATCCCCCGATCCTGGGCAACGAGGCGGCCACGACATCCGCCAACTCGGGCAACACCCTGCCCAGCACCTACGACACCCTCGGCCGGGTCTATTCGGTCAGCCTGAACCTGCGCTTCTAGGTCGGGTCCCAAACGACGCCCCGGCGTCGACGAACAACGAACGGCGGGCCTGTCAGGCCCGCCGTTTTTTGTTGCGATCCGCACGCCAAACCGGTTGCAGCCACCGGGCCGACGTCCAATCATCCGGGTGGGCCGACCGAGACCATCGTCTCGCCCACCGCGCAGGAACGGTTCATGAACTCTGACCTCGAAACACTGGTGCTGCGCGCCCGGGCCACCGCCGGTGCCGGCCGCATGGATGAGGCCGAAACCCTGTGGCGCGAGGTGTATCGTCGCGATCCCGGCCATGCTGGCGCGCTGTACAGTCTGGGCGTCCACGCCCTGCAACGCCGCGACCTTCCGTCGGCCCTGTCCCTGTTGACGGCCGCGATCGCCGCCAATCCGGGCGACCCCATGGCACGGATGACCCGGGCCGTGGTGCTGCGTGACCTGGGCGACGACGCCGGCGAAGAGCGCGCCATCCAGGGCACGCTGGAGGTCGATCCCTATTTCCTGCCGGCCATTCTGGCACGCGGTGCCGCGATGGAGCGTGCCGGGCGCCTCAAGGACGCGGCGGTGATCTATGGCAACGCCCTGACCATCGCCCCCGACGACACACGCTGGCCGGCGTATCTCAGCGATCAACTCGCCCACGGTCGCGCCCTCGTGCACAACAATGCCGAAGCCTTGGCCGCTCACATCGCCGCCGGCGTCCAGGCCCTGGCCGGCGACCTGTCCGACACCGAGGCGGAGCGTTGGCGCGAGGCGACTTCAATCCTTGCGGGTCAGTCGCGGCCCTACCCCTCCCAGTGTAACCAGCTCCACGTCCCACGCCTGCCGGCCCTGCCCTTCTACCCCCGCAGCCAGTTCGACTGGGTCGAGGCGCTCGAAGCCCGCACTGCGGACCTCACGGCCGAGATGTCCGCAGTGCTGGCCGAGGACGCAGCCGCCTTCACGCCCTATATCGCCTATCGGCCGGGCGACCCGGTCAACCAGTGGCGTGAGCTGAACCATTCCTCGCGCTGGAGCAGCTTTCCCCTGTGGCGCGGCGGCGAGCCGGTCCGGGACAACCTCGCGCGCTGTCCTGTGACCGCAGAGGCGCTCGCGGCCGTGGGCATGGCCGATATCGGTGGTCTGTGCCCCAACGCCATGTTCTCGGTTCTGGCCCCCCGGACGCGAATCCCGCCGCATACGGGTGAGACCAACGCCCGACTGGTGGCGCATCTTCCGCTGGTGGTCCCCGATGGCTGTCGCTACCGCGTCGGATATGAGCATCGCCAGTGGCAGGTCGGCCAGACCCTGATCTTCGACGACACCCTCGAACATGAGGCGATCAACGACAGCGACGAGGTCCGGGTGGTCCTGATCTTCGACGTCTGGAACCCGCTGCTGTCCCGGGCCGAACAGGCGATGGCGCGCGCCGCGATCAGCGCCACCCGCGAATTCTACGGGTTCGCCGGTACCTGAACCGGGCCTGCCGTCTGGCCTTCCAGCGCCACCACCGGCCCGGCCTCCACCGAACGACGGGGGCTGCGACCGCGTCCCAGCCAGGCCTTGATCCGGTCCTGCAGGGGCTGGTCGACGAGGGCGTGGAAGGCGAAGGCGAAGACGAAGGCGGCGGCGACACCCGCGCCCCACAGGCCCCACTGCACCGGGACCGACAGGCCGAAGCGGGCGATCAACACATTGGCGACGCCGAACCAGGCGATGCGAACCACCTCATTGGTGATGAACATCGAAAAGGAGACCATGCTGGCCTTCTCGATCCATTTTGACGGCCGCGGCACCGGGATCGCGCCGGCCGCCAGCAGGATCAGGGCGATGAAGACCAGGCTGATCAGGGCGTGTTTGTCGAACGACTGGACCCCGGCCAGCCCGACCGCCGCCGAGACGCCGATGACCGCGGCCAGACGCGGGGCGATGAACAGCCGCTCCGACACCACCGCGAGCCCCATGCCGAGGATGAACAGCGGCAGGGCGCGCAGGAAGCCGAAGCCCAGCGGCATCTGATAGACCGGATAGCCGAGGAAGACGTGGGTCGCGGCATTGGCCAGCAGGTACAGGCCGACGACCGCCAGCAGCGCTGTCCACGGCCCGGCCCGCACCAGAACCCTGAGGATATAGGGGAAGGCGACGTAGCAGCCGATCAGGGCCGAGATCGACCAGCTGGGCGCGTTCCAGCCGAGGCCGCCGGGCATGCCGAAGGCCTGGGTCAGGGTCAGCTGCGCGGGCAGCTGGTCCCAGGCGAACCATTCCGGATTGCGCGGAGCGACGCCCGCCGCCGTGCTGATCAGCACCAGGGCCACCAGCGACAGCCCCATGAGCAGATGGGCCGGATAGACCCGCAGGAAACGCTTGATGAAGAAGTCGCCCGGCGACATCGCGCCGGTGCGCACGGCCCCGCCATAGACCCGCATCAGCACATAGCCACTGTCGATCAGGAAGAAGTTGGTCAGCAGAAAGCCGCCGCGCTCGAACACCGGGTGCAGGGCCTCGGCCAGATGCAGCGGCCCCGCCGCCTGGAAGTGATGCAGGATGATCAGCGAGGCCACGATGAAACGCAGGGCGTCCAGCCACCCGCCACGCGCGATCAGCGGTGTCTCGTTCCGGGTCGAAATCGCGGTCCAGGCCATGGAAAACCTCTCTTCTGAGGCGAGTTGAGCAAGGGCCGGGCCGCTTTGCCGTCGGGGAACATCGGTCTATCGTGATCGCCGGGGGGCCGATGACCGACGAAGATCCGAAACAGGGCCGCATCCGGCTGGGTCGCCGCAGGCGCGAGGCCGTGGACAGTCTCGACGCGATCGAGATGGCCGAGAATGCCATGGAGGCAACCGAGGAGGCGATGGGTCCGCCGGATCCCGCCGTCCTGCTGGTCGAGGAGCAGCGCCGCCTGATCAAGGCGCAGGTCTCGAACGAGCGGATGGGCTTCGTCCTGCGGGTTATGACGGCCCTCGTCGGGGTCGCGTTCGTCGCCGGGCTTGGCCTGATGGTCTGGACCGCTGCCCATTCGCGCGCCGTAGTCGTGGATCCGTTCGACAGTCCCCATGGTCTGACCCGGCGGGGACACACCGGCCAGGTGATTGCGCGCAGCGTTTCCGACGTCGTCCAGACCATCGGTACGGACGCGCGCAACTCGGCTGACAATCGCGCCGTCGCCCTCAACTGGACGCGCGACGTGGCGGTCGTGGTTCCCTCGACGGGCGTGTCGCTGGGCGAGATCGACAAGCTGCTGCGTGGCTGGTTCGGCAAGGAAACCCATATCGGCGGAGCGGTGACCGTCAGCGTTGACGGCGAGGTCTCTCTGACCATTCGCGCAGACGGCGTGCGGGGCCGGACCTTCAGGGGGCCGGAGGCGGAGATCCCCCGGCTGATCACCGAGGCGTCGGAATACATCTACGGCCGATTCGAGCCGCAGTTGTTCGCCAGCTATCTGCTTGAGACCCAACGATACGCGGACGCCGAGGTCTTCCTACCGGACGCCTATGCCCGTCATCCCGGATCGCGTGCCGCTCTCGCCTACGACTGGGGCATCCTGCTGGCCACCCTGGGCCGACCCGACGAGGCGGAGGAGAAGCTGCGTCTTTCGCTCCGGATCCAGCCTGACGATACAGTTGTGTGGGACATGCTGATCGCGACCCTGTTCGACACGGAAAGCGAGGAGGCTGCCGCCCGGGCCGGCCGGGAGATGTTGACCCGTGAGGGCGCGAACGGTCGTCCGATGGAAAGCCCCAACTATCTGCTGCTGGTTCAGGACTGGTCGCGTCTTGTCCAGCTTGCCGAGGTCGATCTGGTGCAGACCGGCGGGGAGGGGACGCTGGGGGGCCAGGAAACCGGCCTGGCCGACAGCGAAGGTCGTCGTCATGACTGGCGCAAGGCCGAGGCTCATCTGGCCGCCGCGCCCGCCGACGACCCTGGCGTGCAGTCGACCGGGCATCTGCTTGATGCGTATCAGGCGCTCGAAGCCGGCGACATTCCACGCGCTGTCGCCGCGACCACGGCGCTGGACGCCATCTGGCGCACGGACGATTCCGTGGCATTCTCGCTGTACGAGGCGCCCTGCTATCTCGGTCTGGCGCTCGGGCTCGCCGGTCGGGAAGGCGAGGCAGAGGCGGCCTTTGCCCGAGGCGACCGTTTCGTGGCCTGCGCCGCCTTCCGCGCCGACGTGCTGGAAGCGCACGGGCGGACTGCCGAGGCCGATCGCCAGTATGGCGTCGCCATCCGCCTCGCGCCGTCCTTGCCATTCGCCTACTACCAGCGCGGTCTGGCCCTGCTGGCGCGCGGCGACACGGCTCGCGCGATCGGCCGGTTCCGGGACGCCCACACGCGAGGGCCGCGCTGGGCAGACCCCCTGAAGGGCTGGGGCGACGCCCTGGCCGCGCAGGGCCGCTGGGCCGAGGCCGCGGCGAAATACACCCAGGCCGAACCGTTCGCCCCGAACTGGCGCGCGTTGCACCTGGCCCATGCGACGGCGCTCGACCGGCTGGGTCGCCGGGCGGCAGCCGAGGCCCAGCGGGAAAAGGCAGCCAGGTAGCAGGCCCGCGTTATCCACCCGTTAACCACGCTCCCGGCATTTTCTGCCCAGTATCCGAAGGGTGTTGGACGATGAGCGGCGCGGAAGTTCTGGATGTGGGCCGCGACGCCCTGTGGCTGACCATCCAGCTCTGCGCCCCGATCCTGCTCGTGGGCCTGGTGGTCGGCGTCAGCATCGGCCTGTTCCAGGCCCTGACCCAGATCCAGGAGCAGACCTTGATCTATGCGCCCAAGATCATCGCCATCTTCATCTCGCTGCTGCTGTTCCTGCCGCTGATGGGGAGCCTGCTGGGGGCCTTCATGCGCACCATCGCCGCGCGCATCTCGGGCATGTAGCCGGTCCGGATGGAGCCCTATGCCACCGTCGATCAGGTCTGGGCCGGCGGCCTGATCTTCGCGCGCATCGGCGCGATCCTTCTAAGCCTGCCCGGTATCGGCGAAAGCTATGTGCCGCCCCGGATCCGGCTGTCGCTGGCGCTGGTGATTTCGTTCGCGCTCTGGCCGATCGTCGGACCGGCGCTGCCGGCCCTTCCAGAGAGTCTCGGCGGCGCGGTTGGCTGGATCCTGCGCGAGGTCATCATCGGCCTGATGATCGGGGTCATCCTGCGTGCCTTCACCAGCGCCCTGCTGGTGGCCGGCGAGATCATCGCGCTGCAGACGACCCTCGCCTTCGCCCAGACCGCCAACCCGATGCAGGCCCAGCCCGGCACCACCGTCGCGGCCTTCCTGATGCTGCTGGGCACGGTGCTGGTGTTCGCCACCAATACCCACCACCTGTTCATCGCCGGCCTGGTCGGCTCCTATGAACTGATCGCCCCGGCCCGCCCGTTGATCGCCGGGGATTTCGTCGAACTGGCCATCCGCACCGTGGCCGACAGTTTCATGCTGGGGGTGCAGCTGGCGGCCCCCGTGATCGTTTTTGCCCTGATCTTCAACCTGGCGTCCGGTCTGATCGCGCGGGTGATGCCGGCGTTCCAGATCTTCTTCGCTGTCGCACCGCTCAGCGTGATCCTGGGCCTGTCGATCTTCGCCCTGTCGCTGGGTGTGGTGGGAACGGTCTACATCGACCGCTACCGCGCCCTGGCCAACCTGTTTGTGTCCGGATCGGGAGGCGTCAGTGGCTGAAGACGCCGATCCCGAGTCCAAGACAGAAGAAGCAACACCCCACAAACTCGAGCAAGCCCGAAAGAAAGGCGACGTCGCGAAATCCGCCGACGTCGCCCCGGCCCTCAGCCTGCTCGGTGCCAGCACCGTCATCGTCCTGGGCGGCGGCTATTTTGCCACCTCAATGGGCGAGTCCCTGCTGCCGTTCATTGCATCGCCGCATCTGATGACCGGCGGGCTGGACGCTGGGGCCGGGGTCGAGATCGGCATGAAAGCCCTCTGGGCCATCGCGCCCTTTATGGCGACGTTCATGCTGGTGACCATCATCGGCGGAGTCGGGGGCAACGTCTTCCAGCACGGCCTGTTGTTCTCTGCCGAGAAGATGAAGCCCAAATGGCAGAAGGTCAGCCCGATGGCCGGCTTCAAACGGATCTACGGGCCCGACGGCCTGATGCAGTTCGCCCAGACCCTGGTGAAGCTGATCGCCGTTTCCGTGATCGTCTGGATCGTGCTGAGGCCGCATTTGCGCGAGTTCGAAACCATGGCCGCCATGTCGCCGGTGGTCATCCTGCCACTGGCCCGCGACATGATGATCGCCTTGATGGCCTCGACGGTCGTGTTTCTGCTGTTCACCGCTGCCGGCGACTACCTCTGGCAGAAGATGCGCTTCGCCAAGCGCCAGCGCATGTCGATCGAAGAGGTGAAGGAAGAGTTCAAACAATCGGAGGGCGACCCGCACATCAAGGCCAAGCTGAAGCAGATCCGCATGCAGAAGGGCCGCCAGCGGATGATGCAGAACGTGCCCACCGCAACCGTCATCGTCACCAACCCGACCCACTATTCCATCGCCCTGCGCTATGAGCCCGATCAGGGGGATGCGGCACCGATCTGCGTCGCCAAGGGCATCGACGCCCTGGCCCTGCGCATTCGGGAAGTGGCCCGCGAGCACGACGTCCCGATCGTCGAGAATGTGCCTCTCGCCCGCGCGCTCTACGCTGCTGTCGACATCGACGAGACCATCCCGCGCGAGCATTTCGAGGCGGCGGCGAAGGTCATCGGGTTCGTGATGAAAAAACGCGGAAGGTAATCGCCCTGCCTTGGGTTCAGGACCGATCGCTGACGCTCCCGGACCCTCAGGCCCTCTGCCTATGGGAGAGGGGGCCTGTTGCGCCCTATACTAACGCCATTGATTCGCGCGGGAGCCCCGCCTCATGACCGTGTCCAGTCCTTCGGCCCCCACCCCCCGGCTCGACCTGACCGTCGTCCTTATGGCGATCGGGTTCACCATCGCCGTCGCGGCCCTGGCCTGGCCCGCCTTCCAGGCCGGGCCGGTGACCACGCCGCATGCCATCCTGCTGGTCACGGTCGCGGCGGTCGCCCTGATGGGACTGTTCGCCTTCAACAGGATCGACGTCCGCAGCAACGACCGTCCGGCCGGAGACGTGGCCGTCGAGATGCTGGACGCCATGGCCGAGCCCGCCGCCCTGGTCTGGGCATCCGGTCAGGTGCTGGCCTTCAACGGTGCCTGGGCGTCGCAGAACGGCGCCACCGTCACCCTGCCGAAGGGCAAGTCCGCCCAGGCGCTCTACATGGCCTTCGCCCAGGCCCGATCGGGCCAACAGGGCCGGGCCATCGTGCTGATCGGCGACCGCGAGATCGAGGTTCTGATCGGACAGGCGGGCGAGGGGCGGTTTCTGGTGCGCGAGGCACCCGAATCGGCCCTTGCCACGGCGGCCCCGTCCCTCAGCATTCCGGCCCCGGGCCAGGCGTCGAACACCGGCGATGCGCGCGCCATGGCGGCCGGAGCCCCGTTCGGTTCGGCCGTCATCGCCGGCGACGATCTGTTTGCCGGCAAGGCCGAGGACGCCAATCCGGCGCTGGCCGTCCTGACCGGCCCCGCCTCTGCGCGTGACGCCGCCTTCGGCGACCTGTTCGATCCGCTCGGCGTCACCGAGGCGCGAACCCGCATGGAGGCCGGCTCTACGGGCCCGATCGAACTGGTCGCCCGCGCCCATCCCGACCGGATGATCCACCTCTATGTTGCGCCCGAGGGCGACCGGCGGCGCGTCTGGCTGTTCGACGTCTCGGCCCAGAAGTCGATGGAACTGCAGCTGTCGCAGGCGCAGAAAATGCAGGCCGTGGGCCAGCTGGCTGGCGGCGTCGCCCACGACTTCAATAATCTGCTGACCGCCATCCAGCTGCAGCTCTCCGAGCTGCTGGAGCGCCACCCGGTCGGCGATCCCTCCTATGACGGCCTGAACCAGATCCGCCAGACCGGCATCCGCGCCGCAGACCTGGTGCGCAAGCTGCTGGCGTTCTCGAGGAAGTCGACCGTCCGGCGAGAGCGGCTGGATCTGGGCGAACTGGTCGGGGAGTTCGCGGTGCTGCTGCGCCGGCTGCTGCGCGAGGACGTGCGGCTGGAGACAGACTACGGCCGCGACATGCCCATCGTCCTGGCCGACAAGTCCCAGCTGGAAACGGCGGTGATGAACCTGGCCGTCAACGCCCGCGACGCCATGCGCGGCGTGGTCGAGCCCGGTGCCGGCGTTGTCACCATCCGCACCCGTCGCGTGTCCCGGGATGAGGCCCGGTCGCTGGGCTGGCTCGAGGCCCCCGAGGGTGAGAGCGCGCTGATCGAGGTCTCCGACACCGGGCCCGGCGTGCCGCCCGAACTGCTGGACAAGATCTTCGAACCCTTCTTCACCACCAAGGCGGTGAACGAAGGCACCGGCATGGGCCTGGCCACGGTCTATGGCATCGTCCAGCAGGCGGGCGGCCATATCGGCGTGACCAATCTGGACGGTGCCGGGGCCGCCTTCCGTATCTTCTTGCCGGCCGCCTCGGAACAGGCCCTGGCCGAGGTTGCGCCGGTCGAGGTCAAGGCCAAGGCTGCACCCCGCGACCTGTCCGGCAACGGACGCATCCTGTTCGTCGAGGATGAGGCTGCCGTGCGTGGCATCGCCGCCCGCCTGCTGCGCCAGCGCGGCTATGAGGTCATCGAGGCCGCCGACGGCGAGGAGGCGCTGGCCCTGGCCGAGGAATGGGCGGGCCAGATCGACATGATGATTTCCGACGTCATCATGCCGGGCCTCGACGGACCGTCATTGCTCAAAAAGGCGCGGCCGTTCCTGGGCGACGCGCCGGTCATGTTCATCTCGGGCTATGCCGAGAGCGACTTCTCGGATCTGCTGCAGGATGAGGCGGGCGTCTCCTTCCTGCCCAAGCCGCTGGACATCAAGACCCTGGCCGAGCGGGTGAAACAGGAACTACGCGCGGGCTGAGCGCCTGGGTCTGGGCGGGAGACGGCGGCGAAATCCGCTTGCTCGCCGGGCCCGGATGGTGGCCAATGCGCGCCGTTCTGTCCGGAGTCCCGCCATGATTGACCGTCGCAGCCTGATGTTCACCGCCGCCGCCGGAGCCAGCCTGCTGGCGGCCGGACAGGTGATTGCCCGTCCCCAGGACGCGGCGTCAGCCTCGGGGGCCCTGGCCGGGGTCATGAATGCCATCGTTCAGGATTCGCTTCTGACCTCGCCGGAGCTGCTGACCCAGCTGGGTTTTGACAAGGGTCCCAACGCTGCGATGAAGGCGCGGCTGGATGACCGGTCCCAGGCCAAGGTCGAGGCCGACGAGGTCAAGTTCCGGGGCCATATCGCCGACCTGAAGGCCGTCGATCGGACAACGCTGAGCGCCGACGAAAAGGTCTATTTCGATACGCTGGAGTTCTTCGGCGATACCGCCATCGAGGGCTATGGCTTTCCCTACGGCGGCGGCGGGTTCGGCCCGTCACCCTATACCGTCAGCCAGCTGACCGGGGCCTATCAGAGCCTGCCCGACTTCCTCGACAGCCAGCATTCCATCGACACCGCAGAGGACGCCGAGGCCTATCTGAGCCGCGTCTCGGCCTTCGCCACGGCGCTGGATCAGGAGACGGACCGGATGCAGCGGGACTTCGCCGCCGGTGCCGTGCCGCCTGATTTCGTCATCGAGCGGACCCTCAGCCAGATGGCGTCGCTGATGGCGTCCGGGCCGCAAGGCACAACGCTGGTGCAGTCCGTCGCGCGGCGCACCGGTGAAAAGGCCCTCGCCGGCGACTGGGGCGGGCGCGCCGAGGCGATCGTGCGCGACGCGGTCTTCCCCGCCCTGACCCGCCAGGCCGACACCCTGAAGGCACGTCAGGCCGGCGCGACCCATGACGCGGGCGTCTGGCGTCTGCCCGACGGTGCGGCCTTCTACGACTACGGGATCAAGAGCTACACGACGACGACCCTGAGCGGCGACGAGATCCACCGCATCGGCCTTGAACAGCTGGCGGAGCTCACCGCGCGTGCCGATGGCCTGCTGAAGGCCCATGGTCTGACCCGGGGGTCGGTCGGCGAGCGGATCAAGGCGCTCGGAGACGACCCGCAGTATCTCTATCCCAACACCGACGAGGCCAAGGAACAGCTGTTGGCCGACCTCAATGCCCAGACCATCGAGGTGCGTCGGCGGATGCCGGAGTATTTCGGCCGCCTGCCCCAGGCTGCCGTCGAGATCAGGCGGGTGCCCAAGGCGATCGAGGCCGGCGCTCCGGGCGGCTACTACAATTCCCCGTCGCTGGATGGCTCGCGGCCCGGTGCCTACTACATCAATCTGCGTGACACGGCGGAATGGCCCAAGTTCCAGCTGCCGACCCTGACCTATCATGAGGCGGTGCCGGGCCATCATCATCAGATCACCCTGGCGCAGGAGAAGCCGAACACGCCGCTGCTGATGAAGGTGCTGGGCTTCTCGGCCTATTCCGAGGGCTGGGCGCTCTATGCCGAACAACTGGCCGACGAGATGGGCATGTACGAAAACGACCCGATCGGCCGGATTGGCTATCTGCAATCGCTGATGTTCCGCGCCACCCGGCTGGTGGTCGACAGCGGCTTGCACGCCAAACGCTGGAGCCGCGAACAGGCCATCCGCTTCATGGTTGACGCGCTCGGCGACGCCGAGAGCGCGGTCACTACCGAGATCGAACGCTACTGCGTCTGGCCGGGTCAGGCCTGCTCCTACAAGCTGGGCCATAGCAAATGGGTCGAGCTGCGCAGCAACGCCCAGACGGCGCTGGGCGACCGGTTCGACATCCGGGCTTTCCACGATGCCGGCATGAACACCGGCGGTGTGCCGCTGACGGTGCTGGAGCGCGTGATGACGGAGTGGACGGCGGCCCAGCGGGCCTGATCCGCCTCAAACCGTCAGGCCGTCCTGCTGCCTGAGGGTGTTGTGGATATCGGTGGCGGCGACCGCGGCTTCGGCCGTCGCCACTGCAATCTGGTTCAGGCCGCGCACAGCGTCTCCGGCGGCATAGAGGCCGGGGACGCTGGTCCTCTGGTGCAGATCAACCTCCAGCCGGCCATCGTCCGCCAGCCGCGTGCCGAGGGCTTCGGCCAGGGAGGTGTTCGGCGAGGTTCCAAGTGCGGAATAGACCAGGTCGAACGAATGTTCGTTGCCGGTCCAGCCCAGGGCGGTGACGCGGTCGCCCTTCAGCCGAACCGTTTCGATCGGTGTCTCGATCCGTTCGATGCCGAGGCGATCCAGCGCCTCGCGCCCGGTCAGGGCCTCGGGCGGGCCGGTGTGGATCAGGGTGACCCGGTCGGAATAGGTTCGCAGGAAGGCGGCCTCGCGCACCCCGGCATCGCTGTCGCCGATCACCGCGACTGCCTTGCCGCTGGCCTCATAGCCGTCGCAGATCGGGCAGATGCGGACCAGCGCCCGTTCGATCGCCCGCTCGACCCCGGGCAGATCCGGATGATGGTCGGTCACCCCCGTGGCCAGCAGTACGGCCCGGGCGTGCAGACTGCGCCCGTTCAGCCGGGCCTCGAAACCTCCGCCGGCGGGAACCAGCGCCTCGACGCGTCCGGCCTCGATGACGGCCCCGTATTCCCCGGCCTGTTCACGCATCCGGGCCAGGATGGCCTCGCCGGTGATGGCGGCCGGGAAACCCGGCATGTTGTGGCTGAGCGGGATCCAGCTCGCGCGCGGCGCGCCGCCGTCAGCCACGAGGACCGACCGCAGGAACCGCCCCAGATAGGTCGCCGCCGTCAGTCCGGCCGGACCCGCCCCGATGACCAGAACATCGACGTCGGACGCCAGGGCTCCTGCGCCGGTCCGGTCACTGGCCCTGGATGCTGTTTCGGTCATGAGAGAGCCTCCGGGGGTTGCGGATCAAGCTCAGCGAGTACGGCGCGCATCCGTTCCCGATCGATCAGAACCGGCGTTGGGCGGTCGGGTTCAGCCCGGCCGCGCAAGACTTTTTCCAGGCGAGGCTAACCGGCGTGCCGCGAGCCTTTGCCTCCCGCGTTCCCGGTCGCTATACCCCCGGCCACCCTCCGATATTGAAGACAGGACGTTAGCCGAATGGCCAAGATCAAGGTCGCCCATCCCATCGTGGACATCGACGGCGACGAGATGACCCGCATCATCTGGCAGTGGATCAAGGACAAGCTGGTCTTCCCGTTCCTCGATCTGGAGCTCGACTATTACGACCTGTCGATGGAGAACCGCGACGCCACCGACGACCAGGTGACGATCGACGCGGCCCACGCGATCCAGAAGCACGGCGTCGGCGTCAAATGCGCCACCATCACGCCCGACGAGGCCCGCGTGGCTGAGTTCGGCCTGAAGAAGATGTGGAAGTCGCCCAACGGCACGATCCGCAACATCCTGGGCGGCGTCGTGTTCCGCGAACCCATCATCTGCTCCAACGTGCCGCGTCTGGTGCCCGGCTGGACCCAGCCCATCATCATCGGCCGCCACGCCTTCGGTGATCAGTACAAGGCCACCGACTTTCTTGTTCCGGGTCCTGGCAAGATGACGATGAAGTTCGTCGGCGATGACGGCACGGTCATCGAGCACGAGGTGTTCGACTATCCCTCGGCCGGTGTGGCCATGGGCATGTACAACCTCGATGATTCGATCACCGAGTTCGCCCGGGCCAGCTTCGCCTTCGCGCTGGACCGCGGATATCCGCTGTATTTGTCGACCAAGAACACGATCCTCAAAGCCTATGACGGTCGCTTCAAGGACATCTTCCAGCACGTCCACGACACCGAGTTCGCCGACGCCTTCAAGGCGGCGGGACTGATCTACGAGCACCGGCTGATCGACGACATGGTGGCCTCGGCGATGAAATGGTCGGGGGGTTTCGTCTGGGCCTGCAAGAACTACGACGGCGACGTCCAGTCCGACACGGTGGCCCAGGGCTTCGGCTCGCTGGGCCTGATGACCTCTGTGCTGCTGACGCCCGATGGCAGGACGATGGAATCCGAAGCCGCCCACGGTACCGTGACCCGCCACTATCGCCAGCACCAGAAGGGTGAGGCCACCTCGACCAACTCCATCGCCTCCATCTTCGCCTGGACCCGGGGGTTCGCCCACCGCGCCAAGCTGGACGGCAACACCGAACTGGCCACCTTCGCCAAGACCCTGGAAGAGGTCGTGGTGGCCACGGTCGAGGCCGGCTACATGACCAAGGATCTGGCGCTGCTGGTCGGTGACCACCAGGGCTGGCTGACCACGGAGGGTTTCCTCGACAAGGTCGCCGGGAACCTGAAGACCGCCCTGCCCGACATCGGCTGAGCGACCGGCGGTCGAATCTTTCCACCCCGCCGGAGCCTCTCCGGCGGGGTTTCGTTTGAGCCGGGCGCGCTGGCGTGCATTGATGGCGTGGGCGCCGGAGGAGGGGGAGACCACCGCGTGAAACAGGTATTCGGAAATCTGGTCCTCGCCGCCCTGGCGTTGGCGGTCGCGAGCTTCTTTGCGGCACCCGCTGTGGCGTTCTTCGGCATCCGCTCGGCGGCGCAGTCCGATGATGTTGCCGGCCTGCAGCGTCTGGTCGATTTCGACGCCGTCCGCGCCTCGCTGCGGCCCCAGCTGTCGGGCCGGCCCGAGGCCCTGACCCCGCCGCCGTCGTTCATGAACGACCCGATCGGGGCCGTCCGTCGCCAGTTCGAGGAGGCTGCGGCCCCGCCGGGCCCTGACCCCGACGCCTATCTGACCCCCGACGCCATTGATGGCCTGACCCGCGGCCAAGGGCGCTTCGCCGCCATCCGCCCGGTGCGGCCCGGGACAGACGCTGCCGCCGCACCGTGGCCTGCCCCGCGCTACTGGGGGATCAATCGCGCCCGTCTGGCCGTGACCGACGAGGGCGGGTCCGACACGGTCTTCACCTTCGAGCGCCGGGGCCCGTTCGAATGGAAGCTGGTCCACATCGGTCTGCCGGACGGGGCGACGCCGCTGGCTCCGGCCCGGACCGCGCCGCCTGCGGCCACTGTGCCGGGAGCGAAACAGTGATGGGTCTGGTCAAGGGTGCCGCCGCCCTGGCGGGGGTCGCCTTGCTCGCTGCCGGTTTCGGAACGCCCTTTCTGACGGTGAACAGTCTGGTCGCGGCGGCCAGGGCCGGGGACGAGGTGGCCCTGGAGCGGCTGGTCGACTTCCCGGCCTTTCGCGAGAGCCTGAAGGACGAGCTGACCGCCCGCCTCGTGACCGAGGCCCGTGCCGATCCCGAGGTGCGGGACAATCCGCTGGGCGGGCTCGGCATGATGCTGGCCCCCATGCTGGTGGGGGGGGCTGTCGACACCCTCGTCAACGCGCCCACCATCGCCGCCATGGTCCGTACCGCCGAGACCCCGGAGCTCGTGCAGTCGCGGGAGACCCCATCGCCGAACCCGGCTGACAGCGACAACATCCGCCAGAGCTACGCCTATCGCGATCTGAACACCTTCGTCCTGGGCCTGACAGACCCGGATCGTCCGGACCAGACGCTGAAACTGCTGTTCAAGCGCGACGGCCTGTTTGGCTGGAAGCTGGCGGGCGTGGATCTGCCGGAGCCGACGGCGACCTGATCGTCTCCTTCCTGTCCCCGGGCGGTGCAGAAGAAGACGCCCCGGGCGCTACTGCTGCCCCGCCACCCAGGCCGCCATGCGCTGGTCCAGCAGGTCCAGCGGCAGCGGCCCGTCGACCAGCAGGGCGTCGTGGAAATCGCGCACATTGAACCGGTCGCCCAACGCCTGCTCCGCGCGCGTGCGGATCGCTCTCAGCCGGATCTCCCCGATCTTGTAGGCCAGGGCCTGACCCGGCCAGCCGATGTAGCGCTGCAGTTCGGTCTCGATATTGTGCGTGGCCAGGGCCGAGTTGTCGGTGAAACAGACCCGCGCCTGGGCGGTCGTCCAGCCCATCCAGTGCATGCCGGTATCGGCGACCAGCCGGCAGGCCCGCCACATCTCGTAGGACAGCCGCCCGAACCGTTCCTCGGGCGTGCGATAGAAGCCCATCTCCTCGCCCAGGAACTCGGCATACAGGCCCCAGCCCTCGCTGAAGGCGGTGACGTCGACGGTCCGGCGGAAATAGGGACCCTGGGCCGCCTCCTGCTGCAGGGCGATCTGCAGGTGGTGGCCGGGCACCGCCTCGTGCAGCGTCAGGGCGGGCAGTTCGTAGAGCGGCCTCTGGTCCAGCCTGCCGGTGTTGACGATATAGCCGCCGGGCACACCATCGGCCAGCGAGCCGCCGTTGTAGCGCCCGGTCGTATAGGTGGCCTCGATCTCCAGCGGCACCGGCCGGACATTGTAGGTCAGGCGCGGCAGGGTGCGGAACAGGGCCGGCATCCCGCCGTCCGCCCGCTTGGCCATCTCCGAGGCCTTCTCGAGCAGGTCCTCGCGCGAGGTCGCATAGAAGGACGGGTCGGTGCGCAGGTGATTGAGGAAGCCGGCGAAGTCGCCGGTCCAGCCGGCGGCGCGCATCTCGACATCCATGCGGGCGCGGATACGGGCCACCTCATCGACGCCGATCTGGTGGATCTGGTCGGGGGTCAGGTCGGTCGTCGTGTAGCTGCGGGCCTGGAAGGCGTAGTAGTCCCGCCCGCCGGGGCGCGACCCGATCCCGACCTCGGCCCGGGCGGCGGGCCGGTATTCGTTCTCGATGAAGGCCAGAATGGCGCGGCGGCGGGGGGCGATCCGGTCGGCGACCACGGCTGCGGCGCGGGCTCGGAAATCCTCCTGGTCCAGCGCCGGGATCGTCGCCGGCAGACTGGCGAAGGGCCGCAGCAGGGGGTCTGTCGCGGGCGTGAAGGCGACCTCGTTCCGGAGCGCCACCAGATAGCTCTCGACCACCGAGGTGGGCTGGGTAAAGCCGGTGTCCAGCCCCCGTCGCGCATTGGCC
>JBBSCK010000053.1:0-17692 GCA_038250335.1 Caulobacterales bacterium
CCTTCACCACCCGCGTCATTCGCGGTGACCGCCTCGCCATCGTCGGCCCCAACGGTGCGGGCAAGACCACCCTGGTCAAGATCCTGCTGGGCGAGCTGGCCCCCGACGAGGGCACGGTGAAGCTGGGGGCCAATCTGGAGCCCGTCTATCTCGACCAGTCCCGCGAGGGGCTGAAGTCCGACATGACCCTGTGGGACGCCCTGACGCCCGGCGGCGGCGACAGCATTCTGGTGCGCGGCATCTCCAAACACGTCGCCGCCTACGCCAAGGACTTCCTGTTCCAGGAAGGCCAGCTGCGCCAGCCGATCTCGACCCTGTCCGGCGGCGAGCGCAACCGCCTGCTGCTGGCCCGGGCCCTCGCCAAACCCGCCAACATGCTGGTGCTGGACGAACCCACCAACGACCTCGACATGGACACCCTCGACAAGCTCGAGGAACTGCTCGAGCAGTACGACGGCACCCTCATTCTGGTCAGCCACGACCGCGACTTCGTCGACCGGCTGGCCACCTCGACCATCGGCATGAACGGCCGGGGTGACATCGTCGAGACCCCCGGCGGCTGGACCGACTTCATCCGCCAGAACCCGGGGTTCCTCAAAAGGGTCGAGGGGCAGGGGTCGAGGGTCGAAGACAAGTCGCCCCCCGTCACCATCACCCCATCCACTGCCCAGGACCCTCGACCCTCGACCCCCGCCTCCAAGGGCAAACTCTCGTTCAAGGACCAGCACCGCCTCAAGGAACTCGACGCCCTGATCCACGCCCTGCCCGCCGACATCGCCGCCCATGAAGCGCGCCTCGCCGACGTCAATTTCTATGCCCGCGACCCTTCCGGCTTCGACAGCACCATGAAGGCGATGGATGCCGCGCGGTCGAAACTGGAGGCGTCCGAGGAGGAATGGCTGGAGCTGGAAGGCAAGCGCGAGGCACTCACCGCCGGCTGACCCGTTTCTGTGGACAAGCCAAATCCCTGATCCGTTTTAACGAATCCGATCCGTCCACTGATAGTCACAGGGTTGTCCACCGACGCCCCCGGGCATGTTGCACAGCGGGACGAATTCGGGGCCTTGCCGTCTAGCGGATTTGGAGAGAACGTCATCAGGCCGAGGGACACGGCGGCGCGGAAATCCGGGGAGACCGGGGTTTCAAGCGGGTCGGTCCGGCTCTCTGACCAAGGGTTCCAAGCCACTTCGGTGGACGCGGAAAGCCCGGGCAGGGTCCAGGCTCCCAACCTTTAGCGCTTCGGTGCGGGGGGACGGAGAACCAGACCGGGATCGGTGGACGACGGATGGGTCAAAAGCCCGGACGAGACGCCACCGGACAGGAGCCGCCAGGATACAGCAGACCGTCGCCGGGTTCGCCCGCCGGCGCTGACGCCAGGGTCCGAAAACCTCAATGGCCAAGTCCCAACCCGGACTTGGTGGGGGGACGCCAGCACCGGCTCGACCGGACTTGCGTCCCCTCGCTCAATTCTGGGTCAGAGGGCTACCGCTCGACGCGCGGCGTCTCGCTGCTCGAACCCGGTTTCCATCTCATCCCCGTCCCCACGGGATGGGCAGGGGGGACCGCCCGCCGCATGGCGGGGGGTGGAGGGGTTCGTGACGCCCGTCGGCCTCGCCCACCTCAAGAACCCCTCGGTCTCGTCGGCTGCGCCGCCGATCCACCTCGCCATCCCTGCGGGACAAGGAGGAGACAGGACCTGCGGCGACCCTCCGCTTCCCTTGCACCTCTGACGGCCCTAGTTTGCCGCCATGCAACCCCGCGCGACTCAATCCGTCGTCAGCCGCCGCCTCGTCCTCACGGGCGGCGTCGCCGTCACGGCCATGGGTCTCGCCTCTTGCACCGGCTCGGAGGCCCCCGTCGACGAACAGGGTCGCGTCCGCATCCGTTTCGCCACCGACTGGCGCGCCCAGGCCGAGCACGGCGGCTTCTACCAGGCCCTGGCGTCCGGGGCCTATGAGCGGCGCGGACTGAACGTCCAGATCATCCAGGGCGGCCCGGGCGTGAACGTGCCCCAGTTGCTGGCGTCCGGGGCCGTTGAACTGGGCATGGGTTCCAACAGTTTCATACCCCTGAACCTGGTCGCCGAGGGGGCCCCGGTGAAGGCCGTCGCCGCCTTCTTCCAGAAGGACCCCCAGGTCCTGATCGCCCATGCCGACCCCGCGCTGACCGGCATCGCCGACCTTGCGGGCCGGCCTTTCCTGCTGGCCGACGCCTCAATCACCGCCTTCTGGGTCTGGCTGAAGGCCAAATACGGTTTCACCGACGATCAGGTCCGCAAATACAATTTCAATCCGGCCCCCTTCCTCGCCGACGAACGGGCCGTCCAGCAGGGCTATCTGACGTCGGAGCCCTATACGATCCAGAAGATGGCGGGCTTCGAGCCCCGGGTCTTCCTTCTGGCGGACGAGGGTTATCCCTCCTACGCCACCATGGTCCTGTCGCCGGACGGGTTCGCCCGGGACAACGCTGAAGCATTGCGCGGTTTCATCGCCGCCTCGGCCGAGGGCTGGCGCGATTACATGCGCGGCAACCCGGCCCCCGCCGACGCCCTGATCAGACAGGCCAACCCCGAGATGACCCAGGACATCCTGGACCAGGCCCGGGCCAAACTCAGCGAATACGGCATTGTCGACGGCGGCGACGCCGCCCTCTACGGTCTGGGGGCCATGACCCCCGAGCGTTGGCAGGCCTTCTTCGACGTCATGTCACAGGCGGGGGTCTATCCCGCCGACCTGCGCTGGCGCGACGCCTTCACCGACGATTTCCTGCCCGGCCGTGGCTGAGACGAGGCCGTTGCTTACGCCTGCTGCGGCATCTTCGGACCTGATCCGGGCATGACGACAGGGGGTCCTTTCCAACTGCTGGACGCCGTCGTCCGCTATCCGGGCCGACCGGCGCTGGGGCCGATCGACCTCCGCGTCGCCCCGGGCGAGATCGTGGCCCTCGTCGGTGCCTCAGGGGCCGGAAAATCCACGGCCCTGCGGCTGCTGGCCGGTCTGGAACAGCCCGCCGGGGGCCGCGTGGACCGTCCGGCCGGGACCGCCACCGGCTTCGTGTTCCAGAGCCCGACCCTCATGCCCTGGGCCGACGCCCGGACCAATGTCGCCCTGCCGCTGGAGTTGTCCGGTGTCACTGCAGCAGAGGCCGGCCGCCGCGCTGAACAGGCCCTCGCCGCCGTCGGCCTCGGCGAGCGCACCCGGGCCCGGCCGCGACAGCTGTCCGGCGGCATGGCCATGCGCGTGTCTCTCGCCCGTGCACTGGCCGTCGAGCCCGACCTGCTGCTGCTCGACGAGCCCTTCGCGGCGCTGGATTCCATCACCCGGCGGGGTCTGATCGAGGACCTGCACCGCCTCTGGGCCGCCCGCGCCACCGCCATCGTCTTCGTCACCCATGACGTGGAAGAGGCCGCCTATCTGGCCAGCCGGGTCGCCGTCCTGTCCGCAACAGACGGCCGCGCGGTCGCCGACATCGCCATGCCGGGCCCCCTGCCCCGCCCGGACGGCTGGCGGCGCGATCCCGGCTTTCGCGAGGCCGTCGAGATCGTCGCCGACGCGCTTGCCCGTTCCATGGCGGTCGCCGCATGAAGCGCCTCGCCGATGCCCTGCCCGCCCTTGCCCTGACCGCCGCGCTCCTTGCCACGTGGGAAATCACCTGCCGCCTGCTGGCCGTGCCCGTCTATTTCCTGCCGCCGCCCAGCGCTGTCGCCATAGCCCTGGTCGAGAACGCCCCCGTGCTGGCCGGGTCGGCGCTTCAAACCTTCTGGATGGCGTTGAAGGCGCTGGCCGTCGCCGTCGTCGGCGGGGGCGGCCTCGCCACTCTGGTGTCCCTCAGCGCGCGCGCAGAGCGGGCGGTTTCGCCGCTGGCGGTGACGCTGCAGGTGACCCCGGTCGTCGCCATCGCCCCCCTCGTGCTGATCTGGGCCGGACTGGATCACGCCGACCGGGCCGTGACGGCGCTGGCCGCCGCAGTCGCCTTCTTCCCGGTGTTCTCCGGGGTCCTGACCGGCCTGAAGTCGGCCGACCCCGATCTGGAGCGGCTGTTCGACCTGCACGGGGCCACGCGCCTGCAGCGGCTCTGGCGCCTGCGGCTGCCCTCGGCCCTGCCCTTTGCGCTCGAAGGCATCCGCGTGGCCGCCGGGCTGGCGATCGTCGGTGCCGTCGTGGCCGAGTTCGTTTCCGGCTCCGGCGCAACCCAGGGCCTGGCCTGGCGTCTGCTGGAGGCCGGTAACCGCCTGCGCACGGCCGAGCTGCTGGCCGCCCTCGTCTGCCTGGCCGCGATGGGGCTGACCCTCAACGCCGTGACCGCGGCGATCCAGCGACGGGCGCTGCGCGACCGAATCTAACCGCTTGATGTCTGTTAGCCCGGGATTAAGCCGCCGGGGCCTAGGGTCGGCAACGACGTTCTTTCGAACGGGAGCCCGCCCTTGCTGCAATGCGCCCATCGGCCCGTGATGCTGCTGCTTGCGACGGCTTCGGGCTGCCTGCTTCTGACCGGCGTCGCCCAGGCCCAGGTCGCGGCCGGCGGCGGAGGACCGCGCTATCTGTCCTGGGCCAACCGTCCCGCCGACACCACCCCCGGCGATGTTGCCGCCGCCCGGACGCGGGCCCGTGACGGCATGATTCCGCGCCGCGTCGCCCCGTCACAGACGATCCAGCGCCCGTCGATGATGCCTGCCCCCCTTCCCGCGCCAACCTCGGGCAGCCTGACCCCGGCGAGCGCCTGGCTGGGTCCCCGCGTCACGCCCCCCTACGCCTCGGGTTCGCCCGACCCGTCCGGCTTCGACGTCGAGGTCGCTGCGCAGGCCCCGGTCCCTCCGGTTTCTCCGGCCTATGCGCCGCCGCCGCCCCGGGTTTCGCCAGCTCCGGCGTCCATCGCCGACGACGCGCCGGTCGATGATCCCATGGCACCGCGCCGCGACGCGCCCATCTTCCGGCTGCAGCCCCAGGGCCCCGCCGCCGCTCAGCCGCCCTCCGCGCAATCCGGCCAGGTCGCGCTGCAGGCCCATGCCCAGGCCACGCCTGCCCGCGCGGGTCAGCAGGGTGCGCGCTATTACTCTGTCCACCGCAGTGCCGGACGCCAGCCCGACCCGACCGTCATGCCCGAACCGGTCTTCTTCGACAGCGTCACCCTGGACCTCGCGGAGCCGCCCGCGACCGAGCCCCTGATGCGTGATGCCCAGGGCCGCAGACGCACCATCGCCGAGCCGAGCCTGCCATGACCGACGCCACCATCTCGCCCTACGAGACGGAATCGCGCCTGCCCGACCTCATCCTGCTGGCCCAGGAGACATCGAGCGAAAAGCGCCGCGCCCTGCTGCGTGAACTGACCGAGCATTTCTTCGGCTCGGCTCAGCGAAGCGACGGCGAGGACGCGCTGTATGACACGGTCCTGTCCGACCTCACCGCCGAGATGGAGACCGCCGTCCGGGCCGAGCTGTCGGCCCGCTTCGCCGGGGCTCCCGATGCCCCTCGCGGCCTGATCCGCCGACTGGCCAACGACGAGTTCGCCGTCGCGGACGCCGTCCTGCGCAACTCTCCCGTCCTGACCGATGACGACCTTCTGGGGGTAGTCCGATCGAGGGGGCAGGATCACCTTCGCGCCGTCTCCGGCAGGCTGAGCGTGTCGGAAGCCGTCTCCGATGTGATCGTCGAGCGGGGCGACGACGAGACCCTCGGCACGCTGCTGCGCAACGACGGCGCCCGGCTGTCGCGCGCCGCGTCCGAGACGGCCGTGGAACGGGCCAAGGTCAATCCGGCGCTCCATGCTGCGGCCGTCGAGCGCGCCGCGCTGCCCGCAGACCTGCTGAACGACATGTATTTTGTGGTCGAGGCCCGGCTGCGTCAGCGGATCCTCGAACAGAACGCCGCCATGGACCCCGATCTGCTGGAAAGCGCCCTGGCCGCTGGTCGCACCCGGATCGCCACCGAGGACGGCAGCCTGCCCGCCGACTACAACGAAAGCCTGGCCTATGTAGAAGAGCTGCGCGCCGCCCAGCAGCTGACGCCCACCATGCTCGCGCGGTTCCTGCGCTCCGGTAGCAGGACGTCGTTCCTGATCGCGCTGGCGCAGCTCGCGGACATGGACTTCCACACCGCCAGCCAGATCGTCGAACGCAGGGAAATCGATGCGCTTGCGGTCGTCTGCAAGGCGGCCGACCTGGACCGGGCCCTGTTCCTGACGTTTGTCGTGGTCATCCTCGGCAGCGAGGAGAACGCCTTGGGCAAGGCGCATCTCTATGCCCGGCTGTATGCCGAGCTTCAGCGCGACGCTGCGCAGCGGACCCTGCGCTTCTGGCGCATGCGCCGGAGCAACGTCGCAGCCGCCTGACACGGAAACGCCCGCCTCCTCGCGGAAGCGGGCGCCCTGTATCCAGTCTGACGAGGCCTATTTCTTGGCGACGCGCGGCGTGCGGGCCGGCTTGCGGCCGCCCTGGCCCAGGCCCATCTGCTTGGCCAGATCCGAACGGGCCTTGGCGTAGTTCGGCGCGACCATCGGATAGTCTTTCGGCAGGCCCCACTTGGCGCGGTATTCCTCGGGACTGATGTCGTATTTGGTCCGCAGGTGGCGCTTCAGCGACTTGAACTTGCGGCCATCCTCCAGACAGATCAGGAAGTCGGGGCTGATCGACTTTCGGATCGGCACTGCCGGCTCCTTGGGCTCGGGCTCGGCTTCCACCACACCCGTCGAGACCTGGGACAGCGCCGCATGGATATTGGAGATCAGCGAGGGCAGGTCGTTCGCCGCCACGCTGTTGTTGCCGACATAGGCCGACACGATGTCCGCCGTCATCTCCAGAAGTTCGGACCGCTCGTCCAGTCTTGTCGTTTCCACGGGAATTTCCTTGCCTAATCTTGCCGCGTTACCGCGAACGATGACTTTTGCAATAAGGATGTTCGCGCCCGAAAGCAATCCGCTTCAACACAGGATGCGATCGGGTATCCGGACAGAGACATTTCCAACTATAGTCAGCGCCGTTGAAGATCGGCTCAGCGCCCGAAGTTTTCCGCCAGAGCCATCATGGCCGCCCGCTCGGGGGCCGAATATTCGTCCAGCGGTTCATCGTCGCCGTCGCGAATGGCCTTCAGCAGCGCCGGTGACAGGGCCGACGACAGCGACCAGTTCCAGTAACGCAACACCGTCTGGGCGCGATCGACGGCCAGCATTTCATAGGTGACCTGAACCCGGTCCCAGTCCGGGTGGACATCGCCGTCGGCCGTGGTTTCGGGTCTGCGCACGGAACGCCAGAGATTCTGGAGATCGGTGCGCGACAGCCCGGTCGCCTTGCACAGGATGGCCAGGGGTTCGCCCCCGGCATCGCCCATGATCTTGGCCCCGGTCAGCGGCTTGATTCCCGACAGATAGGCGATCTCGGCGGCCACCTCGCGGTTCAGGCCCTGCGTCGCGGCGGCAGCGACGGCTTGCTCCAGCCCGCCGTAGGGGCTCTTTTCAATGGCCGCGCGGTTGCGCTGGCGCCGCTCGATGAACTGAAGCGCCTTCCTCGAGACCGGGTCCTGCCAACCCTCCTCGGCGGCCATGGCGAAGACGTCCTCGACCACCTCCTGCATGACCTCGCGGCTGACGGCAAACCGCTGCAGGATGGTGCGTCTTTCCTCGGCTCCGGCCCACCAGAACATGACATAGGCCCCCGACGGCCTGAGCTCGGGCCGGCGCAGCAGGGGACCGCACAGGGACGGCGTCTGGCGCGACAGGCTGACCACGGCCTCGATCCCGCACTGGGACAGGCGCGCGGTCGTATTGCGCAACAGGGCCTCGATGACCGGGTCTTCCCCGAAGGCGATCAGGGTCTCGGTGACCACCTCCGACAGACCCCTGCGACGCGCCATCAGCAGGCGGTGCTCGGTCCCGGTGTCACGGGCGCAGGACGCCAGGTCGGCATCGCTGAGAGAGGCGCATTGTTCGATCAGCAGGCCTGCGATGGCCGGCTCGTCGCGCAGCAGCATCCGCGCCAGACTGTTGGGCAGTTCGGCCAGGGGGGCAAGGCGCTCGGCGACCCGTTGGCGTTCGCGCGGCGCGGCGAGGCGCAGCATCTCGACCAGCAGGTCTCCGGTCACGGCACGCTCGAAGGCGTTGACCCGGCTGCCGGGCAGGGACACCACATCGGCCAGCCGCTTCAGCAGGGCGTGGCGCGCGCGGAACACCGGCGACGGGGCGTCAGGCGACGGGCCAGCAGGCGACAGGGCGGGAGCCGGATCGGACATATGGACGCCAGACTAGGCGACCGCCGGTTAACCGCCGCCTTACAAGCCCTCGAACAGGGCCGTCGACAGATAGCGTTCGGCGAAGCTGGGGATGATGACGACGAGGGTCTTGCCCGTGTTCTCATCCAGGGTCGCGAGGCGGAAGGCGGCGACCAGGGCGGCGCCGGACGAGATCCCGACGGGGATCCCCTCCACCCGGGCGGCCTTGCGGGCCATGTCGAAACTGTCCTCGTTCGACACCTGTTCGACCCCGTCGATGACCGAGCGGTCGACGATGGCGGGGATGAAGCCCGCGCCGATCCCCTGGATCCTGTGCGGGCCGGGCTCGCCACCGGACAGGACGGGCGAGGCAGTCGGCTCCACCGCGATCATGCGCACCGTGGGCTTTCTGGCCTTCAGCGCCTGGCCGACGCCGGTGATGGTGCCGCCGGTGCCGACGCCCGAGACGACGATGTCGACCGCCCCGCCGGTGTCATTCCAGATCTCCTCGGCCGTCGTCGCGCGGTGGATGGCGGGGTTGGCAGGGTTCTCGAACTGCGAGGGACTGACCGCCCCGGGGGTGCGCGCCAGCAGGTCCGCCGCCACGGCGATCGCGCCCTTCATGCCCTTCTCGGCCGGGGTCAGAACCAGTTCGGCCCCCAGCAGGGCCAGCATCTTGCGCCGCTCGATCGACATGCTTTCGGGCATGACCAGGATCAGCCGATAGCCCTTGGCGGCGGCGACAAAGGCCAGGCCGATACCGGTGTTGCCGCTGGTCGGTTCGATGATGACGCTGTCGGCGGTCAGACGCCCGGCCGCCTCCAGCGCCTCGATCATCGACACGCCGATCCGGTCCTTGACCGAGGAGGTCGGGTTGAAGAACTCCAGCTTGGCCAGCACGCGGGCCTTGGGCGCATATTCGGCCGACAGGCGCGGCAGACCCACGATCGGCGTGTCGCCGATGGTGTCGATGATCGACGCATAGATCCGGCCCCGGCCCCGGGTGGTGCGGACGGCGTCGTGGGTGGCGGGCAGGTCGGACATGGGCAATCTCGGGACGGGCGGGTCAGAAAAACCAGTGCAAAAAACACAGTGCAGATGGTGCAGATGGTGCAGATCTGCCGTGTCCGACATCGGCGCGAGCGATGGACATAGGGCGGGGCGGGGTGGACGCAAGCGCCGGCCGGTTCAGGCGTCCGGCGGCCGGGCGCGGGTCAGAGCCGCTGCGGCCCAGGACAGGATCGAGATGGAAGGCGTCAGTCGTCGGGCGCGAACCCGACGCCGTCATAGACCGAGGCCAGGGGCAGATCGACCGCGATGGCGGCCAGGGGGAGAGCCGCCTCCAGCCCCTCGATATACTGTTCGGCCCAGGGGCTGGTCTGATCCGCACGGCTCCACAGCCAGGCGCGGGGCAGGTCCGGTTCCAGCAGCACGATGTGGCGCAGGCTCGGCACCGCCTTGTACTCATCGGTCTTGCGCAGAATGTCGGTGGTGCGGGTCGAAGGCGACAGAACCTCGAAGAAGACGGTCGGGACTTCGCTGGTCAGGGATGCGTCGGGCGGGCCACCGCAATCAATGGTGACATCCGGGCGGCGGATACTGCCCTGCGCCATCCGGGCGGCGACGTCGGCGGTGTTGGGGCGGCAGGGCCTGCCGCGAAGGCGGGTGTCCAGTTCGACGATCAGATTGACGACGACCCGATCATGCCGGCGCGTTGCCCCCGTCATCATGCGAATCGGCACGCCGTGGACCAGTTCCCAGCGGTCCTCCTGATCCAGGCACCAGACCAGGAAGTCGTCAGGCGTCATCAGCTTGAGCGCGGCGTTCATGGCGGAAGGATACACACAAGCGGGCGCGCCAGAAGGGCGGGGATGGTCCGCAGGCAGTCATCCCCCGATCCATCGCTGCCGATGCGACGACCTTTCGCCTTGCCCGGCGGGGGCAAAGGCCTAGGTTGTGGCGCGAAAGTGGCAAACCATGGATCAGGACCTCTACGATGACGCCGACGACGCCAATGGGCTGCAGGCGTCCATCGTCTGCAGTCCGATCGCCTCGGTCATCAGCAATCCGCGTCTGCCGGACAACCCGATCATCGCCGTGAACCGGGCGTTCTGTACGCTGACGGGCTATGGGCCGGAAAACATCCTGGGGCGGAACTGCCGGTTCCTGGCCGGTCCGGCCACCGAGCCCTGGCTGACGGACCGCATCCGGCAGGGTACCCGCGCGCGGCGGGCGACCCTGGTCGAGATCCTGAACTACAAGCGCGACGGCACGTCGTTTCGCAACGCCGTGCTTGTAGCGCCGGTGTTTTCGCAGGACGGCGCGCTGGAGTATTTTCTCGGGTCCCAGGTCGAGCTGGACGATGACGCCATCGGCCCGACGTCGAAGCGCCACCAGCAGGCGGTCGAGATCGTACGCGGCCTGTCGCCCCGTCAGCGCGAGGTGCTGCAACAGATCGCCGGCGGCCAGCGCAGCAAGCAGATCGCCGCGACCCTCGATCTCAGCGAAAAGACGGTGAAGATGCACCGCGCCCTGGTTCTGGAAAAGCTGGGCACCCACAACATCGCGGACGCGATCCGCATTGCGGTCGAAGCGGGCCTGTGAACCCGCGGCCCGGCTACGGCCTAAAGCCCGTATAGCGAAACCGGCAGGTCAGGCCTAGACCAAGGCGTCGGCCATAGCGGTGTTCGACCGGCGGTACAAAGTGTCGCACAGCACCGCCGAACAGGGCCCTGTGAAGAGGAATTTCCATGCCTACAATAGATATCGGGCAGTATCTGCTCGTCTACAACGCCTTTTCTTTCACCTTCGCGACAATGGCGGCCGCGACACTGTTCCTTTGGTTCGGACGCTCCCAGGTCGGACCTGCCTACAAGACTGCGTTGACCATATCCGGTCTGGTGACGGCGATCGCCGCCTATCACTACTTCCGGATCTTCGAGAGCTGGGAAACGGCCTATGAAGTCCGCGATGGCGTCATCACCGTGACCGGCCTGGCCTTCAACGACGCCTATCGTTACGTCGACTGGCTGCTGACCGTGCCGCTGCTGCTGATCGAACTCATCCTGGTGATGCGGCTGTCGCAATCAGAGACCGTGTCCAAGTCTGTCAAGCTGGGCTTCGCTGCGGCCCTGATGATCGCGCTCGGCTATCCCGGCGAAATCGCCGACGACAACACGACGCGCGCCATCTGGGGGACCCTGTCCACCATCCCGTTCCTGTATATCGTCTGGGAGCTGTTCAAGGGTCTTGGTGCCGCGATCGAGCGTCAGCCTGAAGGGGTCAGGAAGCTGATCAAGACGGCCCGCCTCGTGACCTTCGCCTCGTGGGGCTTCTACCCGATCGTCTATATGGTCCCGTTCATCAATCTGGGCGGCAGCACGGTCGAAACAAGCCTGCAGATCGGCTACACGATCGCCGATATCATCGCCAAGGTCGGTGTCGGTATCCTGATCTATATGATCGCCGTGCGGAAATCGCAGATCGAGTATGGCGACAACCAGACAGGCAACGCGGTCGCTCACTGACCGGGGGCGGGTGGTTCCGGCCGGAACCACCCGTTCGCCTTTCGTGGAACAGGTGTCTTCGATGACAACGACTGCACATGCACCGCTCGACTTACCGCTCCTGGCGCTTGCGCTGGGGGCGGTTGGTTGCGGTATGGCCATGGTCGCGGGGGTCCCGCTGGACGGGGCCGCTGCGACCTCGGTGGCCTGCCTGATGCTGCTGGTGTTCGGCCTGCCGCACGGCACCCTGGATCTGGAACTGATCAAGACCCAGAGCCGGGGACCCCGGACCGGACTGGCCGCTCTGCTGATCGTCTATCTGGGCTGTGCCGCCCTCATGCTGGCCCTTTGGCTGGTGGCACCGGTCATCGCCCTTGGAGCCTTCATCCTGATCGCCACAGTGCATTTTTCCGAGGACTGGGAGGGAACGGGGTCACGGTTTCTGGCGCTCGGTCTGGCCCTGGCCGTGCTGGCGGCACCGACCCTGTTCCATGGGGCGGCGCTGGACCGCATCTTCGTCGCCCTGACGGGGCAATCCGAAGCGACGGCGATCGCAGACATGATGCTTCTGGTCACGCCCCTCGCCCTTGTGGTGGCCGCCGTGGCTTTGGCCGCGCTGTGGACAGGCGGGCGGCGCACCCAGGCCGTGGCCGCGACCCTGGCCGTAGCGTCCATGATCGCCCTGCCGCCGATCATCGGCTTCGTCCTGTATTTCTGCCTGTTTCATTCCCCCCGCCATCTGGCGGACAGCCTGAGAAACGTGGCGCTGAGCCGGGGGCGGGCCTGGGTTCGCGTGGTCCTGCCCCTGACCCTCGCGGCGGTGGCCATCGCCGGGGCGATCTACGGGCTGGAACTCCGCGCCGACGTGGCGTCTGGCCTGATCGCCGCCAGCTTCATGACCCTGTCGATCCTGACGGTGCCGCACATGCTGGCGCCGATGATCATCGCGTGGATCGCCGCGCACCATAGAACGCCCGAAGGCCTGGCTCGTCCCGAAGACGCCCCGGCGTGAGAGGGGCAGGCCCGACCGGCTAGAACTGTTCCCAGTCCTGCACCGCAGCCGCCGCAGCACCGCCGCCGCGACCCGAGGCGACCCGACGGACGCGCTCCCGGTCGAAGGGAATGGCGGCCGGGGCAGCGCGCGACGGGGCCGAGGCGCGACGCCCGCCCGTGTCGAACCGTTCGACCAGGGTCGAAAGCTGGTTGGCTTCGCTCTTCAGATTGTTGGCGGCGGCGGTGGTCTCCTCGACCATGGCGGCGTTTTGCTGGGTAACCTGGTCCATCTGGTTGATGGCGACATTGACCTCGCTGAGCCCGATGGCCTGCTCGGCCGACGACGCGGCGATCTCCTTGACCAGGGCGTCCATCTCCGCGACCTTCACCGAGATGGCAGTCAGGGTCGTGCCGGCCTCGTCGACCAGTTTGACGCCCTTGGCCACGTCGGTGGACGAGTTGGCGACCAGGGCCTTGATCTCCTTGGCGGCTTCGGCCGAGCGCTGGGCCAGGGCCCGCACTTCGGAGGCCACCACCGCAAAGCCGCGACCGGCGTCGCCGGCCCGCGCCGCCTCGACGCCCGCGTTCAGGGCCAGCAGATTGGTCTGGAAGGCGATCTCGTCGATCACGCCGATGATCTCGCCGATCTGGCCGGAGCTCTTGCGGATGCCGTCCATGGCGGCGACCGCCTGGCGCACGACCTCGCCGGAACGCTCGGCCTCGGACCGGGCCCCGGCCGCGGCCTCCGAGGCCTGGCGGGCCCCGTCGGCGCTGCGCTTGACCGTGGCGGTGACCTGGTCGAGGGCGGCGGCGGTCTCCTCCAGCGAGGCGGCCTGCTGCTCGGTGCGGCGTGACAGATCATCGGTGGCCGAGGAAATCTCGTCGGACCCGGTACGCAGCGCCGAGACGCTGCCCAGGACCTGATCCAGTGTCTCGCGCAGGCTTTCGATCGCCGCGTTGAAGTCGCCCTGGATGCGGCCATGGCCGCCCTGCATTTCGCCGGCCACCTGGACCGTCAGGTCGCCCTCGGACAGCCTGGCCAGCGCGCTGCCCAGGGCCTCGACCATCTGGGTCTGGGCCGCCTCGATCGCGTGGCGCTCGGCCATGGCGTGCGCCGCAGCCTGCTCGGACGCGGTGATGTCCGACGCCACCTTGATCACCTTGACCGGCTTGCCGTCCGGTCCCAGTACCGAACTGTAGAAGGCCTGGATCCAGACTTCCCGCCCGCCCTTGGCCAGGCGTCGGAACTTGCGCTCCACGAAATGGCCCGAGCCGAGATTCCGCCAGAATTCGGCGTAATCCGGCGAGGCCGCTTCGGCCGGATCCACGAACAGACGATGGTGTGTGCCGACGATCTCGTGCAGCTGATAGCCCATTGCTCCCAGGAAGTTTTCGTTCGCCCACAGGATCGTGCCATCGAGATTGAACTCGATCATGGCCTGCGATCGATTGATCGCAGCCATCTTGCCTTCGAGGTCCGCCAGATGGGCGCTGGCCTTGTCCCTGTCGCGGCGTTTCGAGAACATGGTGGCCTCAGGTCAATCGGTTAAACGTTCACCTAGCTTGGCACTCACAATGTTTAAGAAACATTGACTTTCAATGTCTTGCGACATTCGGCCGCCGGGGTTCGCGCGGTCTCACGGGGCCGGGCTGATGGACTTTCATCTCCGGTTAACCACGGTCCCCCATCCGTTAACCCATGCGCAACCTGATCGCCGCCGTCGAAGCCGTCGACCCCCTCGTGGTCACCGGCAAGGTCGCGGGGGTCTCTGGCCTGCTCATCGAGGCGCGCGGCGGCCTGTCGCGGCTGGCCGTGGGGGCCCGGGCCGAGATCGGGCGGCGGGGCACGACGCCCCTGCCCGCCGAGGTCGTGGGCTTTCGCGATTCCAAGGCACTGCTGATGCCGTTCGGCCCGGTCGAGGGGGTCGCCCCCGGCGCGGACATCCACATCATCGGCCAGTCGGCGGCGGTCTATCCGACCACGGCCTGGCTGGGCCGGATCATCGACGCCTTCGGCCTGCCCATCGACGGCAAGGGCCCCCTGCCGCAGGGGCCAGCCCCCTATCCCCTGCGCGCCGCTCCGCCCGCCGCCCATTCGCGCGGCCGGGTGGGCGAACGGCTGGACCTGGGGGTGCGCTCGATGGATGTGTTCACCACCACCTGCCGGGGGCAGCGGCTGGGCATCTTCGCCGGATCGGGCGTGGGCAAGAGTGTGCTTCTGTCCATGCTGGCGCGGCAGGCCACCTGCGACGCGGTCGTGGTCGGCCTGATCGGCGAACGGGGCCGGGAGGTGCGCGAGTTCATCGAGGAGACGCTGGGCGAAGAGGGCCTGCGCCGCGCCATCGTGGTGGTGGCCACTTCCGACGAGCCGGCGCTGAAGCGGCGTCAGGCCGCCTATATGACCATGGCCATTGCCGAGTTCCTGAGGGATCAGGATCTGGAGGTGCTGTGCCTGATGGACAGCGTCACCCGCTTTGCCATGGCCCAGCGCGAGATCGGCCTGGCCGCAGGCGAACCTCCGACGACCAAGGGCTATACCCCCACCGTCTTCTCCGAACTGCCAAAGCTGCTGGAACGGGCCGGGCCGGGGCCGATCCGGCCGGACGGCACCACGGCGGGGCCGATCACCGCCCTGTTCACCGTTCTGGTCGACGGCGGTGACCATGACGAGCCCATCGCCGACGCCGTGCGCGGGATTCTCGACGGCCATATCGTGATGGACAGGAAGATCGCCGAGCGCGGCCGGTTCCCCGCCATCGACGTGCTGAAATCCGTCAGCCGCACCCTGCCCGGCTGCCAGACCGTGCCTGAGCGCGAGCTGAACCGGCGGGCGCGACAGTGCCTGAGCGCCTATTCCTCGATGGAGGAACTGATCAAGATCGGGGCCTACCGCGCCGGCGCAGACCCCGTCACCGATCGGGCCATTGCGCTGAATCCGGCGCTGGAAGACTTCCTCGGCCAGGACAGGGACGACGTCACGCGTCTGGCGGATTCCTTCAACAGGTTGGAAAGCATTCTGAACCAAGGTCTGGCCCAGTGACACTAAAGTTGGCGACCGGAGTTTTCGCATGACCGCCTGGGCTCATTCCCTGATCCGTATCGCCAACTACGAGGTCGAGACGCTGCAGAAGCGCCTGGCCGAGATCACCTCCCGAAAGACGTCGGCCGAGATGCGGCTGGCGGTGCTGGACGCCGAGGTCGAGGTCGAGCGCGAGCGCGCCCGCGCGGACACCGAGGCCTCGATGCTGCTGCAGGCCTATCTGGCCGGCTGGAAAGCCCGGAAGGGCGCCGCCGAAGGCGACCTGGTGGCCCTCGACGCCGAGGAAGACGGGGCCCGCGACGCCCTGACCGGGGCCTATTCCGAGCTGAAGAAATTTGAACACGTGGCCGAGACCACCCGGCTGAACGCCCTCGTCGCCGCCGGCAAACGCGAGACCGCCGCCTTCGACGAAATGGGCCTGCGACGGCGCAGCGCCTGACGCGCTTCTCCCCTTGCGGGAGAAGGTGGCAGGCCCCGACTTGATCGGGGGCTGACGGATGAGGGGTACGAGGACGCGAATGCCATGCGACCGATAACCCTCATCGGTGAAACCTTGAGTCACCCCTCATCCGGCCCTCCGGGCCCCCTTCTCCCGCAAGGGGAGAAGGATCTCTCGCGCCGCGCCGTCCTTCTATCCACACTCGCCCTCGCCGCCTGTGGCAACACCGAGGCCGCGCCCGCGCACGACGCGACACCGCTGAAATCCATCGCCCCCTTTCCTGTCGGCACCGCCGCCATGGCCGGGCAGTTCGACGATCCCGCCTGGGTCGATCTGGCTCTGACCCACGTCTCCCAGCTCACGCCAGAGTGGGAGATGAAGATGGAATACATCCTGGCCGGCCCGGACGATTACCGCTGGGACGCGCCGGACCGGATCGCCGACTTCTGCACCGGCCATGGCCTGCGTCTGCATGGCCACGCCCTGATCTGGTACGCCCAGGGGGCCGAGGTCTTTTCCGGGCTGGACCGGGCGCGGTTCATCGCCGGATTTGACCGTTACATCGCCGCCGTCGCCGGGCGCTACCGGGGCCGCGTCGTCGGCTGGGACGTGGTCAATGAGGCCGTGGCCGAGGACGGCAACGGGCTGCGCGACTGTCACTGGAGCCGGGTTCTGGGCCAGGACGGCTATATCGCCCGGGCGTTCGAACAGGCCCAGGCGGCCGACCCCGACGCGGTGCTGTTCCTGAACGACTACAATCTGGAGAACAATCCGACCAAGGGCGCGACCTTCCTGCGGCTGGTCGAGCGGCTGCTGAAGGCGGGCGTCCCCCTCGGCGGCATCGGCACCCAGTCGCATCTGGATATCGAGATCCCGGCCGGCCAGACCGCCGCCTTCCTGCGCGAGGCGGCGGCGTTCGACCTGCCGATCCATGTCTCCGAGCTCGACGCGTCGCTGCGGTCCGAGGGCCGTATCGACACCCGCTCGCGCCGGACGCGGCTCGACCAGCAGACCGCCCGCGTCGCCGAACTGGCCGAGGCCTTCGTCGCCCTGCCTGCCGCCCAGCGCTACGGCTTCACCGTCTGGGGCCTGCGCGACACCGACAGCTGGCTGCGCCGCGACGCCCGCGACGACGGCAAGGACAGCCCGCTGCTGTTCGACGTGGCGGGACAGCCCAATGCGATGTTCGAGGCTGTGGCCGGCGCGATCAGGAGCCAGTGAGCGGACCGCTTGTCGGCCAAACCCCGAAGCCCGCTGTTGACCCAGAGCGGACCACAGCCTTGTCTCCTCCCTGTCGCGGAGCGATGGGGAGGTGGCGCGGCGCGCCGGCGCCGTGACGGAGGGGTTCTTCACCCCGGACACGGTGCGGGACCAAGGGTCGCTGTCGACCCAGAGCGGACCGCAGCCTTGTCTCCTCCCCGCCGCGGAGCGATGGGGAGGTGGCGCGGCGCGCTTGCGCCGTGACGGAGGGGTTCTTCACCCCGGACGCGGTGCGGGCCTCAAGAGCCCCTCCACC
>JBBSCK010000054.1:0-17506 GCA_038250335.1 Caulobacterales bacterium
GCGGGCGAAGCGATCATCGACGCCATTCGTGCCATCCACTGGGCGGCATCGCACCGGGTCCAGATGCACTGGGGTTAGGGATTTCTTCATATCTCCGGTATGCGTAATGATTGTGCGCCGCATCAAACGACAGGGCAATATTCTACCAAAACCATCTGCTTATCTCGCGACATGAACATGAAATTTGCGCAGAATACGGCATAGCCCCTTGCGCGCCTCGCAATTGCGGTAAACAGTTCGCAACTGCGAGATCATATAGGGGGACGCATCCATGTCGCAGTTCTTGAACCGGCTACCGGGCTTTCTGGCCCTCTGTCTTCTGACCATCGGTCTGTTTTATGCGGGCGGTGCCTTCGCCCAGGAGCCGGTTGCGCCGGCTGCCAGTCCGGCAGAAGCGGCGGCCGCGCCGGTGGTCGCCGCCGTCGATGCGGCGGTTGAAACCGTGGCAGAGGTGGTCGCGCCCGAGGAAGAGGCTGCGCCCGCCGCGCCGCTTCCGGCGCATCAGGTCCCGGCCGAGATCGACGCGGCCGCCAGTTCCTGGATCCTGACCTCTACGGCCCTCGTGCTGATGATGACCCTGCCCGGACTGGCGCTGTTCTACGGCGGCATGGTGCGACGCAAGAACGTTATCGCCACCATCACCCAGTCGGTCGGCGTGGCCGCCGTGGTCAGCCTGGCCTGGTTCGGGGCGGGTTACAGCCTCGCCTTCGGCGTCGGCCAGCCGATGTTCGGCTTCGACGGCGACACCGTCCATTCGTTCATCGGTTCGAGCCAGGCGTTCTTCCTCAACGGCGTGACCATGGACACGGCCTATTCGGCCGCGCCGGGGCTGCCGGAATATCTCTGGATCGCCTTTCAGCTGACGTTCGCCATCATCACGCCCGCCCTCGTCACCGGGGCCTTCGCCGAGCGGATCAAATATTCGGCCCTGCTGCTGTTCACCTTTCTCTGGACGCTGTTCGTCTATGCGCCGATCGCGCATTGGGTCTGGGGCGGGGGCTTCCTCGGGGCGGCCGGGGTGCTGGACTTCGCCGGCGGTGCGGTGGTTCACGTCAACTCCGGGGTAGCGGGACTGGTCTGCGCCATCTTCCTGGGCCCGCGCAAAGGCTATGGGGTCGAGGCGATGAATGCCCACAATCCCGTCCTGACCATGATCGGTGCCTCCCTGCTGCTGGTTGGCTGGATCGGCTTCAACGCCGGCTCCGCCTGGGCTGCGGATGCCATCGCCGGGGTTGCCCTGCTGAACACCCTGCTGGCTGCCTTCGCCGCCTCCCTGACCTGGAAGATTGTCGAGGTGGTGGAGAAGCGCAAACCCTCCTTGATCGGCGTCCTGTCCGGTCTGGTCGCTGGCCTGGTGGCCATCACCCCGGCGGCGGGCTTCGTTGATCCGAAGGGCGCGGTCATCATCGGCCTGATCGCCGGACCGGTCTGCTATGCCTCGTCGGTCTGGATCAAGAAGCTGCTGCGCTACGACGACAGCCTGGACGCCTTCGGTATCCACGGTGCGGGAGGCCTTCTGGGGGCCTTGCTCACCGGCGTCTTCGCCACCACCGCCGTCAACAGCCTGTCGGAAGGCGCCAATATCCCGACGCAGGCTCTGGGACTGGCCTGGACCATTGCCTGGAGCGGCGTGGTGACCTTCATCATCCTGCTGATCTGCAAGTTCACGACCGGCCTGCGCGTCACCGACGCCCAGGAAGCCGAGGGTCTGGATACCACCCTGCATGGCGAGGGCATGGAGCGTAGCTGAGCCTGACCCGGCCGGGCGCGAAACCATCCTCCCGTCCGGCCGCGACTCCACCCACATTCCAATCACAAATTCGAGGGGATTTTCGAGATGAGACTTCAAGCTTCCTGCGCCGCGCTCGCTGCTGCGCTCGCCACCTTCGCCGCCGCCGGGGCCGCTTCGGCCCAGGACGTGGATGTCGCCTTCAACGCGGCCGTGACCACAGACTACGTCTTCCGCGGGTTCAGCCAGACAACAGAGGATCCCGCGCTGTCGGCCGGTGTCGACCTGACCGCCGGCTCCTTCTACGCCGGGGCCTGGGCTTCCAATGTGGACTTCGGCGATTCGACCGACGCGGAGATCGATGTCTACGGCGGCTATCGCACCGAGCTGGGCGGCTTCGCCCTGGACTTCGGCGTGGTCGGCTATTTTTACACCAACGTGCCGAGCGCGGTCGACTACGACTATGTGGAGTTCAAGGCCGCCGCCTCGCGCGCCATCGGTCCAGTTACGGCCGGCGTGGTCCTGTATTACTCCGACGACTTCTTCGGCGTGGACGGTGAAGCAGTCTACACCGAGGCCAATATCGCTTTCACGCCGGCGACCGACTGGACCGTGACTGCGGCCATCGGCAACCAGGCCCTGGATGTCAGCGATGACTACACCACGTGGAACCTGGGCGCGGCCTATGCGATCACTGACAACCTGATCGCAGACGTTCGCTATCACGACGCCGATGTGGACGGCCCCCTGAGCGACGGCCGGATCGTCGGCACGATCAAGGCGGTGTTCTAGCCGCACGCAGGGCATCGCATCCGGCTCGTCCCGAACGGTCCGACGTACGATGTGCCGGGCGGGACGCGTCGATGTGGCCGCCCGGCGCGGTCGATCATCGCCCAGAGCAAGGATGAAGGCCTACGCTTGATGGTGCCCCTGCTGCTGGACAAAGGTGGCGAGAGCCCCTCCACCGCTTCGCGGTTCTCCTCCCCGTTCGCCAGGCGGCAAACGGGGAGGAGACATGAGGCGCAAGCCGCTCACCTCGACTCCGCGAGGATCAGCACCGCCATCGGGGGCAGGCTGCCGGAGCGCGGATCCGGACAGTTGACCGCCTCCACGAGCGCGCAGTCCGCAGGCGGCCTCCACGTGACCGGGCCGTGACCGAGGTTGAAGACGCAAAGCAGGCTCTCGTCGCCATCGGTCCGCCTGAACAGCAGCAGGTCGTCCGGTGCGCCCAGCATGGTCATTGATCCGGTCCGCAGGGCAGTGTGCGCCCTTCTCAGTGCGATCAGCCGGCGCGCCAGATGCAGGGTCGAACCCGGATCGCGTTCCTGGACGTCGACCGCCAACGCCCGGTGGCGCGGATCGATCGGCAGCCAGGGCTCGGCCCCGGAAAAGCCGGCGAAGTCCCTGTCCGCCGTCCATGGCATCGGCGTGCGGGCACCGTCGCGGCCGAGAGTCTCGGGCCAGTTGGCGATGGCTTCGGGATCGACCAGCCGCTCGAACGGCACCTCGGCCTGGGGCAGTCCCAGCTCCTCGCCCTGATAGACGAAGACGTTCCCTCGGAGGCACAGGAGCAGTAGCAGCGCCATCCCGGCGAAGGTCTTGGGATCTCGGCCCTCGGCCCAGCGCGACAGGTGGCGGGGTGCGTCGTGGTTGGAGAAGGTCCAGGACGGCCAGCCTTCGCCGGCGCTGCCCGGCCACATCGCCGGCCCCCTGTCGACCAGATCCGTGGTCAGCTTTGGCGCGTAGAGATAGAGGAAGCCGTAGGCCGAATGGAGCCGGTCGGTCCCCTCGGTGTAGAGCTTCATCTCCTCATTGGCCTTCTCGCCGCCGACCTCCGCGACCAGGAACCGGTCGTCGCCATAGCTGTCGGCGACGCCTCTCAGCCGGGTCAGGAAGGCGAGGATGTCGGGGTGCGACTGGTTGTGGTCGTGGTGCTGGAAGTCGAACGGGCGGGTGCGTTTGCCCGGCGTCAGCACCGGCGGATTGTCGATCAGGGCCGGGTCGTGCATCGAAAAGTTCAGCGCGTCGCAGCGGAAGCCGTCGACACCGCGGTCGAGCCAGAAGCGGGCAACCGAGAGCAGCGCATCCTGCACCTCCGGGTTCCTTACGTTCAGCTGCGGCTGCTCCCTGAGGAAGTTGTGCATGTAGTACTGGTGTCGGCGCGCGTCCCAGGTCCAGGCCGGCCCGCCAAAGACCGACTGCCAGTTCGACGGCGGCGAGCCCTCCGGCTTCGCGTCAGCCCAGACGTACCAGTCGGCCTTGCGGTTGGTCCGGTTCTCACGACTCTCATGGAACCAGGCGTGCAGGTCGGAGGTATGGGAATAGACCTGGTCGATGATGACCTTCAGGCCCAGGGCGTGCGCCTTCTCCACCAGCCGGTCGAAGTCGGCCAGGGTCCCGAAGATCGGATCGACGCCCAGATAGTCGGCGACGTCGTAGCCGAAGTCCTTCATCGGCGAGGTGAAGAAGGGCGACAGCCACACCCCGTCCACGCCCAGCGAGGCAATATGATCCAGATGCGCGGTGATCCCGGGCAGGTCGCCGATCCCGTCGCCGTTGGTGTCAGCGAAGCTGCGTGGATAGACCTGGTAGATCACCGCTCCGCGCCACCATTCAGGACGAGGAACCACCCGGGCTTCGGGCCGGTCCAACTGGCCAGGTCTCAGGGTTGGAACAGTCAAGGCACACCTTCGGAAACACGGATCAGTTAGTCGGGAGCGGCACGGTCGGTCGGACGCTGCCCGTGCGGTCGCCGCGTCGGGACAGGCACCTCGCGAAGAGAATCAACCGGCCGAGGCGGCTTCCACCTCGATGGTGCCGTTCACCGGCTGAGAAGACATACTGTAGACGACCATCGTTCGCCCGCCCCGTCCAGAACGCTTGTTGAGGTGGCGAACAGTCCCGGACTCTCGACGGTCCGGAGGGCGCATCCCGCCAATGGCGCGAGAGGGCGATGCGTGAGTCAGCAAGGGTTGGCCGCGTGCTCCCGCAATCTGGTCGTCGGCACGGGAGGCGACGCAGGTTTGAGCCAGGCCGGCACCGGCGACTTCCCGCCTGCGGGTCTTCGGTATCATCGCGGCGACGTGGCAGGCGGGGCCTCAGCCTCCGTAGCCGCGTCCGCCGCCACCGAAGCCGCCGCGCGAGACGACGGTGGTGCGGCTCTGCACCCGGCTCGGGGCCTGGCGGGCCACGTCGGTCCCGTAGTCCCGGCTGTTGGCGATCTGACGGCCGGTCCGGAAATCGCGGCTGAGGTATCCGCCGCCGTAGCCGTTCTGAAGGTTGCCGGCCCGGTCGCGATACAGGGCTCCGCCGCCGCGATAGCCGCCGCCGTTCAGCAGCTGGCCGATGACGAAACCGGTCAGCAGGGGGGTGAAGAAGGATCCGCCCGTGCCGTTCTGGCGACACTGTTCCGGACCCCACTGGCCCTCGCATTCCGACTGGGTCGCGTAGCGGGGCGCGGTCGCCTCGGCTTGGGTGCGGGCGTTGGCCTGGGCCGCATCGCATTCGGTGTCGGTGATGTCGTTGGCGGCCTTGCATTCGTCCAGCGAGGTATAGGCCAGGGCCCGGTCGGGCGCGGGGACCGCGACCTGGGGCGCGCTGCAGGCCGCCAGCGAAAAGCTCGCCGTCGCCATCAGGCTGGTAACCTGCAGGGTTCTGGACCGCTTCAGACGGCGCATCGTGGTCGTTTCGGGAGAGGGGGCGTCGGTCATGGTGTCCCTCACGTCGTCATGCAGGCGGCGTTCAGCAAGCCGACGCAGATGGAAATCGACGCCAGATAGATCGAGGCCGCGATCTCGCCGGCCTCGATCCGCTCCGACAGGTTCCGGAACGCCAGCCGGCTGACCACGACGAACGCCCCGATCTGGATCACGCCGGCGAGCAGGGCCCAGGCCGCGAACTCCAAAAGGCTGACAGTGTGCGACAGGGCCGAGGCCAGGGGCAGGACATAGCCGATCAGGGCTCCGCCCAAAGCGATGGCGGCGGCCGGATTGCCCGCCCGGATCAGGTCGCGTTCCTTATAGGGCGTGACCCACTGATAGATGAGTTTGAAGGCGATGGTGTACGCGCCTGCGGCGGCGAAGGCGATGACGAAGGCCGTGGCCCCTGTCTGGAATGCGAACCAGTCGAACATGCGGTCTCCTTGGTGGGCCTAGGCCGTGAACTCGCCGACTTCCAGCGGGATGCCGACCATGATTTCGTGGCTGATGTCGGCGGATTTGCCCGGTGCTTTCTCCGGCTGCATCTCCAGCGCCATCATCAGTTCGCGCCCGCCGGCCAGATCCCGCGCATACAGCATGCAGGTCTGGAAGATGCGGCTAAACGGCGCAGTGGCGGTCCGGTCGTCCCAGATCGTCTCCCACAGGGTGACCGGCGGCTGGCGCGCCTCGCTTTCGGCGAACCAGAAGCGGGGGTAGGTGGGCAGATCCTCGGCCGCGCCGTCGAACACCGGCTCGCTCAACCGGTCGCACCAGACGCGGCGTTCGCGCTCGCCGGGCGGATAGGCCGAGGTCCACGGAATGAAGAGCGAGAAATCATAGGCTTCCGCGCCCGAGGCGTCGTCGCTCATGGCCTGAAGCATGACGTGGTCGTCTGTATAAAAGCGGTGCACATGCTGGCCGCCGTCCAATTCGATCGACCCCTGGGCCGTGATCTCCAGCGCATCGGTGTCGAGGTTGAAGACCGTCTCGGGCTGGAGCCGGCGCCACGCCAGCCGGTCCAGGGACACAGTGCGGCCCACGGTGATGTTGCGCACGACCGCCAGCCGGTTGGTCGGCTCGATCGCCTGCTGTCCGCCAAAGAGACGCTTGAACATGAGTCCGTCTTACCCTGTCAGCGTCGCGGCATCGACCCTTGTCGTCGCGACATAAAAAAGCCGGTCACCAAGAGCCACCGGCCGATCCGACGGCGGATTGAAAGTCGGAGTGGTGTCACGGCCCGGCTGGATGGCCAGAAGCGTCGCCCCCCGGTCCAGCAGGATGCGGGCGAGGTCGCCGAACGGGCGTGCCGGACGATCCGGCCAGGCCAGGCTGAACAGCGTCGCGCTCTTGTCGAGGTGGCTGGTCAGTGCGCTGATGACCTGGCTGGCACCCGGGTCCTGGCAGGCGCGGGCGACCAGTTGAGGGCCGGCGGCCAGGATCACCTCGACCGCGGGGCAATGCTGGTCGATCAGGCGGGCGTGGTCCTCGTCCTCGAAGTAGCAGACCACATGGGCGGATGCGGGGGCCATGGCCGTGGCGGCCAGGGTCGCCGACAGCGTGTCCGAATCTGAGTCGGTGAAGACCAGTACCCGGCTGGCGGTCGGCACGCCGGCACGGACCAGGGCAGGGGCCGAGGTCAGGCTTTCCGACTGGACGTAGCGGATGCGTGGGTCGGGATCGGTCAGGATCTGGCGGGCCAGCAGCACGAGCGTCTGGTTAGGCGACAAGTCTGCGCACAGTTCGTCGATCATCTTGGGCGTGCGGGCGGCGTGGTAGCCGATCAGGACGATCGAGGCGGTCATTCTGGAATAGTCTCCCTCGCCCGAGCGGCGGACGCGCCAGACTTCGCCGATGGCGGCGAGAACCTTGGCGACGATGGTGGTGAAGGCGGCGATGGCTCCGGGGAAAACCCAAAACGCAGTGACCAGTCGACCTGCGTCGGTCTGGGGGCTCAGATCACCATAGCCGACGGTATAGGCGGTGGTTGCATACCAGTAGAAAAAGGTCGCGGCCCCGCGCAGCCTCTCTTCTCCCGCGAGGCCCAGCAGGGCCCAGGTCAGCAACGCGTGGGCTGCAATCAGGGCGAACAGCACCGTCCAGTGCAGATCGGCCATGGCGTGGAAGGCCCGATCGAAGAGGCGCGCCAATTTCATTCGCGGCAGTAGCATGCAAGCTCGCGGGACTCCGGACCGAATGCCCGGACGGAACGAAGGTTTCGCAGACCCCTAGCGGATGTCAACCGTTCCTGTTACGCGTTACATGAAACATGCGTAATCCTGACCCAAGCCCCTTGCCCTCGGCGAACGATCGTATACGTGCTTGGCGCAAGGCGCGGCGTGAGGCGGGCATGGTCAAGGTGGAGTTCTGGATTCCCGACGCCGCGAAAGATGACGTGAAGGCGGCGGTCTACGCCATCGTCACCGAGTCGACACGCGGACCTGTTCTCGTCCGGCGTCCGCGCCGCAGCCTTTTAAACGATCCTTCTGGAGTGAATCATCCCATGGACGCCGTCATCGAAACCGCCTGGACCGTACCCGCAATCAAGGTGGCTATGGACGCCTCCGACCTCGTGCGCGAGAGTGAGGTCACACTGCGTGTCCTGGAGGGGGCCGATCCCGTGCTTCTGGCCACCATGCACGAGTACGGTGACCTGCCCATCTATCTGTCGGTCGGGGGCGACCAGATCGTGGCGTCGGTGCTGCTGTGGCCCGTGGCAGAACAGGCGGATACGGCGCGGTTCAACGAGTTCCTGCTCAAGGCGCAACGGCTTGTACCGCTGTCGAACTTCGCCATCACCACGGTGGGAGACCAGGACGTCTACGAGCTGGTGGGCGAGCTGTCGTCCAAGACGACGCTCCAGACCATCCTGATCGAACTTCGTACCCTGGCCGAAAACGCCATCGACGCCACCGACCTGCGCGACACCTTTGGCGTCGCTCCCTCGGCCAAGCCTGCCGCCTGAACCGGAAACCAGAACCATGTCCATGCTCAGCAAACTCTCCGCCCTCTTTCGCGGCACCGCTCATGACGCGGCCCAGTCGGTGGTCGACCAGAACGCCCTGAAGATCCTCGACCAGGAAATTCGCGACGCCGACACTGCCCAGGGCAAGGCCCGCGACGACCTCGCCGGTCTGGTGGCCCGTCGCCGGATGGCCGAGAGCGAAATGGCCTCGTTCCGGGACCAGGTCGGGAAATACGAAAGCTCCACCCGCGCCGCCCTCGGTCAGGGCAAGACGGATCTCGCGCGCGAGGTTGCCGGCCGTATTGCCGAACTGGAGTCCGAGATCGGCACCCGCGGCCCGCTGGTCGAGAACATGAAGGCGGCCGAGGCGAGATTGCGCACCGCCATCGCCTCGACCGACCAGAAGATCGAGACCCTGCGGCGCGAGATCGACATCGTGAAGGTCAATGAGTCGGTGCAGCGTGCCCAGACCTCGGTCGCGCTGCAGTCGGCCGGCGCCCATTCCCGCATCGGCTCAGCAGCGGACAGCCTGCAGCGCATCAAGCAGAGGCAGGCGGTCCAGGAGGAGCGGCTGCGGGTCGGGCAGGAATTCGAGGACAAGCGCACCGGTGCCGACCTCGACGCCAAGCTGAAAGAGGCCGGTATCCTGCCGGGCCATGCCTCGGCCGACGATGTGCTGGCGCGGCTGTCGGCCCAGGATGTGAGCGTGGTCACGCCGCGCATCGGTACCAGCGTGCCGAACGAAAAAGCGCCTGGCTGAATCCTCCCCCATCGGGGGAGGGGGGCCGCGAAGCGGGGGAGGGGGCTATCCCCGGACACGGCGTTTGCGGACGGCCCCCTCCGTCACGGCGCGAAGACGCGCCGCGCCACCTCCCCCACCGGGGGAGGAATGGAGTTCCACCATGCACCGCCTCATCCTTCCCGAACGTCCCGACTGGCAGGCCAAGGCCGACAGTCTCGGCTTTACGTGGCACCATGACTCGGGCGAACCCTATTGGGACGAGTCGGCCGCCTATGCGCTGACGCTCGCAGAGGTGGAGGAGGGCATTGAGGCCCCGACGGCGGAGTTGCACCAGATGTGCCTCGACCTGGTCGACGAGGCGGTGAAGTCCGAACGGCTGATGGCGCAGCTGGATATCCCGGAACGGCTCCGGGACTATGTCGCCGACAGCTGGAAGCGGGGCGATCCCACCCTCTATGGTCGGTTCGACTTCGCCTATGACGGCCAGGGCCCGGCCAAGCTGTATGAATACAATGCCGACACCCCGACCTCGGTCTATGAGACCGCCGTGTTCCAGTGGCTCTGGCTCGAAGACCGGATCGCCGACGGATCGATCCCGGCCGATGCCGACCAGTTCAACAGCCTGCACGAAAAACTGATCAGCCGGTTCCGGGCTATCTTTCCGTCCGGCGGCTTCGTGCATTTCTCGTCGGATCCCGAGTTCGTCGAAGATCGCCAGACCGTACGGTTTCTGGAGGACCTGGCCAGACAGGCCGGACTGGATCCCCGGTTTGTGGCGATCGGCGACATCGGGCTGAACGCCGATGGCCGCTTCGTTGACGACGGGAACTGGCTGATCCAGGCGATCTTCAAACTCTATCCCTGGGAGGAGATGCTCCGCGATGACTATGCCGAGCCCCTGCCCACCGCCGAGGTGATGGTGCTGGAGCCGGCGTGGAAGTCGATCCTGTCCAACAAGGGCATCCTGCCCCTGCTCTGGGAGCGTCACGCCGGCCATCCGAACCTGCTGGAAAGCTATTTCGAGGACGATCCGAAGGCGTCGGCGCTGTCCTCGGCCCATGTGCGAAAGCCGCTGTTCTCGCGGGAGGGGGCAAACATTGCGATCGTCGAGCCCGGAGGTACGGAACGGGGGCTGGACGGCGGCTACGATGGTCGCGCCATCCTGCAGGCGGTCTGCGCTCCGCCGGTGTTCGACGGCCACCATGCCATCATCGGATCCTGGGTCGTCGGCGACGAACCGGCGGGTCTGTCGGTGCGCGAGGACTCAGGCCGTATCACCCGCAACACCTCCCGCTTCGTACCGCATTTCATCGCCGACCCGGCCTGAGCCGGGGCTGGGTCCCGCCCGCAAGTGTTGATCGGTGTTCCGGCAGCGACAGGACGTCAGTCTCGACACGCCGGGAGAGTCTCGTTAACGTTTCGATGTACAGCCAGCAGGGTTGGCCCGAATCGGCCACAAGCTCTGGAAAAGGCTCGTTTTCCTTTCGCCGTCTTTGGGGAGCTTAAGCCATGCTGTTGTCGAGAATCGACCGCGTTCTTTCGGGAGTGCCCGGCAAGGGCGAACGCTCGCGTAGCGCGCAGGCTGCTGAAGCCGCAGCCCGGCCGGTGGCTCAGGATCCCGCCGGAATGATCGGTGAGCGGTTCGAGACGATGCAGGACAGTCTTGAGCAGCTGTCCGGGATGGCGCGCGATTTTGCCCGCTTCGAGGGCCTGCTCGGCGAGATCCGTCAACCGCTTGCCGAAGAGTTCCAGTCTCGGCGTGACGCCCATATCGAGGCGATCACCCTGCGGGCCGTCAAGCTTGAGCTTGACGAGCGGATCGAACAGCTGACCATCGAAGGTCGCCGGCTGGCTGAAGCCCTGGCCCAGGCCGAATCGCGCGGCGACGAACTGGCCGCCCAGGGGTCAGAACAGGCGGCCGCGCTTCAGGAGGGCCGGCTCGAGCTGGACCGTCTGCGCAATCTGCAGTCCCAGGCGGTGAGCCGGATCGAGGCCTTCGAGGCCGCAGAACGGGCCAGCGGCCAGCGCATTCTTGAACTTGAACAGGACCAGGACGGCCTGCGCCACCAGCTGAAGCAGGCCGAAGCCCTGCGGGCCGAGTCGGACACGACCCGCGCCCAGTTGCAGCGGGATCATACCCTGGCGACCGAGGAGAACACGGTCCTGCGGCGGCGCATGGAGGAAGTGGTCGCCGAGGTGGCCAGTCTCGCCCGGTCTGCGGCAGCCGGCGAAGGGCAGCTGGCGGCAGAACGCGCTCGTTCGGCGTCCGAACAGGCCGAGTCGGCACGGGCCCTGCGGTCGATGGAAAACCAGCTTGAGGCCGACCGGTCCGAGCTGGCGGCCCTGACTGCCCGACTGGATGCGGCGACCGCGCGGGCCAATGGCCTCGACGTACTCAATGCCGAGCAGGCCAGTCGGCTGGCGGAGTTGCAGGCCGTGTCGAATACGGCGGAACGCCAGGGCGAGACGCTTCAGGTCAGCCTCGATCGGGCTCTGGAGCGGACCCGTGCCCTTGAAGCTGCCGGTGAGGATGCCCGTCAGCGTCAGGCCGCCATGGATGTGGCCCGGATTGCCGCCGTCGACCGGGCCGAGGCCCTGGTGAAGGCGGCTGCGACGCACGACAAGGCCATCGCCCGCGCCGAAGACCGGATGGTCAAGATCCAGACCCGTCTGGCGACCGTTCAGGACGAACAACAGGCCCGGGTCGAGGCCATGACCCAGCAGATCAGTGCGACCCGCGCCGAACTGGAGAGCGTCCGGGCCGAGGCCGCCATGACGGCCGCCGCGCTCGAAGCCGCGCGGCGCGAGCGGAACCCCCGGCCTGTGCCCCACGAAAGCCAGGGCTCGGTTCAGTCCATCGTCGGCTGATCCGGGCGACGGCCTCGTTCGGGCTTCGAGCCGGCACCTTCCGGTTCAGGTGCCGAGTGCAAAGGCAATGCCGAACACCAGCACCAGGACGGCCAAGCCTACGAGCAGACGCCGGCGGGCGGTTCGCACGGCCGCGTAGACTGGCTCGTCCAGATAGTAGAGGCCCGGCGCTGTCTGGCGAATGGCGGTCTGGTGCAGCAGGCCCCGCAGGGCCAGCCGGCCGAGGTTTTGCTGGGGAGGCAAGGCTACCGCGCGATCGGGAGCAAAGGCCTCGGCAGCGCGCAGGGTTTGCACCATGGCGCGCTCCGACCGCATTCGCTGGGCGGCGATAATTCCACCGACGTTTGCCATGCCCCTGCTGCTCCCCGGTTCGTGCTTTACGAAACGCATCAGGGATCGCCCTTCATTGCTCGTCAACCCTGTTTGCGGCATGACAGGAACGAATGACGAACGCAGCGACTCGAATCCTGGGGCTCGACCCCGGTCTGCGCCGGACCGGCTGGGGTGTGGTCGTGTCCGAGGGGGCCCGGCTACGATGGGTGGCCCATGGCGTTGTGTCTCCACCGGAGACGCTGGCGCTGGCGGACCGGCTGCTGTGGCTGCTGGAGAAGGTTGGGGAGGTCTGCGCCGCCCACGCCTGCGACGAGGCGGCGATCGAGGAGGTGTTCGTGAACGTCAATCCGGCCTCGACGCTGAAGCTGGGTCATGCCCGGGCGGCCGTCATGCTGGCGCCGGCACGCGCCGGGCTTTCAGTGGCGGAGTATTCGCCGAACCTGATCAAGAAGGCGGTGGTCGGGGCCGGTCATGCCGACAAGAGCCAGATCGCCTTCATGGTAAAACGGCTCCTGCCGACCTGCGGTGAGGTCAAGGCGGACGCGGCCGATGCTCTCGCCGTCGCCATTACCCATGCGCAGATGCGGAAGCGGGCCCTGCTCGCTGCGGCGTCATGATCGGCCGGTTGCGAGGCGTGCTCGCCGAGGTCGAGGAAGCGCACTGCCTGATCGACTGCGCCGGCGTGGGCTATGTCGTGGCCTGTGGGGTTCGGACGCTGACCCGTCTCCCGGCACCGGGGGACGAGGCGACCTTGCATATCGAATCCAGCTGGTCGGCCGAGAATGGGCCGAGGCTTTACGGTTTTCTGACCCGGGACGAGCGGCGGGCGTTCACCACCCTGACCGGCATCCAGGGCGTGGGACCCAAGGCGGCGCTGTCGGTTCTGGACGTGTTGCCGCCCGGCGAGCTGGCCGGCGCGGTCGCGCGCGACGACAAGGCGGCGATCGGGCGGGCGAATGGTGTGGGCCCCAAGCTGGCGTTGCGCATCGTGACCGAGCTGAAGGGAAAATCACTGGGCGAGGTTTCTTTCACGCCCTCGGCCGCGGGGGTTCACGCCGAAATCATCCCGCCGGTTCCCAGCGTGACAGGCGAGGCCGTCTCGGCCCTGCTGGGCCTCGGTGTGGCCGAGGTAAATGCCCGCCGTGCCGTGGACCAGGCGCTGATCCGACTGGGGGATGAAGCCGAATTGTCGGCCGTGATCCGCGCAGCCCTGCAGGAGTTGGGGCGGTGAGATCTCCTGTTTCCGCTCATCCCGGCGAACGCCGGGACCCAGTGCTGTGGACACCTTGGCTTGACCGGTCACCCTCGTACGGCAATCCCGTGCACTGTACCGCACGAAAGAACGGGGTCCCGGCGTTCGCCGGGATGAGCGGGGTTGAGTGGTGACGGACGACCGCATCATTTCGCCCGAGCCCGCGCCAGGCGAATCCTATGACCGCGCCCTGCGACCCCAGACCCTGTCGGAGTTCGTCGGCCAGGAGCAGGCCAAGGGCAATCTGAAGATCTTCATCGACGCCGCGCGCGGGCGGGGCGAGGCGCTGGACCACGTCCTGCTGTTCGGGCCGCCCGGTCTGGGCAAGACCACCCTCGCCCAGATCGTGGCGCGCGAGCTGGGCGTGGGCTTCCGGGCCACCTCGGGACCCATTCTGGCCAAGGCGGGCGACCTGGCCGCCATACTGACCAATCTGGAACCGCGCGACGTCCTGTTCATCGACGAGATCCACCGCCTCGCCCCGACGGTCGAGGAGATCCTCTATCCCGCCATGGAGGACCATGTGCTGGACCTGATCATCGGCGAGGGTCCCTCTGCGCGCTCGGTCCGCATCGATCTGGCCCCTTTTACGCTGGTCGGGGCGACCACGCGGGCCGGCCTGCTGGCGACGCCCCTGAGGGACCGGTTCGGCATTCCTCTGCGGCTGGAGTTCTACACGCCTGCCGAGCTCGTGCGGGTCATCACCGGCGCGGCACGAAAGATGGGCGCGCCGATCAATGACGAGGGGGCCGGCGAGATCGCCTCACGATCCCGAGGCACGCCGCGCGTCGCCGGGCGGCTGTTGCGTCGCGTCCGCGACTTCGCCGAGGCGGAAGGCTCGGCGGTGATCGACCGGATCGTCGCGGCCAGGGCGTTGTCGCGGCTGGAGATTGACGAGGCCGGGCTGGACGCCAACGACCGTCGCTTCCTGAAGGCTCTGATCGAGAACTACGGCGGCGGCCCCGTCGGTATGGATACGCTCGCCGCCGCCATCGCCGAGGCCCGTGACGCGGTCGAGGACGTGATCGAGCCCTATCTGCTGCAACAGGGCTTCATCCAGCGCACGCCACGGGGCCGGATGGCCTGCGCCCGGGCCTATGAACACCTTGGACTGAGCGAACCGCCTAAGCCGACGGGGGCAGGACAGGCGGGTCTGTTCGAGTGAGTGAACGGCTCGATCGCGACAAGGATGCGTTGAAGCTCGCCAAGCATGGGCTGTCTCTGACTCGCGCATTCGAGATCGATCTGAACTCGGCGATCGTCAGGCCGGACCTGCGGCGCGACTACGGTGAGCTACGATGGCTCGCCTATGGTATGCTGGGCACCAGAATGCACGTTCTGGCGTTCGTCGTGAGAGATCGCGTGCTGAGGCCGATCAGTCTGCGCAGGGCGAAGGCGAGGGAAAGGAAGCGCTATGGCTGATCCAAAGCTGGAGCCGGGTCGAGACGAACACCATGAGGATATCGAGGTCGACGATCCCGATAGTCCAGAGTGGACCGAAGATGATTTCGCCAAGGCGCGGCCCTTCAGGGAGGTGTTCCCGGAGATGCACGCAAAGTGGGAATCCGAGCGGGCGACCGGGATCAAGTCTCCGATCGGCTATCTCAAGACGGTAGAAATCGCACTGCCTCAGGAACTGTTCGAAGCGTTGGCTACTAGGGAACAGTTCTGGCGGACGAGGATGGAAGAAATGCTGGAGGCGTCCATCCGGACAGCCCTCGCCGAATCCGTGGCTTGCAAACGCGCCTGAACCATGACCGACCACCCCACCGCCGGCCGCTTCGAGGGCCGCGCGCACCTTTTGCCGGTGCGCGTCTATTACGAAGATACCGACTTCACCGGCGTGGTCTATCACGCCAACTATGTCCGCTATCTTGAACGCGGCCGGTCGGATTTCCTGCGCAGCATCGGCATCGGTCACGCCCAGTTGCTGGAGGGAGAGGCACCCATGGCCTTCGTCATCGCGGAGATGGCCCTGTCGTTCGTCAAGCCCGCGCGGATCGACGACGCCCTGACGGTTCGCACCCTCTACGACGCGGTGAAGGGGCCTCGGCTGCTGATCTCCCAGAGCATCGAGCGGGATGGTCAGTTGCTGTGCCGGGCCGCTGTGACGGCGGTCTGCATCCACCTTGACGGGCGGCCGCGCCGGCCGGACCGGACCCTGGTCGAAGCGGTCACACCCTGGCTGGCCCCCCTCAGCGACGCCGGCCAGACGTGAGGCTTCAGGGATACGGATCGCCGCTCATCAGAAACCGGCGCCTTTCCTGCAGGGCGTCGTCGCCACCACCGCCATAGAACCGCCATGCGCGGTGGTTCGATAGAGTGCCACGCCGCCTCCGAGGATCTGCCCATGACCGTTGCCGCCGAAGCCTCGATGATGAATCCGGTCTACCTGTTCATGGCCGCCGACTGGGTCGTGAAGTCGGTCATGGTCGGGCTGGTGGTGGCCTCGGTCTGGTCGTGGACCGTCATTATCGACAAGGCGTTCCGTTTTGTGGCCCTGAACACCCAGGCCGACGCCTTCGAGACGGCCATCGGTTCGGGCCGGTCGCTTGAGGATGTGGCGGCCCAGGCCGGGCCGGAGCCTGCCCACGCCCTGCCACGCATGCTGGTCATCGCGCTTCAGGACTGGCGCGAGACTCGATCGAGGGGTGCGCTGACCGAAACCCAGGGCAATCTGCTGATGTCGCGCATCGACCGGGCGCTGAACGCCCTCATCGCGCGGGAGAGCCAGCGGATCGAGGAAGGGCTCGGCGTGCTGTCAGTGGTCGCCACGGCCTCCCCCTTTATTGGCCTGTTCGGCACAGTCTGGGGCATCATGAACGCCTTCGGGCGGATCGCGGAGGCGGGCAACACCAATCTGACCACCGTGGCCCCCGCCATTGCCGAAGCCCTGTTCGCCACAGCCATCGGCCTGGCTGCGGCGATCCCGGCTTATATTGCCTACAACAAATTCTCCATCGACGCGGGCAAGTTCACCGGCCGTCTGGAAAGCTTTGCGGACGACCTGCAGGCGGCTGTCGCGCGCCGCCTCGGGGCGTCTGGGTCGGCTCCGGCTGCGCCGCCTCCGCCTCCACCGGCGTCCGACGCCGCCTATCGGCGGAGCTTCTGAGACATGGCAATGGGTGGAGACGGAGGGGGAGGCCATGGTCGCGGCCGGCGTCGCGCGCGCAAACGGCCACTGAGCGAGATCAATGTCACGCCCTTGGTCGATGTGATGCTGGTACTGCTAATCATCTTCATGATCTCCGCCCCCCTGCTCACGGTCGGGGTGCCGGTCGAGTTGCCCAGGACCGAGGCCAGCGCGGTCGAGACCGACAAACCCCCGGTCACCGTATCGATCGACCGCGACGGAGCCATCTTCGTGCAGCGCGACGAGACGGCCTTCGACGCCCTGACCGAACGGGTGGCGGACGCGGCCGGCGAGACGGACCGCGAGGACCTTTCGATTTTTGTGCGGGCCGACGGGCGCGCGCCCTATCAGGCCGTGGCCCGAGTGATGGCCCGGCTGTCGGCGGCGGGGTTCACAAAGCTCAATCTCATCACCGATACGGCGGCTGAGGAAGGCTGAGCCATGTCCGCGTCGCGCCCCTCACCGGCGATCCTCGGCGCGCTGCTGCTGCACGCCGGCGTTATGGCGATGTTCCTGATCCAGTGGCCCGAGGCGGAAGACGACATCATGCCGATGGTCTCTTCGGTGCCGGTGTCCATTGTATCGTCGGCCGTGGTCGAGGCGGCCGCGCCGGACAATCCGTCGGATGAGCTTGTGACCGAGGACGCTGCCACGGCCCCGGTCGAGGCTCCACCCGAGCCGGTCCCGCCTGCGCCCCCGCCCGCGCCCCCCCCCCCCGCCCCCGGCCCCCGCCCCCCCCCCCCCCCCCCCCCCCCCCCCCGGCCGCGGGCCGGGGCCCCCCGCCCCCCC
>JBBSCK010000055.1:0-17284 GCA_038250335.1 Caulobacterales bacterium
GCTGGCCCAGGCGCTGCGTGTGCTTCAGGTGGGCGGGCGGCTGGATGTGATGGCGGCCAAGGACAAGGGTGGCTCGCGGCTGAAGAAGGAGCTGGAGGGCTTCGGCGTCGAGGTCGGCGAGAGCGCCAAGGCGCACCATCGACGCTGTATCGTGGTGCGGCCGGAGGCGGTCACCGGGCTGGAGGCGGCGATCGCCGCCGGGGCCCTGCAGCGGGTGGACGGGCTGGAGGCCTGGTCGCAGCCGGGCGTGTTCGCCTGGGACCGGATCGACGGCGGCTCGGCGCTGCTGGCGGCCCATCTGCCGGCGCTGAAGGGCACGGGGGCGGATCTGGGATGCGGCTACGGGGCTTTGGCCACGGTGGTGCTGCGCAGCCCGGCCGTGACGGCTCTGAGACTGATCGATCTGGATCGCCGGGCCGTGGAGGCGGCGAGGAAGAATGTCGAGGACACGCGCGCGACCTTCGAATGGGCCGATGTGCGGACGCTGGAGGCTGAGGGTGATCTGGAGTTCATCGTCTGCAATCCGCCCTTCCACGACGGCGGGGCCGAGGACCGGCGACTGGGCCAGGCGTTCATCGTCAAGGCCGCTGCGATGCTGAAAAAGGGCGGGACGCTGTGGCTCGTGGCCAACCGGCACCTGCCCTATGAGGCCGAGCTGAAGGCCGCCTTCCGGCGGGTGACGCCGGTCACCGACGGCGGGGGCTACAAGCTGTTCGAGGCGATGAAGTGAAAGCCACCACCAGCCGCGTCGACAAGCTGCTCGGCTCCATGGGCTATGGCTCGCGATCCGAGATCGCGCGGCTGGGCAAGGTCGGCGGGATCGTGCTCGACGGGGTCGATCTGACTGATGTGTCGAAGCGGATTGCGGTGACGCCGGACCTGCCGCAGCGGATGCAGGTCGACGGCCAGCCGCTGGACCCGCCCGCCGGCCTGGTGCTGATCCTGAACAAGCCGTTGGGCATGACCTGTTCGCACAAGGAGGACGGGGCGCTGGTCTATGACGTCCTGCCCGACCGCTGGCGGCGGCGCGATCCGGCGATCTCGACCGTCGGGCGGCTAGACAAGGACACGTCCGGCCTGCTGCTGCTGACCGATGACGGCGACCTGCTGCACCGGGTGATTTCGCCCAAACGCCATGTCGCCAAGGTCTATCGCGCCATGCTGGCCCGGCCGCTGGCGGGAACCGAGGTCGCGCTGTTCGCGGCCGGCGGTCTGGTGCTGGAGGGCGAGGACAAGCCCCTCGCACCGGCGCAACTCGAGGTGATCTCGCCCACCGAGGCGCGGCTGACGGTGACCGAGGGGCGCTATCACATGGTACGGCGGATGTTCGCGGCGGCCGGAAACCACGTCGAGGCCCTGCACCGCGAAAGGGTCGGCGGGCTGGCGTTGCCGGACGATCTGGACCCCGGGGACTGGCGGGCCGCGACCGAGGCGGAGACCGCAGCGATCTTCGCCTGACGGAACCGTGACGCTTCGCCGGACTTATGGCTCCGCCTCCACGGAGAACCCATGACCGGCGCGACCCTCAAGAGAGACCTCAGGACCGGGCGGTCGGTCTGGGCCGACAGCCGCAGGCTGGGCGTGCCGGTGCGGCCGCTGGACCGGGCCATCAGCGTCGATGTCGCCATCATCGGGGCGGGGATCAGCGGGGCCTTCATGGCGCGCGAGCTCAGCCGGGACCATTGCGTCGCGGTGCTGGATCGCCGGCCGCCACTGACGGGCTCGACCATGGCCTCGACCGCCATGCTGCAGTGGGAGATCGACCTGCCGCTGACCGCGCTGGGCGAAAAGATCGGGACGACGGACGCCGCGCGGGCTTACCGGCGGTCGCGGTCTGCGGTCGAGGACCTCAAGCGGATCGTGGCCGAGGAGCGGATCGTTTGCGGGCTCAAGGACAAGCGATCGCTCTACATCGCCGGTGATGAATACGGCCATCGCGCGCTGGAGGCGGAAGCTGTGGCCCGCGCCGCCCTGGGGCTGGAGAGCCGTTATATCGGGCCGGCGGTCCTGCGCGAGGCCTACGGCATGGAGCGGACCGGGGCGATTGTCTCGGAAGGTTCGGCCAGTGCGGACCCGGCGCGGCTGGCGGCGGGTCTGCTCCGGCGGGCCGTGGCCGACGGGGCGCGGGTCTATTCCCCGGTTGAGGCGCTGGAAATCCTGTCCGATCCGGACGGCGTGACCCTGACCACCGATGCCGGCCCGTCGGTACGGGCCACAAAGGTCATCTTCTGCTGCGGCTATGAATTTCCGAAAGCCGTGGCGACACTGGGGGCTCAGGTGATCTCGACCTGGGCGCTGGCCTCGAAACCGCGCGTGCGCTGCCCGGCCTGGCTAAGGGAGACGCTGGTCTGGGAGGCGTCCGATCCGTATCTGTATTTCCGCACGGGCGGCGACGGTCGCCTGATCGTCGGCGGCGAGGATGAGGCGGACCCGCTGGCCCACAACGACAGGGCGAAGCTGAAGCGGAAATGCGAGACCATCACCGGCAAGCTGAGGCGCCTGCTGCCCGCGATCGCGTTCGAGGTGGACTACAGCTGGGCCGGGGCGTTCGGCGAAAGCGCGACGGGCCTGCCATCCATCGGGCCGGTGGAGGGTATCAATCACACCTGGGCCGTCATGGGCTTCGGCGGCAACGGCATCACCTATTCGGTCATCGCCTCGCAGATCGTGGCAGCGGAAGTGCGCGGGGGGCGCGATCCGGACGCGGGGCTGTATCGGGCGTGACGGTCGACAGTGGCCATCCGGATAGCTATCTTGCGATCATGAGCGAATACTCCATCGCGACCGCCAAGGATCAGCTTTCCCGCCTGGTTGACCGGATGCTGGACGGAGAACCCGTAACGATCACGCGGCGTGGGAAGCCTGTGGCGCGCGTTGTGCCCATCGAACCGACCCGCCCAGCGCCACAGCCAAAGATCGATCTGGAATGGCTGGACCGTATTCGCGAGGGCGGCAGGACACCGCCGTCGGGCCTGACCGATACGGTGAAGGACATGCGCAAAGACTATCGATATTGATCGTCTCTCTGGACACGAGCGTGCTGATTGCCGCGCTTACAGTCGAGCCTCATTCAGCCGTGGCGCGCAAGATTCTCGGTCGGGAGGCGACCTGGGCCATCAGCGACTGGGCCTTGGCCGAGTTTAGTGCGGCGATACGCATCAAGGCGCGACGCGGGGATCTTGCTTCGCACTACGTGCCGGTCCTTGAGCGTGAACTGGCCGTGCTTGTCCAGGGATTGGGCGCGACCTTCGCCATGGACGCCGAAGATCACCGACTGGCCCGCATCCTGATCGTCGGAGGGGCGCTCTTGCGTGCGCCCGATGCCTTGCACATCGCCGCCGCACGCAGGATCGGCGCGGCGCTTGCCACTCTGGATAGCGATCAGGCGAGCGCGTGCGCCGATGCTGGCGTCGAGGTCTTCGCCCCATGACACGCGTCAAGATCTGCGGCCTCACCACCCCCGACACACTGGAGGCCGCCCTCGACCACGGTGCCGCCTTCGTCGGGGCTGTGATGTTCGCGAAGAGCCCTCGCGACATTTCGCCCGAAGACGCCCGGCCCCTGTTCGAACGGGCGCGGGGGCGGGCAGGAATCGTGGCGGTGACGGTCGATGCGGACGATGATCTGCTGGGCCGGATCGGCGCGCATCTGAGGCCCGATTTTGTGCAGTTGCATGGACGCGAGACACCGGCGCGGGCGGCCGAGGTCCGGCGGCTGACCGGCGCGGGGATCATCAAGGTGCTGGCGGTCTCGACCCCGTCCGATCTGGATGCGGCGGACGGGTGGGCGGACCACGCCGACCATTTGATGTTCGACGCGCGACCGCCGGAGGGCTCGGTCCTGCCCGGTGGGGTGGGGGCCACCTTCGACTGGGCGATGATGAAGGGCCGGTCGTTCGGCAAGCCCTGGTTCCTCGCCGGAGGGCTCACGCCCGGGAATGCGGCGGAGGCTGCGGCGATCAGCGGCGCACCCCTGCTGGACGTGTCCTCTGGCGTCGAAAGCGCGCCCGGTGTTAAGGACGCGACCCGGATTGCGGCCTTCCTGAATGCCGTGGCCTGATCGTTTTTCCCAAGCCGTATTTTCGGCGCACGCCTGCGTGAAAGCTGATTGCCGTGAACGCCATCCTGCCCAACCAGTACACCATGCCCGACGCGGAGGGCCGGTTCGGCCCCTATGGCGGGCGGTTCGTGGCCGAGACCCTGATGCCGCTCGTGCTCGAGCTGAACCAGGCCTATGAGCGCTGCAAGGCCGATCCCAGCTTTCAGGCCGAGCTTGACGATTTCCTGACCCACTATGTGGGGCGGCCAAGCCCGCTGTATTTCGCCGAGCGTCTGACCGCCCACCACGGCGCGGCCAACATCTGGTTCAAGCGCGACGAGCTGAACCACACGGGCGCGCACAAGATCAACAACTGCATGGGCCAGATCCTGCTGGCCATGCGGATGGGCAAGAAGCGGATCATCGCCGAGACGGGCGCCGGTCAGCACGGCGTGGCCACGGCGACCGTCTGCGCCCGCTTCGGGCTGCAGTGCGTGGTCTATATGGGCGCGGCCGACGTCCAGCGGCAGTCGCCCAACGTGTTCCGCATGAAGCTGCTGGGGGCCGAGGTGATCCCGGTCACCTCGGGGCGCGGCACCCTGAAGGACGCCATGAACGAGGCGATGCGCGACTGGGTCACCAATGTCGCCGACACCTATTACCTGATCGGCACCGCAGCCGGTCCGCACCCCTATCCGGCCATGGTCCGCGACTTCCAGAGCGTGATCGGCAAGGAGACCAGGGTTCAGATGATGGCCCGGCGTGGCAAACTGCCCGACGCCGTGGTCGCGGCCATCGGCGGTGGCTCGAACGCCATCGGCCTGTTCCATCCCTTCATCGAGGATGCCGGTGTCCGCCTGATCGGCATCGAGGCTGCAGGGCGCGGGCTGGACGGTCCGGACCATGCGGCCAGTCTCCAGGGTGGTCGGCCCGGGGTGCTGCACGGCAACCGGACCTATCTGCTGCAGGACGCGGACGGCCAGATCCTGGAAGGTCATTCGATCTCGGCGGGGCTGGACTATCCTGGCATCGGGCCCGAGCACGCCTGGCTCAAGGATATGGGCCGGGCGGAATATCGCGCGGCGACCGACGTTGAGGCGCTGGAGCATTTCCAGCTGTGCTCGAAACTGGAAGGCATCATTCCGGCGCTGGAGCCCGCCCATGCTCTCGCCCGGATCGGCGAGATCGCGGCCGAGGTGGGTGCGGGCGGCGATGTGGTGCTGAACATGTGCGGGCGGGGCGACAAGGATATCTTCGCGGTGGCGAAACATCTCGGCGTGGAGCTGTGACGATGAGAGTGTCGACCGCTGCGATCGGCGTCGCCCTCGGGCTGGTGCTGGCGGCAAGCCATGCTGTCGCGCAGGACGCGCCCATCTCCCCCGCTGGCGCGCCGGGATCGGTGACCATCCCGGACGCGGCTGTGCTGGAGGGTGCAACGGCGGCCCCGGAGTGCGGCAACCTTTATGGTCTTTCAGGCCGGGCCTTCTGCGTCACGGCTCCGCTGGCCTCGGTCGGCGCGCTGGCAGAGGTCTACATCGCCCATTTCGAGGCCCGGGGCTGGCAGACGGCCGGAGGCGACGACAACCGCGTGGTGTTGGTCAAGCCCCTGGAGGGTGGCGGCTGCGAGGGTTTGCAAATGCTGGCTTTCTACGACCAGACCCGCCCGGCCGCACCCGAGGCGCCGGGCTATATCGCCATGGCAACGATCCCGGGCGACGTCTGTACCGCCGCGCTCGAGACCCCGGCCGCGCCGGCGACCCCTTCGGCCCCGCAATGACCACGGCCCGCATCGACGCCCGGTTCGCGGCGCTGAAGGCCGAACACCGCGCCGGGTTTGTGGCCTATGTCATGGCCGGCGACCCCACGCCCGGTGAGGCGCTGGAGATCCTGCGCGGCCTGCCCGCCGCCGGGGCCGATCTGATCGAACTGGGCTTTCCGTTCAGCGACCCCATGGCCGAAGGGCCGCCCATCCAGCGCGCGGCGCTGCGCGGCCTGAAGGCCGGGCTGACACTCAGGGGCACGCTGGACCTGGCACGGGCCTTCCGCGACGGCGACGCCGACACCCCGCTGATCCTGATGGGTTATCTCAACCCGATCGACTCCTATGGTTATCAGGCCTTTGCGCGCGACGCGGCGGCCGCCGGCGTGGATGGCTGTATCGTGGTGGACTGCCCGCCCGAAGAGGCCGGTCCGCTGAGCGATGCTCTGGATGCGGTATCAGTCTCGCTGATCCGCCTCGCCACGCCGACCTCGGACGACGCGCGGCTGGAAGTGATTGCGCGCCGCACCTCCGGGTTTGTCTACTATGTCTCGGTGGCGGGCGTGACGGGGGTGAAAGAAGCCCAGTCGGCCTCGGTCGCGCCGGCGGTCGAGCGCGTGCGCCGGGCCTCGGGCCTGCCTGTCGCTGTCGGCTTCGGGGTCAAGACACCGGAACGGGCCGCCGAGATCGCCCGGGTCGCCGACGCCGTCGTGGCCGGCTCGGTGCTGGTTGACGAGGTCGCTGCCGCCCTTGAGGCGAACGAACCGCCGGTGCCGCGTGTTCTGGCCAAGGTCAGGGCGCTCGCTGACGCCGTGCGCGGTGCGCGCGTGGGCGAAACCGTCTAGAGACCTCCGCATGGCTGACAAGACCCCCTCCAAACCCCCCGAAAAGCGCGGCGGCTGGCTCAGCCGGTTCGCGCCGGGCGTCCGCAAGATCGTCAGCCGGCGCGAGACGCCGGACAATCTGTGGGTCAAGGACCCCGACAGCGGCGACATGCTGTACCGGCCTGATCTGGAGACGGCCCTGTGGGTGACGCCCTCCGGACGGCACATGCGGATCAATGCGTCACAGCGGCTGGGCTATACGTTCGACGGCGGTGAGTATCAGCCGATCGCCAGTCCAGAGGTCGCCGAGGATCCGCTGAAATTCTCGGATGGCAAACCCTATCGCGAGCGGTTGATCGCGGCCCGCAAGGCGACCGGCCTGAAGGACGCCATGTCCATCGGCTTCGGCGACATCGGCGGGACGCCGGCCGTTGCCGTGGTCCAGGACTTCGCCTTCATGGGCGGATCGCTGGGCATGGCCGCAGGCGAGGGCTTCATCGCCGCTGCGCGCGCCGCGATCGAGCGCGGGGTTCCGCTGGTCTGTTTCACGGCCGCCGGCGGTGCCCGCATGCAGGAGGGTGCGCTCAGCCTGATGCAGATGGCCCGCACAACGCTCGCCGTGCAGGAACTGAAGGACGCACAACTGCCCTATGTCGTGGTCCTGACCGATCCGACGACCGGCGGGGTGACAGCCAGCTATGCGATGCTGGGCGACGTGCATCTGGCCGAACCGGGGGCATTGATCGGCTTCGCCGGCCCGCGCGTGATCGAGACCACGATCCGCGAGAAACTGCCGCCGGGGTTCCAGCGGTCCGAGTATCTGCAGGAAAAGGGCATGGTTGACCGCGTGGTCGCCCGCGCCAACCTGCCCGAGACCCTGGGCAAGATCCTGTCGATGTTGATGGGTGGACGGCGTCAGGCGGCCTGATCGGCCTTTCGAAAAGGCCAGTCGATCGCCTCTCCCACCCATAGCGCCCACCAGACGATCACCGGCTGAAACAGCAGGCGCGGGCCGTGATAGGCCCAGCCCAGCACCGGCTCCGCCAGGCCAAGGTCGCTGATGGCATGCTGGATGTTGGCCGGAAACACGCAGGCGGCATAGAGCGCCAGCCCGATCCCTGCGGCCCGGCGCAGGCGGGGGATCATCAAACCCACCGCGCCGGCGATCTCGGCCAGGCCGGTCAGGGCGATGACGACCGGCGCGAACGGCACCCAGGCGGGCGTGATGTCCAGGAACGGCGCGGGGGCGAGGACGTGCAGCACGCCGGCGACGAGGAAGGTGGTGGTCAGGACCCATCGGGCAATCGGGCGGATCTCCGGCATCGATCACCACTACGCCTCTCCCTCCCGATCCGGGAGAGGGGTAAGAGTAGCCCATGGATCCCGTCTCCGAACGCCTGCGTCTGCGTCACCCGCAGAAGATCGACCTGTCGCTGGACCGGATGCGGACCCTGTGCGCCGTGCTGGGGCAGCCGCAGTTGCATCTGCCACCGGTGGTCCATGTGGCCGGAACCAACGGCAAGGGGTCGACCATCGCCTTCATCCGGGCCATGGCCGAGGCGGCGGGTCTGCGGGTCCATGTCTATACCTCGCCGCATCTGGTGCGGTTCAACGAGCGCATCCGGCTGGCGGGCGAGCTGATAGATGACGCGCGGCTGTCGGACATCCTCGACCGGATCGAGGCCGTACAGGGCGTCCAGAGCACGGTGTTCGAGAGCACGACGGCTGCGGCCTTTGTGGCCATGGCCGAGGTTCCGGCCGATCTGGCCATCATCGAGGTTGGGCTGGGCGGGCGGCTGGATGCGACCAACATCCTCGAACGGCCGCTACTGAGTGTGATCGCGCCGGTCGATCTGGACCATGCCGAGTTTCTGGGCACGCGGATCGAACAGGTCGCGGGCGAGAAGGCGGGCATCCTGAAAGCCGGGGCGCGCGGGATCGTCGCCCGCCAGTCGGAGGCGGCCATGGCGGTGATCGAGGCCAGTGCGGCGTCGGTCCTGACCCCGCTGACCGTAATGGGCACTGATTTCGATGCCTGGGCCGAGCGCGGCGGCATGGTGTTTCAGGATCAGGAGCGGTTCCTCGACCTGCCGGCCCCGGGCCTGCGGGGGCCGCATCAGATCGCCAATGCCGGGCTGGCTGTCGCGGTGGCGCTGGAGCTTGATCTGCCCCAAGCGGCGATCGCGGCGGGGGTGTCGGGGGCGGCATGGCCCGCGCGGATGCAACGGCTGACGGTGGGTGCCTATGGCGAAACGGCGCGGGCCGCCGAGGCCGAACTGTGGCTGGACGGGGGGCATAATCCCCATGCCGGGAGGGCCCTTGCCGAGGCGCTGGCCGAGCGACAGGCCAAGGCACCCCGACCGCTCGCCCTGATCGTCGGCATGCTGGCCAACAAGGACCACGCGGGCTTCTTCGAGGCGCTGAAGGACACCGGGGCCCATGTTTTCACGGTCGGCTTCGAGGGCGCGGCGGCCGATCCGGCGGCGCTGGCGGCGGTGGCGCGCGGCCACGGGCTGGGGGCGCAGAGTTCGTCTTCGGTCGAGGCAGCGCTGAGCCGGGCGCTGCGGCTGGGGGCCGGGCGGGTGGTGATCTGTGGCTCGCTCTACATGGCGGGGGAGGTGCTGGGGGCGTCGAAGGAGACCTGGCCTGTTTGATATTTTCCTTCTCCCGCAAGGGGAGAAGGACACCTACCCCGTCCGTAACCCCGTGATCGTCCGGTTCGGGGCAATGTCCTCGGCCGAGGTGATCAGGTGGATCAGGGCGGGCACGCCACCGGGCCCCGCGGCCTCGCGGGCGGCCTGCAGCGCGGCGGGGAAGTCTTCGGTCCGGTCGCAGCGGACGCCGAAGGCCCCGAAGGCCCGGGCATAGGCCACGAAGTCGGGGTTTCTCAGGTCCGTGGCCATGACCCGGCGGGGGTAGTGCCCCTCCTGATGCATGCGGATGGTTCCGTAGGTGCCGTTGTCGACCACGACGACAACGGTGTTGATGCCATGCTGGACGGCCGTCGCCAGTTCCTGGCCAGTCATCAGAAAGTCGCCGTCGCCGGCGATGCAGACCACCTCGCGGTCCGGATGCAGCGACTTGGCGGCGACGGCGGCGGGATAGCCGTAGCCCATCGCCCCCGAGGTCGGGGCCAGCTGGGTCCGGCAGGCGCGGTGGCGATAGAAGCGGTGCAGCCAGGCGGCGAAATTGCCGGCCCCGTTGGTGACCATGGCGGTGGCGGGCAGGACCTCGCCGAGGTGGGCCATACACTGGCTCAGGTTCACCGCCCCGGTAACAGGAACCGGGGTCGAGAAGGCCTGGTAGTGGTCGTGGGCGGCCTTGGCCTGATCATGCCATGTGCGGCCGGGCCCGAGCGTGGCCAGGGCCTGGGCAGCCAGGCTGTTGTCGGCGGTGGCGGCGATCAGCGGGGTCCAGACCCGGCCCAGTTCCTCCGCCCCGGGGTGGATGTGGACCAGTTTGGCGGCGGTCTCCGCGCGGGTGAACAGGGTGTAGCCCTGGGTCGGGTTCTCGCCGAGGCGGGCACCCAGCGCGATCAGAAGGTCTGCATCGCGCGCGCGCTGCATCAGTGCGGGATTGCAGCCGAGACCGAGGTCGCCGGCATAGTGGGTGCGGTCGTTGGACAGGATGTCCTTCCTGCGGAATGACAGGGCCACGGGCAAGCCCAGTCGCTCGGACCAATCCCCGATTGCGGCGGCCGCCGCTTCGGTCCAGCCGGAGCCGCCGAGCACCAGCAGGGGCCGCTCGGCCTTCGACAGCCGGTCGCCCAGATCGGCCAGAAACGCCGGGTCCAGCCCGGCCCGGGCGGGCGTGACGGCGCGGATCGGGGCCGGGCCGCCGGGCGCGTGCAGGATGTCCTCGGGCAGGGCGATAACGACCGGACCCATGCGGCCCTGAAGCGCCGTGGCGAAGGCGCGTTCGACGATCTCGACGGTGCGGTCCGGGCTCTCGATCTCGGTCGCCCATTTGGCCAGGCCGCCGAAGACCTCGCGGTAGTCGACCTCCTGAAAGGCCCCGCGTCCCCGGTCGGCCAGGGCGATCTGGCCGACAAACAGGATCATCGGCGTGGAGTCCTGATGGGCGGTGTGCACCCCGATCGAGGCGTGGGTCGCGCCGGGTCCGCGCGTAACCATGCAGATGCCCGGGCGGCCGGTCAGCTTGCCATAGGCCTCGGCCATGTTGGCGGCACCGGCTTCATGGCGACAGGTGACGACCTCGATCTCCGGGTGGTCGACCAGGGCGTCCAGCACGGCCAGATAGCTCTCGCCCGGCACGCAGAAGACGCGGGTGACGCCGTTGACGGCGAGCGTCTCGACGAGGCGACGGGCGGCGGTTCCGGGGGCTTGGGTCATGTCCTTCCGACTAGCAGATCGGACGGGGTCGTGGCGATGCAACCTGCAGCCGGGCCTTGCGTTATCGGAGCTTCGCCATTGAGGAGACCCCCCATGAAGAAGTTCATCACCCTGACGCTGGTCGCTGCCGCCCTGGCCGTGTCGGCCTGCAACACCATCTCGGGTGCCGGTCGTGACGTCGAGGCCGTCGGTTCAGCCGTGACCTCGGGTGCCGAAGACGCCAAGAACTGATCGGTCGCCTCCGGGCACCGTCGGCCAGGGCCCGCCGCACTCCGGCGGGCTTTTTGGTGTCCGGAGCTCAATAGGCGAAGTCGCGGTAGATGCGGCTGATGTCGCCCTGCCAGTCTCCGTGGTAGAGGTCGAGCAGCCGTTCGGCCGGGGTGATCCCCGTATCGGCGATGTCTTCGAGCTCGGACAGATAGCCCCGCTCGTCGACCATGCCACCGCTGAAGCGCGCGCGGTTCTTGAGGCCCTGGCGGGCAATGGCGACCATGTCGACGGCGATGTCGCGCACCGAACGGCCGGCGACCTCCGCCCGCAGGCCCAGCCGGGTCACGTCGCGGCGCAGGCGTTCGTGGTCGGCGATGTCCCAGTTCTTGCAAAGGTCCCAGGCGGCGGCGAGCGAGGGCGCATCATAGAAGATGCCGGTCCACAGGGCGGGCAGGCCGCAGATGCGGCTCCAGGGGCCACCGTCCGAGCCGCGCATCTCCAGATACTGTTTCAGCCGGACCTCGGGGAACAGGGTGGTCAGGTGGTCGCCCCAGTCCTTCAGCGTCGGACGTTCCCCGGGCAGGGCGGGCAGTTTCCCGTCCATGAAGTCGCGGAACGACTGGCCCGAGGCGTCGATGTAGCGGTCGCCGCGCTTGGCGAAATACATCGGCGTATCGAGCGCATAGTTGGCATAGGTCTCGAACCCGAAGCCCTCCTCGAAGACAAACCCCAGCATGCCGGTGCGGTCCGGATCGGTATCGGTCCAGACGTTGGCGCGGGCCGAGAGGAAGCCGTTGGGGCGGCCCTCCGTGAACGGCGAACAGGCGAACAGGGCCGTGCCGATGGGCTGGAGCGCCAGTGAGGTGCGGAACTTGGCCACCATGTCGGCCTCGGAGTCGAAATCGAGGTTGGCCTGGATGGTGCAGGTGCGCAGCATCATGTCGAGGCCGAGGTTGCCCTTCTTGGGCATATAGGCGCGCATGATGTCGTAGCGGCCCTTGGGCATGACGGGCACGTCCTCGCACCGCCACATCGGGTCAAAGCCGGTGCCGAGAAAGCCCAGGCCCAGCTCGTCGGCGACCATCTTGACCTCCATCAGATGCTGGCCCGTCTCGGAACAGATCTCGTGGATATCCTTGAGCGGCGCGCCGGACAGTTCGAACTGGCCGCCGGGCTCCAGGCTGATGGAGGCGGTGTAGCCGTCGGCGTTCCTGCGCTCGAGGGCGATGACGTAGCCGGCCTCTTCCACCGGTGCCCAGCCGAACCGCTGCAGGCCGGTCAGCATCGCCAGAATGCCAGTGGGCCCTTCATAGGCCGGACGGCGCAGCGTCGAGCGGTCGAAGCCGAATTTCTCGTGCTCGGCACCGACCCGCCATTCGGATTTGGGCTTCATGCCCCTGGACATGACGCCGACCAGGTCGTCGAAGGTAAGTGGCGTCGGATCGGTCATTCAGGCCCCGGATCGGGCGACGGGCCCGTTGCGGCTAGATGGGCGAGATTGCGGCCGGTCTCAAGGTGCCACAGTGGGTATCGTCAGCCGTTGTGATGCCGGGCCGGCAGGAAACGAGTCATCAGGGTGACGAAGAAGGCCACCGACCAGCCCAGCAGCAGCGCACCATTGATCCCTTCAAGCGCACCCAGCAGCTTCCACTCGGGGGCCATGGCCGAGTCGGAGAAGCCAATCGAGGCATAGGCGATGGTCGAGAAATAGACGGCGTCGCGCATCGGCTCGACCGCCCCGATCCCGAGATACAAAAAGGCGTAGAGCCAGATTTCCAGACCGTGCAGGACCAGCAGGCCGAGGGCCGAGAGCACCGCAACGATGGCACCCTCGCCGGAAATGGGGCTGATGCGGGAGTGGCCGGTGGCCCGCTCGCGCCATTCCATCAGCCGGCCGAGCACGAGCAGCCCGGCTCCGTGAATGATGACGGTGAGCAGAACCATCACGGTCGCGAACGCCAGTTCCGCGAACATGGCCCTAGCGCTCCCAGTCGCCGACCGCGGCCTGCCACAGGGTCATGGCAGCGATGGCGGCGGTGTCGGCGCGCAGGATTCGGGGGCCCAGCGAGACGGCGGTGGTGGAGGGCAGGGCCCGCAGGCGGTCGCGTTCCTCGGGCGAGAACCCGCCCTCGGGTCCGATCAGGATGGCCCAGGGCCCGGGCCGGGTGACGGCCCCGATCACGGGCGCACCACCGGTCTCGTCGCAGAACATCAGGCGGCGAACCGGGTCCCAGTCCTCCAGGATCGTGGCCAGCTTCTGCGGATCGTCGATCCTCGGTACGTCCAGTCGGCCGGTCTGTTCGGCGGCCTCGATGGCGATGGCGTCGAGACGGTCGAGGCGGACGTGCTCGACATTGGTGCGCTGGGTGACGCTCAGGCGCACGCGGCGGGCCCCCAGTTCGGCGGCCTTTTCGACGATGGTCTCGACGCGGGACTTCTTGACCACGGCGACGATCAGTTCGAGGTCGGGGCCGAGCGTCTGCGGCCGGACCTGCTCCTCGCAGCGCAGGATCACACCCTTCTTGAGGATATCGGCGATGATGCAGCGCCACTCGCCGTCACGCCCGTTGAAGACCAGCAGCGCGTCCCCGAGCTTGAGCCGCATGACCTGGGTCAGATAGCGAGACTGGTCCATCGTCGGCGCGACGGTGGTGTCGGTGGAAAGGTCGGGGGAGACGTGGAGGCGGATCATCAGCCCATCCATAGTCTCTGCAACGACCTTGTCATCCCCGACGCAGCGCAGCGGAGATCGGGAGATGACAAGGTGGAGCCTAGGCCGGCGTGTCGGGAAGTTTGACGCCCAACGTTCGCGCGACGACGGGGAAGATGGCGTCGGCCTCCGCCTCCGTCGATCCGAACGGAGGGCGCAGGTCCAGCCAGTAGTCCCGGAACTCCGCGCCATCTGAGGCGACGAGGACCGTCAGCGCGGCCCTGATCCGGGTCTGCGTCTCGCGGGTCAGTTCCGCGAAAGGACCGGCGATGTCGGCCTTGAGCGCCCGCGCCACGTCTTTTGCGTCCATCGGATCGACCGGGCCGAGGCGGGCCAGGGTCGCGGCATTGCCGGCCCCGCCGATCCACGGATCGAACAGGCTGTCCAGCAGCTCGGACCGGGCCCGGGCCTCGCGTTCCGCCAGTCGCTGGGGGGCTGTCTTGCGCATGGCGCTCCTTACAGCGAACGCGCGATCAGCAGCTTCATGATCTCGTTGGTCCCGCCATAGATGCGCTGGACGCGGGCGTCCTTGTAGAGCTGGGCGATGGGGTATTCGTTCATATAACCATAGCCGCCGTGCAGCTGGAGCATCTCGTCGATGACCTCGCCCTGGATGTCGGTGACCCAGTATTTGGCCATGGAGGCGGTGACGGCGTCGAGGTCGCCTTTCAGGTGCTGGCCCAGGCAGTAGTCGACGAAGACCTTGGCGACCGTCAGTTTCGTCTTCACCTCGGCCAGTTTGAACTGGGTGTTCTGGAAGTCGATCACCCGCTTGCCGAACGCCTTGCGCTCCTTGACATAGGCCAGAGTTTCCCGAAGCCCGCGCTCGGCGGCTGCGATACCCTGGATGGCGATGTTGAGCCGCTCCTGCGGCAGCTGCTGCATCAGCTGGACGAAGCCGTGGCCCTCGGTCCCGCCGATGATGTTCTCGCCGGGCACCTTTACATCGTTGAAGAACAGCTCGGAGGTGTCGTTGCCCTCCATGCCGATCTTGTGCAGATTCCGGCCGCGCTCGAAGCCATCCGCGCCGTCGGTTTCGACGATGATCAGGCTGGTGCCCTTGGCCCCCTCGGCCGGGTCAGTCTTGGCCACGACGATGATAAAATTGGCCAGCTGGCCATTGGTAATGAAGGTCTTGGACCCGTTCACCACATACTGGTTGCCGGTCTTGATGGCGGTCGTCTTGATCCCCTGCAGGTCGGACCCCGTGCCCGGCTCGGTCATGGCAATGGCACCCACCAGTTCGCCTGACTGCAGCCGCGGCAGCCAGCGCGCCTTCTGCTCTGCGGTGCCGTAGTGCCAGATGTAGGGCATGACGATCGCATTGTGCAGCGAGATGCCGAAATGGTCCGCGCCCTTCCAGCCCAGCTGGCGCATCAGCACCACCTCGTGGCGATAGTCGCCGCCCATGCCGCCGTCTTCCTCGGGCATGGACAGGCCCAGCAGGCCCGCGTCGCCCGACTGGTTCCACAGTGCACGCGGGACGGAAGAGTTGGCCAGCCAAGACTGCACCGCCTCGGGGGCGGCGTGCTCGTCGATCCATTTGCCGACACTGTCGGAGAAGAGGGTGATCTCCTCTGCCTGCATGAAATCGGGTTCGGCGACGTTGAGGACGTTCATGATCTCTCTCCTCCCCGTCCCGCAGGGATGGGGAGGGGGACCGCGAAGCGGTGGAGGGGTTCTGGCCACCGCACAGTTTTCAGAGTGACGGAAAGAACCCCTCCGTCACAGCGCCGAAGCAGCGCCGCGCCACCTCCCCGCTCGCTGCGCGAACAGGGAGGAGACAGGTTTTCTAGAACGCCTCGGCGGGCATGGCCATCAGCACCTCGGCCCCGGTCTTCAGCTTGACCAGATGGCCGTGGGCGTCGGGCAGGATGCGTTCGACGAAGTAGCGGCCCGTCTGCAGCTTGGTGACATAGAAGGGATCGGTGGTACCTGCATCGATCTGTTTTTGCGCCGCGACGGCCATCTGGGCCCAGACATAGGCCAAGGCCGTCAGGCCGAAGATATGCAGATAGTCCGTGGACGCCGCACCAGCGTTGTCGGGGTTCTGCATGCCGTTCTGCATCAGCCACATCGTGCCCTCCTGCAGCGTCTTCTTCGCATCCGCCAGGCCGTCGACGAAGGGCTTCACCGGGCCATCGGCACCGTGCTCGGCCACGAAGGCGTCGATGTCGGCGAACCAGCTCATGATGGCGCGACCGCCGTTGGCCGGGAGCTTGCGGCCGACCAGATCCAGCGCCTGGATGCCGTTGGCCCCCTCGTAGATCATGGTGATGCGGGCATCGCGCAGATACTGGCTGGCCGGGAAATGCTCGGTATAGCCCGAGCCGCCGTGCACCTGCATGGCCAGCGACGCGACATGGAAGCCCTTGTCGGTCAGATAGGCTTTCAGCACAGGCGTGATCAGACCCATATAGTCGTGGGCCTTCTGGGCGGTCGCCTGATCGTCCGAGTGCTGAAGGTCGGCCTGGAGCGCGGTCCACAGGGTGAAGGCCTGGCCGCCTTCGACAAACGCCTTGGCCTCCAGCAACATGCGGCGCACGTCGGGGTGGACCATGATGGAATCGGCCGGCAGTTCCGGGCTCTTGGGTCCGGTCAGCGAGCGCCCCTGCAGCCGGTCGTGGGCGAACTCAACGGCGGCCTGATAGGCGGCGGTGCCGATGGCCAGACCCTGCAGGCCGGTGCCGAGACGGGCCTCGTTCATCATCACGAACATGCCCGCCATGCCCTTGTTCTCGGGCCCGACCAGCCAGCCTTTGGCGTCCTCATAGGCCATGACGCAGGTGGCGTTGCCGTGGATGCCCATCTTGTGCTCGAGGCCGGCGCAGGCGGCACCGACGTTGCGCTCGCCCAGCGAGCCGTCGCCATTGACGAAGACCTTCGGCACGACGAACAGGCTGATGCCCTTGATGCCCTCGGGCGCGCCCTCGATCCGGGCCAGCACCAGGTGGATGATGTTGTCGGTAAAGTCGTGCTCGCCGGAGCTGATCCAGATCTTCTGGCCGGTGATGTTAAAGCTGCCGTCGCCGTTGGGAACCGCCTTGGTACGGATCAGGCCCAGGTCCGTGCCGCACTGCGGCTCGGTCAGGTTCATGGTGCCGCCCCATTCGCCGGACGCCATCCTGGGCAGATACGTGGCCTTCTGTTCGTCAGAACCGTTGGCGTTCAGGCCCCAGTAGGCGCCCGCGGTCAGGCCCGGATACATCGAGAAGGCGGCACTGGCGGCTGCGGTGAACTGCCCGAACGCCATGGCCACGACCGAGGGCATGCCCTGGCCGCCATGCTCGGGCAGGGCCGACAGGGCGGGCCAGCCGGCCTCGACCATCGCCTTGTAGGCTTCCTTCCAGCCGGTCGGGCCGGTGACCTTGCCGTCGACCCATTTGCAGCC
>JBBSCK010000056.1:0-16973 GCA_038250335.1 Caulobacterales bacterium
ACCCCCATGTGCGGCATCATCGGCGTGACGGGCACGGGCCCGGCGGTTCTGCGGCTGATCGACAGCCTGAAGCGGCTGGAATACCGCGGCTATGATTCGGCCGGGGTCGCGGTGATGGTGGATGGCCGGATCGAGCGCCGCCGCGCCAAAGGCAAGATCCGCGAACTGGAGGCCGTTCTGGCGGCCGAGCCGCTGACCGCCACCGTCGGCATCGGCCACACCCGCTGGGCCACCCACGGCGCGCCGACGACACCCAATGCCCACCCGCACCAGGCCGGCCGCGTCGCCCTGGTCCACAACGGCATCATCGAGAATTTTGCCGCGCTGAAGGCCGAACTGCAGGCCGAGGGGCGGGTGTTCGAAAGCCAGACCGACACCGAGGTGGTCGCCCATCTGCTGGATCACCAGCTGGCCACCGGCCAGTCCCCGCTGCAGGCGTTCAAGGCGACGCTCGACCGGCTGACGGGGGCCTATGCCCTTGCGGTGCTGATCGAGGGCGAGGACGACCTGATCCTGGGCGCGCGTCGTGGCAGCCCGCTGGTGGTCGGCTGGGGCGAGGGCGAGATGTATCTGGGCTCCGACGCCCTGGCGGTCGGGCCCTTCACCCAGTCGATCAGCTATCTGGAAGAGGGCGATTACGTCGCCGTGACCCGTTCGGGTGCGACCATGTTCGACGCGACAGGCGCGCCGGTTGAACGCCCGGTGGTCCAGGTCCCGGCCTCCTCGGCCATGGTCGAGAAGGGGGCCTATCGCCACTTCATGGAAAAGGAGATCCATGAACAGCCCGACAGCGTCCAGCACACCCTGTCCCACTACCTCGACCTCATCAGCGGCAAGGCGAAGGTGCAGACCCTGCAGGCCGGGGCGATCGATTTTGCGAAGATCGACCGCATCCAGATCGTCGCCTGCGGCACCGCCTTCTACGCCGGCCAGATCGGCCGCTACGCCTTCGAGAAGATCGCCGGCCTGCCCTGCGACGTCGAGATCGCCTCGGAGTTCCGCTATCGCTCGCCTGCGGTGACCCCGGGCACGCTGGCCGTCGCCGTCAGCCAGTCGGGCGAGACCGCCGACACCCTGGCCAGCCTGACCTGGTGCAAGGCGCGGGGTCTGAAGACCGCCTGCGTGGTCAATGTCCACTCATCTTCCATGGCGCGCGAGGCCGATGTGCTGTGGCCCACCCACGCCGGGCCCGAGATCGGCGTCGCCTCGACCAAGGCCTTCACCGCCCAGGTCTCGGCCCTGCTGGCGCTCGCGGTTGCCGCCGGGGTGGCGCGCGGCCGGATCGACAGCCAGACCGAGGGCGAACTGGTCAAGGCCCTGTTCGAGGCCCCCCGTCTGATCGCCGAGGCGCTCCAGATGGACGCCGACATCCGCGCCGTCGCCCAGGACCTGTCGAAGGCGACCGACGTCCTGTTCCTCGGCCGGGGCGCGATGTTCCCCCTGGCCATGGAAGGCGCGCTGAAGCTGAAGGAGATCAGCTATATCCACGCCGAGGGCTATGCCGCCGGCGAGCTCAAGCACGGCCCGATCGCCCTGATCGACGAGGCCACGCCGACCATCGCCCTGGCCCCCCTCGACGAGGTCTTCGAAAAGACCGCCTCCAACCTGCAGGAGGTCGCCGCCCGCGGCGGACCCGTCATCATGATCGCGCCGCGCACGGCCCCCGATCCGCACGGTGCGGGCATCCGACGGATCGATGCGCCCGACTGTCATCCCCTGATCGCGCCGCTGGTCTATGCGGTGCCGGTTCAGCTGCTGGCCTATTACACCGCCGTCCAGAAGGGCACCGACGTGGATCAGCCGAGGAATCTGGCGAAATCGGTCACGGTGGAATGAGTGTCTCCTCCCCGTCGCCCGGTTGGCCGATGGGGAGGGGGACCGCCCGCCGCCTGGCGGGGGGTGGAGGGGTTGTTCACGCCCCACGGACCCCGCCTGCCTCAAGAACCCCTCCGTCACGGCCGTGAAGGAGGGCCGCGCCACCTCCCCATCCTTTGGATGGGGAGGAGACGAATATGGCCCACATACGTTAGGCTGGCTGTGCTTTCAGGGGAACCTCCATGAGTCCATCGCCGTCCCGCGTCCGCAAGGCCGTGCTGCCCGTCGCCGGTCTGGGCACGCGCATCCTGCCCGCCGCCAAGACCACGCCCAAGAACATGCTGAATGTGTTCGACCGGCCGCTTCTGTCGCACATCGTCGAGGAAGCCCGGGCGGCCGGCATTGAGCACATCATCTTCGTCGTGGGGCGGGGCCAGGGGTCGATCGAGGACTATTTCGACCATGCGATCGAGATCGAGGCCCAGCTGAAGGCCAAGGGCAGGGACGCGATCCTGGAACTGGTCACGGCTGACCTGCCGAACCCCGGCGAGATGAGTTTCGTGCGCCAGATGGCCCCGCTGGGACTGGGTCACGCCGTCTTCTGCGCCCGGGACCTGATCGGCGACGAGCCCTTTGCCGTGATGCTGCCCGACATGCTGATGATGGCCGACACCCCGGCGCTGAAACAGGCCATCGACGCCCACGCCGGCACCGGCGGTCCGGTGGTGATCGTGGAGCCCGCGCCGCAGGGCGAGACCCACAAATACGGCATCGTCGCCCTCGAGGGCCGCGAGGGTCGGCTGAATCGCATGACCGGCATGGTCGAGAAGCCGCCGCTGGGGACCGAGCCGTCCAACCTGTTCATCTCCGGCCGCTATATCCTGACGCCCGACATCTTCCCGCTGCTGGCCGACCAGCAGACCGGCGCGGGGGGCGAGATCCAGCTGACGGACGCCATGGCGCGGCTGATGAAGGTCCGCGAGTTTCACGCCCTCGAATACGAGGGGGCGACCTATGACTGCGGGGATCCGGTGGGCCTGTTGCGCGCCAATGTCGCCTATGGGCTGAAGCACGCCTCGCTGGGCGCGGCGGCGCGTGCAGCGATCACGCCACTTCTGTAGGGCGCTGCGTCAACCGCTGCGCTTTGCCCCCGCGCCCGGCATCGGCTAGGCAGACACAGGGACGGAGAAAAAACTCGATGAAGGTTCTGGTTCTGGGCGGCGACGGCTTCTGCGGCTGGCCGACGGCGCTGCATCTCTCGGCGCGGGGCTGGGACGTCACGATCGTCGACAACCTCAGCCGGCGCAACATCGACAACGAGCTGGAGGTTCAGTCCCTGACGCCCATCCGGTCGATGGGCGACCGGATCGCGGCATGGAAAGAACTGTCGGGGCGCGAGATCGGCTTCGTCAACCTGACGGTCGGCAAGGAGTTCGACCGGCTGGTGGCCCTGATCCGGGACGTGGCCCCCGACAGCGTCGTCCATTTCGCCGAACAGCGCGCCGCTCCCTATTCGATGAAGTCAGCGCGACACAGGCTCTACACGGTCGACAACAATCTGAACGCCACCAACCACCTGCTGGCCGCGATCGTCGAGAGCGGTCTGGATGTCCATCTGGCGCATCTCGGGACCATGGGGGTCTATGGCTATACGACCGCTGGCCTGCGCATCCCCGAAGGTTATCTCACCGTCACGGTCCAGACCGATTTCGGCCCGACCGAGCAGGAGATCCTGTTCCCGCCCAATCCCGGCTCGATCTATCACATGACCAAGACCCAGGACGCCCTGCTGTTCCAGTTCTATGCCAAGAACGACGGCGTCCGGATCACCGACCTGCACCAGGGCATCGTCTGGGGCGCCCAGACCGAAGAGACCCGCCAGGACGAGCGGCTGATCAACCGGTTCGACTATGACGGCGACTACGGCACGGTGCTGAACCGGTTCCTGATGCAGGGCGCGCTCGGCTATCCGCTGACGGTCCATGGCACGGGCGGCCAGACCCGCGCCTTCATCCATATCCAGGACACCGTCCGTTGTGTGGAACTGGCGCTGAACAACCCGCCCGAGGTCGGCGACCGGGTCAAGATCCTGAACCAGATGACCGAAAGCCGTCGCGTTCGCGACCTGGCCCGGATGGTCGCTGACATGACGGGGGCCGAAGTCCACAATGTCGCCAATCCCCGCCAGGAGGCCGACGAGAACGAACTGGCGGTCGCCAATGACCAGTTCCGCGATCTTGGCCTGAAGCCGATCACCCTTGCCGAGGGCCTGATGGCCGACGTCACCGACATCGCCCGACGCTACGCTGACCGCGCCGACCGGTCGAAAATCCCCTGCGTCTCGGCCTGGAACGACAAGCGGGCACAGGCCATCAGGGCAGTGCCTGATGCGCAATCGGAGCCCCAACCGGCCCCTGCCCCTGTCACGGCTGTGGCCGTCTGAGTGGGGCGATGACGCGCGCGTCCCTGCTGGTCTTCGGCGCGGGCTATCTGGGCCTCGCGGCGGCCCATCGGGCCCTGGCCCGGGGCTGGCATGTGGCGGCGACGTCGCGTGATCCGGCCCGCCGCGCGGCCCTGATTGCCGAGGGCATCGCGGCGGTCGATCCCGCCGATCCGGAGGCGCTGTTCAAGGCGGTCAGCGGGTCCGCCGCCATCCTGGTCACCGCGCCGCCGGACGCGACGGGTTGCCCGGGTGCCCGGGCCCTGCGTCCGGCCCTGACAACCTCCGCCGCCCTGCCCGACTGGGTCGGCTATGTTTCCGCGACGTCCGTCTATGGCGATCGTGACGGGGGCTGGGTGTTCGAGGACGACGCCCTGAACGCCGCCAGCCTGGAGGGCGCGCGGCGCGTCCATGCCGAAGCCGACTGGCTGGACGCCGGTCTGGCCATGGGGCTGACGGTGCAGATCTTTCGCCTGCCGGGCATCTATGGTCCGGGCCGGTCGGTGGTCGACCGGCTGCGCGACGGCAGCGCCCGCATCGTCCGCAAGCCCGGCCAGATCTTCAACCGCGTCCATGTCGAGGACGCCGTGTCCGGCCTGTTCGCCTCAATAGACCGTCCCCGGCCCGGTGGCATTTACAACCTGACTGACGACGACCCTTCCCCCGCTGACGTCGTCATGGCCGCAGCGGCGGATCGGATGAACCTGCCGTCGCCGCCGGAGGTCGACTGGACCGATCCGTCGGTGTCCGAGGCCATGCGTCGCTTCTATCTGGACTGCAAACGCATCTCCAACGCCCGCGCCAAGGCCGAACTGGGCTGGCGGCCGGCCTATCGCAGCTGGCGCGAAGGGCTGGAGGCCATACTGGCGAATTGATCGTGTCTCTTCCCCATCGCTGCGCAACGGGGAGGAGACGGTGCGTTTCACCCCACCCGGGGCGTCTTCAGCCGGCGCTTGTTCGAATGGGTGTCCGGGGCCGTGCCGAGGGCCTCGGGGATCTCGCCCTTGAAATAGAATCGCTGCCAGGCCTCCTTGGCCGCGTCCGGGTCGCCCGAGGCCAGCCGCTGGTTGAAGTCAGTCCTCTGGCGGTTCCAGGCCTCGAACTGGCCCTTCATGACGGGGTTCGATTCCAGGGTCCGGATCACCGGCTGAACCTGTTCCAGCTTCCTGTGCTCCACCAGATTGATGAAGCAGAACGGCTCGCCGCGCTCGAACTTCACCCGTCCCGGCCGGGTGAAGATCCAGTTCATGGTGAAGGGGAAGGGCAACCAGTCGGTCTCGATCAGGCCGACCAGGGGCTGGATGCCGTCCTTCACGTGGTTGGGTGATCCCGAACAGATCATCCCCCAGCCCGGCGGGGTGCGGAACAGATACTGCGGATGCATGGTCAGGACCCCGCGCGAGAAATGCGAGGTTACGAAATGATCCAGTTCGGGCTGCGGCCGTTCCGGGGTGATGGTGATATCGGACTGCTGCGGCCCCCCGTTCCACTCCGCCTTGAAGGTGAAGGGGCACAGGATCTCCCACCCCGTCGTATTGGCCATGGTCAGGGGCAGGCAGCGATAGGGATGGCGGCTGACGAAGGCGTCCATCCAGTTCCGCGACTGACGCCCGGGGACCATGTCCGGCGGCCGGGCCGACATGGGATAGCATTCCAGTTCCAAGGCGAGGCATCCTTCGGCTATCCAGGGAAAACACTCCTAGCCCGGCCGGACATGCCCGCTCAACTGTCACCTTCGCCCCCGTTTGACCGCAACCGCCTTCTGGTCTGGATGGCCAGCCATGGCGTGGACCAGAGCACCCGCGATCACCCCGCCGTCTTCCGGGTGGAGGAGGGGCTTGAGCTGAAAGCCTCCATGCCCGGAGCCCATACCAAAAACCTGTTCCTCAAGGACAAGAAAGGGCGGTTGTGGCTGATCTCGGCCCGTCAGGATACGGTCATCGACCTGAAGGCGGCACCGAAACTGATCGGCTCGGATCGGCTTTCGTTCGGAAATGAGGTCCTGATGTGGGAGACGCTCGGCGTCCGGCCCGGCTCGGTCACGGCCCTGGGCCTGATCAATGACGTCGCCCGGCAGGTGACCCTCGTTCTGGACCGGCACCTGTGGGAGGCCGACATCGTCAACTTCCACCCCCTGACCAATACGGCGACCACCGCCCTGTCCCGGCAGGCGTTCCGGCGGTTCCTGGCCGAAATCGACCGCGAGCCCCGGGTGATCGATTTCGCGGCGGCTTGAGTCTTTCCGCCCCCGTGACCATCTGTAACCTTCCTCATTTCCCTCGCCACGCGCAGAGACCGTCCATGAGCCTTGTCGACCCAACAACTCCCGAGACCGGTGCCGACGACCTGATCAAGGACGGGTCCGACGCCGGCTTCATGGCCGACGTCATCGCCCAGTCGAAGATCCAGCCGGTCATCGTCGATTTCTGGGCCACCTGGTGCGGCCCGTGCCGGACCCTGACCCCTGCGCTGGAAAAACAGGTCCGCGCGGCCGGCGGCGCGGTCAAACTGGTCAAGATCGACGTCGACAAGAACCCGGCCTACGCCGGCCAGCTGCGGGTCCAGTCGATCCCGACCGTCTATGCCTTCGTCAACGGCCAGCCGGTCGACGGCTTCCAGGGCGCGGTACCCGAGAGCCAGATCAAGGCCTTCATCGAGAAACTGTCCGGCGGAACCGCTGTCAACACCGACGTGGAGCAGCTTCTGACGCTCGGCGAGGAATCGCTGGGCCTCGAAGATTTCGGCGGGGCCGCCCAGGCCTTCGCCCACGTCCTGACCATGGAGCCGGAGAACGAGACGGCCATCGCCGGCATGGCGCGGGTCTATCTGGCCGGCGGCGACGCCGAACAGGCGCGCCAGACCATCGCCATGGCTCCGGCCGACTCGAAGAACGCCGGCGTCATCAGCCTGCGCGCCCAGCTGGCGCTGGCCTCCGCTGCCCCTACGGGCGAGACCGCGGCGCTGGAAGCCCGGGTTCGGGCCGACCCGTCCGATCATCAGGCCCGCTACGACCTGTCGCTGGCCCAGGCGGCGTCCGGCGACTTCAAGGGGGCTGCGACCAGCCTGCTCGATATCGTCCAGGCCGACCTCGACTGGAACGACCAGGCGGCCAGAAAGCAGCTGCTGGTGGTGTTCGAGGCGGCGGGTCTTTCGTCCGATGTCGCAAAGGACGGCCGTCGCCGGCTGTCCTCCATCCTGTTCGCCTAGGGGAGGGACCGTTGGCCCAGGGCTATGTGAAGGCTGTCGACCTGCCGCAGGTGATCCCGGTGTTTCCATTGCCCGGGGCCATTCTGCTGCCACGCGGCCAGCTGCCGCTGAACATCTTCGAGCCGCGATATCTGAACATGATCGACGACGCCATGGCCGGCGAGCGGGTACTGGGCATGATCCAGCCCGTCGGCGGGCCGCAGCGCCTGCCCAGCCTGTCGGCGGTCGGGTGCGCCGGGCGGATCACCGGTTTCGCCGAGACCTCCGACGGCCGCTATCTGGTCACCCTGACCGGAGTCGCCCGGTTCCGGGTGGCCTCGGAAATGCCGACCCAGACCCCCTATCGTCAGGTCCGCGCCACCTTTGCGCCGTTCGAGGCCGATCTCACGGCGACGACGGGCGGCGAGGCGTTCGATCGGGAGACCTTCCTGGGGGCCCTGCGCGCCTATCTGGAGCGCCGCCAGCTCGAGATCGACTGGGACACGGCCGACGCCGCGCCCCAGGAGGCGCTGATCAACAGCCTGTCCATGGCCCTGCCGTTCGAGGCGGCGGAGAAACAGGCCCTGCTGGAATCGCTCACCCTGAGCGACCGGGTCGCTGTCCTGACGGCGCTGATGCGGATCGACGCCGCCGAACCCGGCGATGGCGACTCGCTCACGCCGATGCAGTAGGTGAGCCGCTAACGCTCACGACGCGGTCGTTCGCTGCTTCGGCGCGGCCTCACGGGAAACGGAACCATGTCCGACACTTTCAACACCCCGTCTTCCGTCGATCCTCGCCTGCTGGAGGTGCTGGTGTGCCCGGTCACCCGCGGCCGGCTCGACTACGACCGCGGCGCGGGCGAACTGATCTCGAAGGGGGCCAAACTGGCGTATCCGATCCGCGACGGCGTGCCGGTCATGTTGCCCGAGGAAGCCCGCCGGCTGGACTGACAGGTCTCCGGGCCCGGGCGACCTATCGCAGCGCCGCGCTGTCGAGGTTCAGGGCCGAGAGCGGGATGACCTCGACGCCTGGGTGACTGGCGCGCAGGGCGTCGATGAACAGGGCGGCGTCGCCGACGATGACCAGGCTGGCCCGGTCGACCGGCAGGTGGCGGGCAAAGGCGGCCTCGACCGCCGGGCCGTCGATGGCCTCGACCTTGCCGACATAGTCAGCCAGTTCGCTCATCGGCAGGTCGTACAGGGCCAGGCCGGCGACGAGGGCACCCAGACCGTCCACCGTCTCCAGCGAACTGCCGAAGGCCCCGGTCAGGATGGCCTGGCGGGTGGTCAATTCGGAGTCTGTGGGCCGGGTCGTCGAAAGGCGCTCGACCTCGGCCAGGATCAGGTCCGCGACCTCGGCAGCAGCGTCGTTGCGGGTCTGGGCACTGGCGGTGAACAGACCGTCGTCGCGGCGCACGCCAAGGGACGAGCGGGTGCCGTAGCTGAGGCCGCGCTTGATACGGATTTCCTGATTGAGTCGCGAGGTGAAGCTGCCGCCCAGCAGGGTGTTTCCCAGGGTCAGCGGGAAATAGTCGGCGTCTGTGCGCGAGACGCCGCGCATGGCGACGGTGACGGCGGCCTGGCCCGCGCCCGGCTGGTCGATGACGACGATGCGCGCCGGGCGGGGTTCACCCGCCGGGGCGATGGCCGCCGGGGCAACGGGCGTCGTCGCGCGCCAGTCGCCGAAAGCAGACCGGGCCATGGCCCGGGCCGCAGCCTCGTCGATATCGCCGGAGAAGACGAGGGTCGCATCCGACGGCCGATAGCCGGCGGCGTGGAAGGCCACCACATCCTCGCGGGTGATGGAGGGCAGCGTCGTCAGTGTTCCGCCGCCGGGCGAACCGTAGGGGGCCGCACCATAGACAACTCGCGCGGCCGCTTGGGCGGCGATGGAGCCGGGCGTGGTCAGGGCGATACGCAGGCCATCCAGCGACTGGGTCCGCTGGCGGTCCAGTTCTTCCTCGGCGAAGGTCGGGTTGAGGACGAGGTCGGCCATCAGGGCCAAGGCCTGGGGGAAGACGTTGGCCGGGGCATTGGCAAAGACGTTGGAGAAGTCGGACCCCGCGCCCGCGCCGATGCTGGCCCCCAGCTGTTCGATCTCGGTGGCGATCTGGGGCGCTGTGCGGGTCGTGGTGCCCTGGGTCAGCAGGGCGGCCGTCATTGAGGCCACGCCCGCCTTTCCGGTGGCTTCATCGGCCTGCCCGGCGTCAAAGCTCAGGCGGGCCGAAACCAGCGGCAGGCCGTCTTTCTCGACGACCAGAACGCGCAGGCCGTTGTCGAGGCGGAAGTCGGTCACCGCCGGGGTCGCCGGCGAAACGGCCTCGGTGGTCGCGGGCAGGGGTGCGCGGTCGGCTTCGGGCAGCAGGGTGAAGATCTGCCCCACGGGGGCGAGATCGGCGATCTGGACCGGGGCGGTGACCTCGGTGACCTGTTCTCTCACCGGGTTGGCGTCGTCGGCATTCAGATAGCGAAGGGTCACGCTGCGCTGGTCGGTCAGATAGCGGCGGGCGACGCGCTGGATGTCGGCGGCGGTCACGGCCTGAATCTCGGCGATCTCGCGGTCGGCGACCGAGGCGTCGTTGGCGTTGATCAGCGCGAAGCCGAGGACATTGGCACGGTCGTCGATGGTTTCGCGGCTGCGCAGGGCTGCCGCCACCAGTTCGTTCCTGGCCTCGGCCAGTTCGGCCGCGGTGACGGGCTCGTCGCGGAAGCGGGCGACCTCGGCCCGGAGCGCGGCGATGCCTTCGTCGGGCGTCTTGCCACCGGCCATGATGGAGAAGGCGGACATGTAGCCCGCCTGCTGGGCAAAGTCGGGCCTCGAGGAGGCCTGGACCGCCAACTGCTGCTCATAGACCAGCGAGCGATAGAGCCGGGAGCTCTCGCCGGTCGACAGGATGCCGTCGAGCACCGTCAGGGGAATGCGGTCGGCGTCGCTGTAGGCCACGGTCGGCCAGGCCAGGACGACGGCCGGCAGCGGCACATTGGGGACGTGGAAGGTGATTTCGCGGGGTCCGGTTGGCTCACGCTCGACAACATTGTTGGCCGGCAGCGGGCGGTCGGGGTTGGGGATGGGGGCCAGATAGCGGTCGATCCAGCCGTCCAGTTGCGCCTGATCGAAATTGCCCGCCACGATCAGGAAGGCGTTGTCGGGGCGGTAGTAGGTCGCGTGGAAACGGCGCACATCCTCGATCGTCGCGGCATCCAGATCCTCGATCGAGCCGATAGTCGAGCGGCGATAGGGGCTGTCCTGATAGATGGTCGCGGGCACGAACAGGCTGAACAGCCGGCCATAGGGCTGGGCCAGGACCCCTTGGCGGTATTCTTCCTTGACCACGTCACGCTCGCTCTCGAACACGTCCTCGTTGACGACGAGAGAGCCCAGACGGCTGGCCTCGGCGAAGATCAGCCGCTCCAGGTGATTGGCCGGGATGGTCTGGAAATAGGCGGTGACGTCGTCACTGGTGAAGGCGTTGTTGTTGCCACCCACGTCTTCGGTCAGGCGGTCGAAAGTCTCGTCCGGGAAATCCTTGGTGGCCTTGAACATCAGGTGTTCAAACAGATGGGCGAAGCCGGAGCGCGCCTGGGGATCATCCTTGGAGCCGACGCGGTACCAGACCTGGACCGTGACGTTCGAGGTCGTCGTGTCGCGGGCCGTATAGACGTCCATGCCGTTGGGCAGGGTCCGCTTGGCGAAGCCCAGCGGCGGAACCGCAATCGCGGCGGGCGGCGCGGCCGGGGTCTGGGCCAGAACAGGCGCGGCCGACAGCAGGGCGAGGGCGGCGACCGCCGACAACAGACGCGACTTCATGGCTCGGGCTCCAGGGGTTTGGCCGCAGCGTATCAGGGCCGGCGCGCGGCGCACGTTACAGCGGTGTAATGTGTCAGGTGGCTGGTAGCTGGTGGCTCGTGACCGGGCAATGTCCTCGCGCGGTCCAGCCACCCGCGACCTACTTTCCGAACACCTCGACCCCGATCTCGCCGTCGGGGGTCAGCCAGGCGCGCTTCATGCCCTGACTGTTGAAGGGATCGGCGTGGTTACCCTGCGCATCCAGGGCGATCATGCCGCCGTCGCCGCCCATGGCTTCGATCCCGGCGATGGCGGCGGCGGTCGCGGCCTGCAGGGATTGGCCCGCCGCGACCCGCCAGTCGATACCGGCCGCCGCCGCCGTGCGGATGAAATATTCCCCCTGCCCGGTGCAGGAGACCGCGACCCGATCCGTGGCCCAGACACCGGCACCGGGAAGAGGGGCGTCGCCGACCCGGCCGGGCATCTTGCCGAACACCCCGCCGGTCGAGGTTCCGGCCGCCAGCCGGCCTTCAGCGTCCAGCACGCAGCAGCCGACCGTGCCGTGGGCCAGTGCGGCCGAACGCCCCTGGCCCGGCGGGTGGTTGTCCTCGCCCTGGCCCGCGCGGGTGAACCATGCCTCGGGGTCCCCGACCGGGTCCAGCCCCTGTTCGGCAGCGAAACGGGTAGCCCCCGATCCGGCGAGCAGGACGTGGGGGGTATTGTCCATGACCGCGCGGGCGGCCCGGACCGGGTTGCGATAGCCCTCGAAGGCGGCGACGGCCCCGGCCCGGCGGGTCGCGCCGTCCATCAGGCTCGCGTCCAGCTCATAGGTTCCGGCCAGATTGGGCGAGGCTCCGCGACCGGCGACATAGAGGCCTGAATCCTCCAGCAGGACGATCGCCTCGACCACGACGTCGAGAGCCATGGCCCCCTGCGACAGGCGGGCCGCCATGGCCTGAACCACCTCGCGCATGTGGACGATCTCGCGGTCATAGTTCCGCTCGCGCCGGGCCCCCGCGCCGCCGTGGAGGATGAGGGCGGGTCTGGGCATGCGCGTCTCCTGAACTCGCCTCTTTCATTCGGGCGTGGCGCTCTTTAGCCTCATGGTCACCCAAGAACCATCCTGACCGGTGGGTCCCCGGCCGCGCGACCGCGCGACCGGAACACCGGGCGAAGCGAGACCCGAAAACATGCGCGCTGTGCTCTCGAAAACTGTCGGCGGTCCCGCCTCCCTCGTGGTCGAGGAGGTGCTGGACCCGACCCCGAAGCCGGGCGAGGTGATCGTCGAGGTCAAGGCGGTGGGGGTGAACTTTCCCGACACCCTGATCATCGAGGACAGATACCAGTTTCGGCCGGAGCGTCCCTTTTCGCCAGGGGGCGAGATCGCCGGCGTGGTCGAGGCGGTGGGCGAGGGCGTCAAGGGCGTATTCAAGGGCGACCGGGTCATTGCCATGACCGGCTGGGGCGGCATGGTCGAACGCATCGCCGTGCGCGCCGAGACCCTGATCAGGATGCCCGACGCCATGTCGTTCGAGGAGGGTGCCGCGCTGGTGATGACCTACGGCACCTCGTACTATGCGCTGAAGGACCGGGCCCAGCTGAAGCCGGGGGAGCGGCTGCTGGTGCTGGGCGCGGCCGGGGGCGTCGGGGCCGCCGCGGTCGAACTGGGCAAGGCCTTGGGGGCCCAGGTGACCGCCGCCGCCTCGACCAACGACAAGGTGCAGTTCGCGCTGGAGCTGGGGGCCGACAACGGCCTGATCTATCCGTCCGGAAAGATGGACAAGGCGGCCCAGAAGGAGCTGTCGGGCGAGTTCAAACTGGCCTCCGGCCGCGACGGCCCGGACGTCGTCTACGACGGGGTCGGCGGTGACTATGCCGAGCCGGCCCTGCGGTCGATGGACTGGAACGGCCGCTATCTGGTGGTCGGCTTTCCCGCAGGCATCCCGTCCTTCCCGCTGAACCTGACGCTGCTGAAGTCGGTGTCGGTGATCGGTGTGTTCTGGGGGGCCGCCGCCGCCCGCGACCCCGAGGGGCACAGGGCCAATGTCGCGGACCTGATGGCCTTTTGGGCCGAGGGCAAGATCAAGCCACGCGTATCCCGGACCTTCCCGCTGGAGCGAGCCCACGAGGCCATCCAGGCCCTGTCGGACCGGACCGTCATGGGCAAGGTCGTGGTGACCGTCGAATCGTGATCCGGCTGGCGCCCGATCTGGACGTCGAGGCGCTGGCCCGGGCATTCGCGGCGGGCGGAAAACGCCTGCACGTGCCGGGTGTGCTGGCCAACGACAGCGCCGGGGCCGTGGCGGATGCGCTCGAGGCGGAAACGCGCTGGAAGACGACCGTGGCCGCCGGCGGTACCTTTCTGGAGCTGCCGCTCGACGGCCGCGTCGCCGAGGATCCCGCCAAACAGGCCTGGCTGGACGAGGCGGCGGTCGACGGGTCCAGCCCCCTGACCCAGTATATCTTCGACACCCGCCGACTGGCGGCCGAACGCGAACCCGGGACCGCAAAGGGCGACGCGGCCGACGCGGTGCTGGACTTCCTCAATGGCGAGGCCTTCGTCGCCTTTGCCCGCACCCTGACGGGTGACGACCGTATCGACCTGGCCGACGCCCAGGCCTCGCGCTACCGGCCGGGCCATGTGCTGACCGCGCACAATGACGTCTCCCCGGGCAAGAACCGGCTCTATGGCTATGTGCTCAATTTCAGCCGCGACTGGCGCGCGGACTGGGGTGGCAATCTGGTGTTCTACGGGCCGGACGGCCATATCGCGCACGGCTGGGTTCCGGCCTTCAATGCGCTGAACCTGTTCGAGGTGCCGACCCGCCACGCCGTGACCCAGGTCGCTTCCTTCGCCCCGCGCGACCGGCTATCGATCGTCGGCTGGCTGAGGTCGAACACGACGGTCGGGCCACAGGCACCCAGCGGACGTCAGGCCTACTGATCGCGTCCTCCTCCGTCGGGGGAGGATCTGCGCAGCCGGTCCAGGGCCTTCTGCGCCAGCTCGCGATGGTGTTTGCGGACATTGGCACCGAGGGTGGCGATCACCGCCGTGATGACAGCGGCGTCGTCGGTGAAGCCGATGCCGGCCAGAACGTCGGGAATGGCGTCCAGCGGCATGACGAAATAGGCCAACGCCCCCAGCATGATCCCCTTGGCCGCCATCGGCGTCTCGGGGTCGCGCGCAGCGTAGTAGACGGCGACCACCTGACTGGCGAAAGGGATGCGGGCTGCAACCCGGCCAACCTTGGGCCAGAAGCCCTGGCGTACCCGCATCTCGTTGACCCGCTGGACGGCCGGGACCAGGGCCTTTGAGGGATCAATAGCGTCTTCGGGGGTAACGGGCCCTGGGTCAGGTTTGGCTTTGGTGGTCATGGCGGCTAAATCCCCGCAGCGATCAGAAGTTCAGATCGGGATATAGGGACAAATTCCATGAAACTCGACGGGTCGATCGCGGCTGTGGTGACAGGCGGGGCCTCGGGGCTCGGCGAGGGCACGGCGCGGGCCATTGCCGCGACGGGGGCGAAGGTCGCCCTGTTCGATCTCAACGCCGAAAAGGGTGAGGCCATCGCGGCCGAGATCGGCGGCGTCTTCTGCGCCGTGGACGTGACCGACGACGCCTCGGTTGCCGCCGCCTTCGAAAAAGCCCGCGCTGCCCACGGCCAGGAGCGGCTGCTGGTCAACTGCGCCGGCATCGCCACGGGCCAGAAGACCGTCAGCCGCAAGAAGGACACCGGCGAAATCCGCGCCCACGACATGGCCAGCTTCGAGCGCACCGTGCGGGTCAACCTGTTCGGCACCTTCCGCGTCCTGTCGCAGTCGGCGCTGGGCATGGTGACACTCGACACGCTGGAGGACGGTGAACGCGGCCTGATCGTCAACACCGCCTCGGTGGCGGCCCAGGACGGCCAGGTCGGTCAGGCGGCCTATGCGGCGTCCAAGGGCGGCGTCTATGCCATGACCCTGCCGGTCGCGCGGGATCTGGCACAGGAGGGCATCCGGGTGAACACGATCCTGCCCGGCATCATGTGGACGCCGATGATGGCCGGCATGGACCAGAAGATCCAGGACGCCCTGGCCGCCCAGATCCCCTTCCCCAGCCGCCTAGGCAAGCCCTCGGACTATGCGTCGCTGGTGCTGGAGCTGGCCCGCAACGTCTATATCAACGGTGAATGTATCCGGCTGGACGGGGCTATCCGGATGGCGCCGCGCTGATCGGCGAAGCCGATCAGCTTGCCTGAGTGAGAGGCTACCGCTCGCCCAGGATCCAGGAGTCCGGGGCTCGCTGCCTGAGCCTTATCCGCGTCCTGGTCTCAAGGTCGTCGGAATTTGTGCCGAGAGGTCTTGCGGTGGGGATCGCCCCTCCGCTATAGGCCCGCCTCCGACTGAAGTGCGGGCGTAGCTCAGTGGTAGAGCACAACCTTGCCAAGGTTGGGGTCGAGAGTTCGAATCTCTTCGCCCGCTCCAGTCGGACCGAACGCAATCAATGACTTAGACTTCCCCTCCGGGGCCACGTCCTGTTTCCCGGCCGCCCTCGCGCCCTTCCGGGAAGCAAATGGGAAGCAGCGGAAATCGGACGATATCGTGGTGTGGGTAGCCACAGCGTGGTTCTCTTCGTTTATCCATCGATTCTGCGCCAATCTTTTTGGAGACGCAAACGACAGTCTAATCCCCTTCGTGGCCGTGGGTTCGATTGGATCAGGCCTCATTACGCCGGGAAGCTTTTTTGATCTTTTGCGGCCGCCTGATCGGCAACTTCACGAGATCGGGACCAGCACAGGCGTGGTCCGGAGCGACGGCTTTCCGCAGGCAGCCCGGATCCTCGAACACGCCGCTGATCCTGAGGCAAGGCTGGTGACATCGGCGGCTATGGGCGTGCCCAGATGAGCGAAGGCGGCCTCGGCCGCGTGACCAATCGGCTTCTGGGAACCCCAACGGTCTCTCTGATGTTGAGTTATTATTCCACATAGCGGGCCCAGGAGCTCAGCGATGAACCGGCGAACCCTGCTGGCCACTGGCGCCTTGACGCTCGCAGCCGGAGCCGGCGCGACCTGGCTAGGTCTGCGCGGTATGGGATCAATGCCGGACTATACGGCGGCCGTCGCACAGACGCGCTCGGTACTGGCCGCGCGGCCCGAGCTCGCCGAGCTGGTGCGCTATGCGACTCTCGCCCCAAACGGGCACAACACCCAGCCTTGGCGCTTCCGCCTGGGCGAGGGGCGGATCGACATCCTGCCGGACCTGTCGCGGCGGACACCCGTCGTCGATCCCGACGATCATCACCTGTTCGTCAGCCTCGGCGGCGCTGCCGAAAATCTCGCCCTTGCCGGAGCTGCGCGCGGGCGTCCGGGCGAGGTTACCTTTCAGCCCGGCGACATCGGTGGATTGACGTTCGCCTATGTCCAAGGCGATGCTTCACTCTCAAGTCTGTTCGACGCCATTCCCCGCCGCCAGTCTACGCGCGCGGACTATGATGGCCGAACGGTCAGCGCGGTCGATCTGGGGATGCTGGCGGCGGCGGCCCGGGTTCCCGGCGTCGATCTGGTCCTCATCACCGACCGGCCTCAGATGAACCGCGTCCGCGATCTGGTCGTCGAGGGCAACACCGTCCAGCTGAACGACGCCGCCTTCCTGCACGAGCTCAAGCGGTGGATCCGGTTCAACCCCCGCCAGGCGCTGCGGACCGGCGACGGTCTGTTCAGCCTGACCAGTGGGTCTCCGTCCGTGCCCAGCTGGCTGGGTC